>JBFYZW010000455.1:0-4174 GCA_041309305.1 Deltaproteobacteria bacterium | reverse complement strand
CTCGGCCGGGTCGGTCGGGTCGGCCGGGTCGGCCGGGCTGCCCTCCGCGAGCTCGGCCGGCGTCGCCGCGCCGCGCTTGACGGCGCGGTAGGCGGTCTTGGCCGCGGCGACGACGGTGTCGCAGACCACCTCGGTGGCGTTGCCCAGGTGGTTGGCGAGCCAGTCGACCGGCCGCTCCCAGGCGGCGAAGCCGGGGTGGAAGACGGCGATCTCGAAGCCGGGCAAGAAGGAGAAGACGCCGGGCGCGCCGACGTCGAGCGAGAAGCCGAGCTCGAGGCCGGGGCCGAGAGCGTCGTCGGTCTGCAGCGCCAGCCCGCCGGTCGGGGTCTTGAAGTTGACCGCGCGCGAGAAGGCCGCCTCGCGCACCGAGCCCATGCCGCCGACCGTGTACTTGAAGCCGCGGCCGGTGCCCTCGCCATAGCCGCCCCAGGTCTTGATCGGCGTGACGCAGCTTTCGATCTTCACCGTCGGCTTGTCGCAGGCCAGAAGCTCGGTCAGCGACGGGAAGGTGGCGGCGAAGCCGAGCTTGCTGACGCAGCCGACGTACTCGACGCCGGCGGTCGCCTCGAGGCGGAAGGAGAAGAGGCGCCAGGCGTCGGCGTCGGTCAACGTGTCGATGAGGCCAGCGGTGTGCTGAAAGATCGACGCGAAGGCGTCGAGCCCGGTGCGCGTCGCCGCGGCGAGCTTCTCGGCCGCGCCGACGCTGCGCCGCTCGGCCGGGTGGCGCAACAGGCGCAGCCAGGCCTGGCAGTCCTCGGCCGCCTGGCCGAGCACACCGGCGGTCATCAGGATCATCTTCTGCTCGGCCTCGTCGTAGCCGGCCAGCGCGCGGGAGGAGACCTTCAACGGCGCGAGGGCGGCCTGCATCTGCCGCCAGCGGCGTTGCACGTCGTTGCAGGTCGCCTCACCGGCGCGATCGAGCTGCTCACCGACCCAGGCCAGGCCGGCGGCGGTCGGCGAGCCGATCGCGTCGACCAGCGGCAGCAGCCCCTCGCTGACCAGGCGGGCCGGGAGCTTGGCGAAGCCGGCCGGCACGGCGAGCATGTCGGGCAGGTGGCGCTTGCACAGCTCGTCGCCCAGGCGCGTGAGGCGATCGTCGCTCGGCCGGGCGATCGCGTCGTCGGCCATGCGCACCAGCGTCGCCGAGAGCGGCAGCCACTTGCCCTGGTAGAGGCGGACGGTCGGGGCGACGAGCAGCTGCTCGAGCTCGGGGCGCGACAGGCCGGTGGCGTGCATCGCCGCCTGCAGCGCCGGCTCGTGCGCGCCGGCGGCGGATTTGATCTTGGCGCCGACCAGGTGGTGGCGCAGCCGCAGCATCAAGCGGCTGAAGTCGGACCGGCGGGCGAGCGCCGGCCAGTCGTCCGGGTTGGTCTTGGCGGCGCGGATCGCCGCGAACACGTCGCCAAACTCCCGCTCGAGGGCCTGAAGCTCCCGGGCGACCTCGGGGGGCAAGGCAGCGCGGCGCTTCGCCTCGGCCGCGCGGGTCGGGACGGAGGTCGACAGGGGCTGCTGGCCGTCTACCTTCTTCGGCATACCATTCTCACGCGCGGCCCATTATCGCTCAAACGCCGGCCGGCGCGCCACCCCGAAACGGAGCCGGCCGGCGCCGACGCCGACGACTCACCCGTCGGCCGGCGGGGCGATGGCGAAGCGGTAGTTGCGCGCGAAGTCCGAGTCCCAGGCGGTGGGCGCGCCGTAGGCATCGGCGGAGAACCAGACGGTAACCCGACGAGCGGTGACGGGGATCTCGACCACCCCCTCGATCGGCTGGATGTCGGTGGTCGCGCCGTAGTCACCGTGGCGCGGCGCGGTCAGCGGCACGTCGATGACCGGCCCGTCGTCGAAGCGAAGGTGGGCGAGGACGCTCCAGGTCGGCACGCCGTGGTGGTGGGTGCGATCGAGCAGCGGCCGGATGCGGTCGACGTCGTAGGCGAGGCGCAGCGTGCCGCCGGCAACCAGCGCGCCGCCGACCGCCTCGTTCCAGTCCTCATCGAAGCGCAGCACCGCGCCGCCCTGCGGCACGATGTTGGCCCGGAAGTTCCGGCCGTAGTCGCTGTCCCAATAGACCCGGCCGTCGCGGCCCTCGATCTTGAACCAGTACTCGAGGTCCCCCTTCGCATCGGGCGGCACGGCAATCCGGGCGGGGAAGAAGGTGAGCGAGCCGTCGTGCAGGCTGCGGGTCCCGTCGCAGACCAGCGCCTTGCGCACCGGGCCGCCGTCGACGCGGTAGCGCAGCTCGATGCGCGCGACGTCGCGCGGGAAGCCGAGCATCTCCGGGTCGCGCAGGTAGCGGACGACGAAGGGTTTGCCCGCCTCGGCGAAGGCGGCGAACGGCCCATGCAGGCCGGTCTGCTCGTCGATGGTGACCACCCCGGCGCGCGTCCAGCCGAAGGTGTCGCCGTAGGCGACCGCCGGCTTCGGTCGCGGCTCGAGGCCGTCGAGGAAAGCGTCGAGCGGCGTGGCCGCCGCGCCGGGCTGATCGCTGACCGGCGCGCGCGGCGGCGGCGGCGCGTCACCTGCCGACGGCGTCACGGTCGAGGTCGCCGGGGGACACGTGAGGTTGAGCGCAGGGATGAACGGCATGTGCTTCTCCAGCGCGCGGGGGACCGGCCCGGTTATCGCCGAAAGGCGGGCGCGGTTGCGCGTCCGGACGGGGGCCTGCGCCGCAGCGCAGCCTACCCCGCTGGCCCGAGCTTCTTCTCGCTGTCCTTGGCCCGGCCGGCCATCAACGCCGCCAGACGCCGGCCGAGCTTCGGCGAGGCCTCGGCGGCGGCCCGCACCACGGCGCCGGGCAGGCGCACCAGGCGGGTTGGCACCCGGGCGATCGCGGTCGAGCTGCGGGCGCGCTCGGTCAGCACCGCGCCCTCGCCAAAGACCGCCTGCCGGTCGAGCTCAGCGACGACGCGCGGCTCGCGGGCGGCGGGCGAAAGCTTGGTGATCGTCACGCCTCCGTCGACGATGAGATAGAGATGGTCGTCTCCCTCGCCGGCGCTGAACACCCGGCCGCCCGCCGGGTAGTCGGCGAGCTCGCCTGCGTCGAGCAGCCTGGCGAGCCATTCCTGGTCGAGCCCTTGCAGCAGCACCGCCGACTGGACGAAGGCCATCGCCGCGACGTCGGCGCTGAGGGGGCGATGCTGCGGCTCGACTCTTGGCATGATGGTCGGCGACCAGGTCAATCTACCCCGCCGCCGGCGCACGATCTACCCCGAGGTGCGCGCGGGCGGCGATCCGCAACGTCGGGGCACCGCGGACGCCGGTGACCGCGCCCGCGGTTTCTTTCCGGAAGAGAGAGCCACCCCGATGCCCAGGAGCCGCACCCGGTGCGCGCGGATGCTCTGGCACCTCGGCGAAGGTTGTTCTAAGACCCGGCCATGAGCACCCTCCCCTCGACCCCGCCCTCTCTGCTCGGCCGAGCGCAGGCCTTCTTCGCCGCCCGCGGCGACGGCTTCTGGGCGGTCTTCCTCGCCGTCCTGGGCCTGCTGATCTACATCCCCTGGCTCGGCTCGTTCCCGCTCTGGGACCCGTGGGAGCCGCACTACGCCCAGGTCGCCTGGGAGATGCAGGAGCGGCTGACCTGGAACAACCCCTGGTACCGCGGCATCGACAACTGGTGGTCCAAGCCAATCCTGATGCTCTGGATGCTGCGCGCCACGCTCGGGATGTTCTGGGACCCGCTGACCGACTTCGCCAACAACGAGTGGATCGTGCGCACGCCGTTCGCGCTCGCCGCCGTCGCCGGCGCCGTCCTGCACTTCGACTGGGTGCGCCGCCTGTTCGGCCGTACGGTCGGCGTCGTCGCCGGCGTGGCGCTGCTCACCGCACCGCAGTACCTGCTCATCGGCCGGCAGGTGATGGTCGACACGATCTTCGTCATCACCTACGCCGCCGCCCTCGGCTACCTCGCCGTCGGCCTGTTCACCGCCCGGCCGGCCGTGCCGGCTCGAGTGCCACCCGACGCCCCGGCCGCGGCGCGGCGGACGCGGCTGCTCCTGCTCTTCTGGGGCGCGTTGACCGCGGCGACCATCGTCACCGGCCTGGCGCCGGCGATCAGCGCTGGCCTGCTCTGGTTGGTCGCCTACGCGGCGACGTTCCGCTGGGCGGACCACCAGGGCTTCCTCGGCACGCGACCGGCGTGGCGGTACACCGCCGTGCGCGGCGGCGCGAGCCTCGCCGC
>JBFYZW010000454.1:0-3780 GCA_041309305.1 Deltaproteobacteria bacterium | reverse complement strand
GCGGCGATCTGCGACAGCCGGGCGGCGACCGCCTCGGCGCGCGAGGCGCGCTGGACCTCGGCGAAGCGCGCCGCCGGCGGCGCGGCCGGCGGCAGCGCCGCGACCGGCGGCAGGCGCTCGGCGCGCGGCCGGGGCACGAACTCGCCCTTCTCGCCCAGCGTCCAGGTGAGCAGGCGCGGCAGCGCGATCCCCTGACCGGGGATCGCGGTCGAGGCGAGTAGGCGCACGTCGCGCCAATCCTCGCCGGTCGACTGCACGACCAGCCCGGCGCTGCGCAGCTCGACGGCGCTACGCGCCGGGTCGAAGTGCAGCTCGTAGAGCGGCTTCCACTGCGCGCCCGGCACGACGTACTCGAGGCGCAGCTCGGCCTCGCCGCCCTTCTCGGCCTGCACGATGGCGACCACCTGCAGGCGTCGCTGGCTCGCGCCGCCGAGGTTGCGCTCGGCGAGCTCCGCCTGGAGCTGGCCGTGCTCCTCGAGCAGCGCCTGGTGCTTGCGCTCGAGCGCGCGCAGCTCGGTGTGGTTCGCCTGGCGGCGGGCGTCAAACAGCTCGAGCGTCGGTCGCCAGGTCTCCGGGGCCAGCGGGTAGCTCGCGCCGGGGGGGCGCTTGTCGAGCGGCGGCAGGGTCGGTCGCAGCTCGCCGAGCATCGCCAGCTCCTCCTCGATGGCGGCCCGGGTCGCCTCGAGCTTGCCCAGCTCGTCGGCGAGGCGCTCGAGCTTGGTCAGCAGCGCGTCGACCTCCTCGAGCGTGACCCGCTCGCGCTCGACGGGCTCGACCTCGACGCGCAGCACCTTGGCCGAGGGGCTCTCGACGCGCACGGTGTCGAGGAAGGTGGCGCCCGGTAGGTCGGGGAAGCGCAGGCTGACGGTGCCGCTCAGCTTGACCCGGGCGCGCCGGCGGACCGTCGCCCGGTCGCTGAACACGACCACCTCGTCGATCGGCGCGGCGACGGCCAAGGCCTCCTCACCCAGCTCCGGGCCGGAGGTGACGTTAGGCGGGGAGCCGAGCAGCGCGGCGCAGAGGAGCGCGAACATGAGATCCTCCTGGGCGTGATGCCCAGGAGGCTAGCCAAAGCGGCGCGGGCGGGCAATGCGGCACAGTCTGACCGCTCACCATGTCTGACCTGGACCCAAGGTGGCGGGCCTGCAGACAACGCGACGTCAGCGCCTGTTGGTCGCCTCAGCCCAGGCCCTGCACATGCATGTGGTTGTCGTGGCCGGCGTAGGGCGTCACCAACCCCTCGCGAACCAGCACCGGATCACTGAAGAGGATCTGGGCGTTCGGGTTGCACTCCTTGATCAGCCTGATGATCGTGCGCGTGGCGTCGCGGTCGTAGGCGTCGCTGCGCCAGCTCGCGTTTCTGCTCTCCCGGTTGGGCTCAGCGGTCGTGCGACCGTCAGAGAAGGCGAGGTCGAGATCGACGTTCCTCCCCGACCTGTGCGACGCGTGGCCGGGGATCGGGCCGCCGCCCTGCTGAGAGATATCCCCGACCCGGAGGACCATCCCAGTCAGGTCGTGGTATCGCGCCGCGACCGCACGGATCAGCGCAATCGTCCGCTCGGTACCGTAGGCGTACGGCTTGTAGCGTGAGAGGTTTGGATCGTCGTCCGGCAGCCGTGTGTTGACGCCGGTGTTGGAGTAGGCGGACAGGTTGGGCGGCCAATCGCGGCTGCTGACACCGCTGCTGCCGCTGCCGGTCGGCGCCGGCGTACGATCGCCGCTGCCGGGAGTTCGCACACCGCTGGCCGTCGGTGGTGTCAGGCCGTCGGTCGGTGGGCGGGAGGACGTGTGGCTCGGCGGCGGCGCGGTGATCGACTCCGCGCCCTTCAGCTTGTCGACCATCGAGGCCAACAGAGCGTTCCAGGTCGCGCGGTTGATCTGGCCTTCAGGGCTCGGGTTGTTGACCCCGTGCGATCGCTGCCAGGCGATCAGCGCTTCCTCGGTCTTCGCCCCGAACCTACCGTCGACCACCAGCTGGCTGCCGGTGACGACGTTGAGCGCTTGCTGGAGTCGGCGCACCGCCTCCCGCTCGGACCCGCTGCGTTGCCCCGCGCCGCGTTGCAGCGCGGGCATGTCCCGGGCGAGGAAGTCGCGCACGGCCCCCTCGGTGTTGCGGCCATAGACGCCATCGAGGGTGAGGCTCGCACCCATCAGGTTGAGGGAGCGCTGCAGCGCTCGGATCTCCGCGCCGCGGGTGGTGGAGTGTGGCAACCCGAGAAACCGTTCGACCTGCTGCTGGGCGTGGGTCGCGGCGTCGACGCCATTCGGGGCGTCGGTGCGACCTGTACCGTTGACTGGCAGAACCATGGGTCGCTCCTTTGCTCGAGGCTCCGGCCAAACTACCGCCAGTATCACCTGATTATCGTCACCAGGGAAGCTCAGTTGCGTGAAAGCGGCGCGGGCGGACAATGCGGCTCAACCGCCCGGGTCGTACGGTTCGCACCGCCCGGTGGTCGGGTTGCAGATCCAGTCGGGCGGGCAGCCGCCGCAGTTCGGGTCAGCGATGCAGCAGCCGGTGATCGGGTCGCAGATCTCGCCCGAGCCGCACGGGCCGCCGCAGTCGGGCTCGGCGATGCACAGGCCGCAGGTACCCGAGGCCGGATCGTCGTCGCAGACCTGGCAGGTCGGGCAGCTGCCGCCGCAGGTCGTGTCGCACAGGCACTGGCCGCAGGTCGGCGACTCCAGGTCGCCGTCGCACAGCCGCCCGAGCGGGCAGACCCCGCCGCAGGTCTGGTCGCAGACGCACTGGCCGGTCAGCGGGTCGCAGACCGTCCCCGGCGGGCAGTCGGGGCACTGCGGCTCGCACAGGCCGGTGGTCGGGTTGCAGACCGTCCCCGGCGGGCAGTCGCCGCAGCGCACGACGCACTGGCCGCAGAAGATCGACAGGCACTCGCCGCGCGCCGCGTTCCAGCTGCAGCCGTCGCGCGCCAGACAGGCGCCCTCGTCGGTCGCCGGCGCGCAGCCGCTGTTGTCGTCGCAGGCCTGGCCGGGCGGGCAGATCGCGTGGCACTCGCCGGTCGAGGTGCTCCAGTCGCAGCCGGCGGCGGTGCAGGTGGCGAGCGTGTTGTTGGTCATGCAGGCGTCGTCGCCGCAGCTGGTGTCGCACAGGCACTGGCCGCAGGTCGGCGAGCTCGGGCTGTCGTCGCAGGTGGTGCCCGGCAGGCAGGCGCCGCCGCAGCTCGGGTCGCACTCGCACTGGCCGTTGGCCGGGTTGAAGACGGCGACCGTGCCGAGCTCGACGCAGCAGAACGGATCGGCGAGGCACAGGCCGACGGTGCAGAGCTTGCACTCGAGCGGGAAGCAGCCACCGGCGCCGTCGTTGGCCCACGGCGGCCAGAAGCAGCCGGCGACGAGCGCGCACTCCGCCGCCGAGGTCGCCGCCTCACAGCTCGGGTTGCAGTCGTCGTCGACCGCGCACTCCGGCTCGGCGATGCACAGGCCGCAGGTCGGCGAGCCGGGGACGCTGTCGCAGCTGCTGCCGGTCGGGCAGGCGACGCCGGTGCGGGCGAAGCCGCAGTCGGTCTCGCAGACGCACTGGCCGCAGCTGGCCGAGCCCTGGTCGTCGTCGCAGATCGTACCGGCGGGGCAGACGCCGCCGCAGGTGTCGTCGCAGACGCAGGCGCCGGTGCCGGGGTCGAAGACGGCCACCGGGCCCAGGGAGTCGCAGCAGAAGGGATCGGCGACGCAGAAGCCGACGCTGCACAGCTCACACTGCTGCGCGAAGCAGCCGCCGGCGCCGCCGTTGGCCCACGGCGGCCAGACGCAGTCGGGCAGCGCGCT
>JBFYZW010000453.1:0-12151 GCA_041309305.1 Deltaproteobacteria bacterium | reverse complement strand
TCGACCAGCGGGTCGGTGGTGATCTGCTCCTCGAGCTCGCACGGAGCGGAGGGGCAGCCGCCGGTCAACGCGACGTCGTCGGTGGCGGTCAGCACCACCGCGACCGTGGGGCTGGCCGTGTAGACCGCGCCACCGGCGAGCGTCGCGGCGCTGATCGTCGGCGCCTCCGGGTCATAGACGATCTCGTCATCGACCTGGGGGGTGTTGCCGACCACGTCGCGCAGGCAGACGGTGACCGTCTGCTCGCCCGGGGTCGCCTCCAGCGTCCAGGCGAGCACCGGCTGGTAGGCGGTGTAGGAGAGCGCGGCGCAGCTCGGCGCGACGGCGTTGACCACCGCGAGCTCGGCCAGCCCGCCGGCGTCGGTCGCGCCGCTCACGGTCAACGTCACGGCGCGCGCGGTGGCGTACCCGGCGCCGTTGTTGATGCTCAGCGACGCACCGGTCGGCCCGGCGGTGTCGAGCCGGACCACGGTCGGAAGGGTCGCCGGCAGCGAGGCGTTGCCCGCCCCATCGAGCGCGGCGACGGTGATCGTCTTCAGCCCCGGGGCCGCGCTCAAGGTCAGCCCCACCGACCCGGCCGCGCTCTTCGTACCGCCGTCGGTGACGTCGCCGGAGATGACGAGTTGCGCCGCCCCGGTGGCGTCGATCTGCAGCGTGATCGCCGTGGCGCCGACCACCGGCTCGTTGGTGCCGGCCACCGCCTCGAGCACCGCTAGGCGGGTGAGCAGCGGCGGATCGACGTCCAACGTGATGCTGGCGTCGGTGGTGGTGACGTTCCCCGCCTGGTCGCGCACCCGGGCGTAGACGCGCTTCGTGCCGCTGACGGTGTTGGCCAGCAGCGGGTGGCCGGCGATCGTGCCGGCGAAGCCGGCCCAGGCCAGCGGGGTGGTGCCGTCGCTGGTGAAGTTGGCGTAGTTCGACACCTGCATCTGGAGGTTGACGCTGCTCGTCTCGTTGTCGCTGGCGACCAGCGTCGCGGTGACCGTACCCGAGCGCACCAGCGTGCTGCTCGCCCCGCCCAGGCCGGCGCCGGAGAGGGCCAGCGTCAGGCTCGGCGGCTCGCCGTCGAGGACGACGCTGTCACTGTCGGTACCGCTGGTGGCGTTGCCCGCCGCGTCGCGCAGCATCACCGAGACGGTCTTCGTGCCGTCGCCGGGCAAGAGCAGCCAGGCGCTCTCGGCCGCGAAGGGCAGGAAGGTGGCCGCGGTGAACGAGCCGTTGTTAGACAGGGCCATCACCGTGGTCGACTCGGGGTTCACGGGAGTCAGGCTGACCGTGACCAGCGGGCTCGCGCAGTGTGAGGCGCTGGTGACGCCGTTGCAGTCGATGGTCACGCCGGTCAAAAGCGGCGCCGTGCGGTCGAGGATGATCGCCGCGCTCGCCGCGTCGACGATGACGCCGGAGTAGGCGTTGCCCGCCGCCGAGGTGTTGCCGGCCTGGTCCCGGACCACCGCGTAGACCGTCTTCGACTCCTCGACCGTGAGGTTGCCCAGCGTGTGCTCGAGCTGCACCGCGAAGTCCTGCGCCGCCTCGTTGAAGGTGGTGTCGTTGGACAGCTTGACGTCGCGCAGGCCGCTGCCCGTATCGGCGGCGGTCAAGCGCACGACGACCAACCCGGTCAGGGTGTTGGTGTAGGCCGCGCCGTCGTCGAGCGTCATCGCGCTGAGCGTCGGCGGGGTCTGGTCGAGGGTGATGCTGGCCGAGAAGACCGCCGTGGTCAGGCCGCCGGCGCAGTCGGCCGAGAAAGCCGCATCCTCGCAGTACTGCACGTAGATGGTCTTGAGCCCGTCGCCGCCGCCGAGCGTGAAGCCGGGCGCGGAGATGTAGGTGACGAACGGGTCGGCGCCGGCGGCGAAGGTCGCGTCCTCGCTCAGGCGCATGCCGCTGGCCGCGGCGTTGTCGAGCTGCAGCGTCACCGCCAGGCTGTTGGTGTACGGCGCCTGGTCGATGGTGAAGTCGCCGGTCTTCGGCGCCAGGGTCAGGGTGGTCAGGTTCTGCGTCGTCTCGGCGATCACCTCGACGTCGTCGAGGCGGGCGGTGGTGTAGTCCTCGAGCTCGGCGACCAGATCGTAGGTCCCGACCGGCACATCGTTGAAGCGGTACGCCCCGGTCGGCTCGGGCACGGTGCTGGCCACCGTGCCGCCGGCCTGGTCCTTGAGCCGGACGACGACGTTGTCGAGCAGCGCGCTGTTGCCGTCCGAGAGCTGCACCTGCCCCTGCAGATGGCCGCGCGGCAGGGTCAGAAGCAGGTCGGGGAGGACGAGGACGCCGCCGGCATCGACCAGGACGCCGAACAGCGTGGCGTCGGCGTAGCCGCCGTCCGACGCGGTCAGCGCGTAGATGCCGGCGCGCACCGCCGGGAAGGTGTAGGTGCCGTCGGCGGCGCTGACGACCGCGTAGGAGCGCGCGCCGACCAGGCTGAGCGCAATGCCGGCGTGGGTGGTGTCCTGCTCGCGCCGGACGGTGCCGCTGACCGTGCCCGGATCGGCCGCCAGCTGCGCCGCGATCAGCGTGGTGACCGCTCCCTCGGTGACGTTCACCGTGCTGACCTCGAGGTCGACGAAGCCCGGCTTGCTGGCCCGCAACGCGTAGGTGCCCACCGGTACGCCGGTGACCAAAAAGGCGCCGTTGACGTCGGTGAGCGCCGTGCTGCCCGTGTCACCAACGGTGACCGCGATGCCATCGAAGCTGGTCTCGTCCTCGAGCGTGAAGACGCCGGTGATCGCGCCGCGCGCCCGCGCCAGCGTGACCGCCGGCAGCGCCGTGTCTCGTCCGCCGCGCACGACGACGCCGGTCAGGATCACCGCGACGAACTCATCGAACGAGTAGGCCAGCGTGTAGTTGCCCGGGACGACGTCGAGGATCGAGAAGCTGCCGTCGCCGAGCGTCGTCCCCTCGACGCCGGCCTCGATCACCTCGACCTGGGTGAGCGCGTGCTCGCCGGCGGCGGCGCCCTCGCGCAGCGCCCGGCCGGAGATCGAGCCGGGGTTGGCCTGCAGCACGATCGGTGCCCCGCCGACCTCGGTCGCCTGGTTGGCGACCACGCTGACCCCGTTGAGCGCCTGGGTCACGTGGTCGCTCGCCGCCAGCGTCAGGTCGTAGGTGCCAGGGGCGAGGAACAGATCGAAGCGACCGGCGGCGTTGGTGGTGACGCGCACCCCCTGGGCGCTGATCTCGACGACGATGCCCGAGTGATCCTGCTGCGCCTCGGGCAGCGGAAGCTCCGCACCGAGGTGCGCGACGCCGAACAGCTGCCCGGTGTCCGCCCCGAGCCCGGAGGGACGGGCGAGGAGCGTCAGCTCGACCGCGCGCGCCTCGCCCGGGCCGAGGATGAGGTCGCGGGCGCTGCCGAGGTGCTGCGCGTGCTCGACCGAGAGCGTGTAGGTGCCGGGGATCAAGTCGTCGAAGGCGAAGCGACCATCGTCGCCGGTGGCGAACGGGCTGGTCGCCGGCGTCGTCGGACCCTGCAGGGTGACCGTCGCGCCGGTGAGTGGGCCGCTCTCGCCGCGCACCAGGCCGTCGAGCGTCGCCTTCTGCTGCTGCTCGGGAGGCAGCGCCGGATCGTAGGGGTTGCTGACCGGGACGTCCGGCACGCATGCCCAGGCGACGAGCACCAGGATGAGCGAGCTCCGTGGAAGCCGGGATCGTGGCATGGGAGACACTCCGACGTCGAGGGGTCAGAAGCGCACTGCGACACCGGCGCCGCCGGCCGGTAGCTCGACCGCCGTGCTGTCGGCGCCGCTGAGGTAGGCGTCGACCAGGTTGATCGCCCAGACCGCGCCGTAGACGATCAACGAGATGTTGACCACGTCGATGCGCTCGTTGGCGATGTCGCGGTACTTCACCGTGCCCGGCCGATTCTTCTCGTACTCGCTGCGCGCGCTGAGCGCCGCGGCGTAGAAGCCCCCGGCGCTGCCGAGGGCCGCGACCCCGGCGGCGAGGAAGGCGATGCCCTTGACCGGCTCGCGGTTGTACAGCTGTCCCCAGCCGGGGACGAGCGCCGAGCGAAACGCCGCGCCGCTCTTGCTGCGCAACACCACCGCGTCGGCCGAGAGCGCGAT
The DNA here is from genome assembly GCA_041309305.1 of Deltaproteobacteria bacterium. Classification (GTDB taxonomy): domain Bacteria; phylum Myxococcota; class XYA12-FULL-58-9; order XYA12-FULL-58-9; family XYA12-FULL-58-9; genus JBFYZW01. The sequence goes on along the minus strand of JBFYZW010000453.1, from coordinate 8,090 downwards.
CAACCCCTCGCGCGCGATGCTCACGTCGCCGGCGACCAGCACCCGGCCGCTCTCGGTCTCTACCTGGCGGACGGTGACCACGTAACTCGGCCCGGCCTCGGCCACGGTGCCGGAGATCAAGCTCTGCGCCCCGAGCACCTTGCCGAACTCGGCGGCGCTCTTCTCGTCGACGATGCCGAGACCCGCGAGCCGATGCTCACGCATCACCTGGTCGAGTCGCTCACGCTCGACCAGCACGAACGGCGCCCGCGCCGCCAGCTCGCCTGCGAGCAGCTCGGCGACCAGCCGGCCGAGGTGGTGCTGCGCCGGTCCTTCGCCGAGCTCTTGGAAGTAGGGCACCGCGACGCGGTAGAACGGCGCGCCCGGGTTGACCTTGGCGAAGCCCTGCGCCACCGCGTCGGCCAGCGCCCGGGTCGCCCCTTGGACCGACCCGTCGGCCGCAGCGACCGACAGCGTCTCCGTCGGGCCGGCAGCCGGCGCGGGCCGCTCCTCGGCCGCAGTGACGACGCCGAGCGACTCGGCGCGCGTCTCGGCCGCGACCTTGACCGCCGGGGTCTCGACCACCTCGGCGGGCACCGCCACCGGGGGGGGCGGCGCAGCCGGCGGCGGCTCGACGGACGGCGGGGCCTGATCGACCTCGGCGGGCAGCGCCAACTCCGGCCGGGCCTTGGCCGCGACCGTAAGGCCCAAGGCGAACAGCTGTCCGGCCGCGTCACTGACCGAGACCACCAGCCGGTGCGAACCTGCCGGCACGCTGAGCTGCCGGACCGTGGCGACCGAGGCCTGCCCCTTGCTTGGCTTGAGCATCGCCACCGGTTTGCCGGTCGCCAGCGTGAACGGCCAGCGGGTCGCCCAGCGCTCGTCGCGCAGCACGAGCAGCGTCCCCTGCCCGCCGCCCTTGGCCGCCTTCTTGCCGATCGCGCGCAGCGTCAGCTCGAGGACCAACGGCCCCTGCACGGTGAAGCTGACCAGCTCGCCCTCACCGAGGCGCGCGAGGCGCTCGGGCTTGCCCTTGTCCTTGATCACCACCTCGGTGCTGTCCGAGGTCATCGCGATCGGCTCCGCCGCGGCCGGCGCGGCGCCGAGGACCAGCGCCCAACCGACACCCCACAGTCGAGGATCTACGCGCATCGATACCTCTCCGCCTCAGAGCGTCAGCTCGATCGCGTCGCCGCGATCCATGACCTTGTCGAGCTTCTTGAACTTCTTCTGGCTGGCGATCTGCTCGAAGATGCCGTCGAGCAGATCGTCCTTCTGGCCGTTGTAGATCACCTCGAGCTCCAGCCGCTTGCCGCCGAAGTTGAGCTCCTTGACCGCCTCGACCTGGGGCAGCTTCTCCATCTCCTTGATGAACGGCCGCGCCACCTTGCCGTAGTTGCCCACCTTGAGCAGCACGACGCGGAAGCGCTTGCCCCCCTTGGCCTCCTCGCGCCAGGCGGTGACCAGCCGCTCGACCAGGTTGCCGACCACCTCCGGGCCGGTCTTCTTGATCGCGCCGAGCCGGGCCAGGTCCTCGTTGACCCCCGCCCCCTTGCCCGCCGCCTCGAAGCTGGCCAGCACCTTCGCGGTCGAGGCGGAGACCGCCTGCAGGTTGACCACCGCCGAGAGGTAATGGAGGTTGTCGTTCAGCTCGTTGAAGGCGGAGAACTTCACCTCGGCGCTACCGATGACCACCACCTCGGCGCCGTACTTGCTGGCGATCTCAGCCGACTTCTCGGCCGAGCCGACCAGCTCGGCGTAGACCTGCATCCCCTCGACGCGGAGCTTCTCGGCCTGGTCCTTGGCCACCAACTCGAAGCCACGCGCGAGCAGCTCGTTCTCGATCACCGGCACGATCGACGGCCGGTCGATCCACTGCTGCTTGCCGGCCTTGTCGGTGTAGCGCTCGCTGAGCAGCAGCATCACCTTCGGGTAGTTGGCGGCCGCGAAGATGCTCTTGAGCTGCGCCAGCTCCTCGGCGAGCGAGGCCTGCTTGACCACCGCCTTCAAGGTGACCGTGTAGGTGCCGCCATCCTTCTTCTCGCTGACGACGGTCTGTCGCTCGATGAAGCCGGTGCTCTTGCTGTGCACCCGCTCCTCGACCTTCGACTCGAAGGTGGTCTTGTTGGCCTTCAGGCTCTCCTTCTGCTCGGCGGAGAAGGAGCTCTCGATCAACGCGCCGATCACCTCCTCGATCGCGTTGCGCTGCGCGTTGCGGATCGCCAGGTCGCGCGCCGCCGCCTCGCTGCCCGCCGCCTTCAGGTCGGCGACGCCAGTGACAGTGACCTCCTTGGCCTTGAGGAACATCTCCTCGGCCTGCGCCGGCAGCGCGAGGCCGATCAGCCCCAGAGTGAGAATGCGGGCGAGCATGGACCGTGACTCCTGCGTGGTAGGTTGATGCCTGCGCGAGAAACCAATCGTCCGAGCCTGGCCCAGCCCGCCGCAACGGTCAAGAGGTGATCGGCGCCGGCAGAGTGACGCGGGCGCGAGCGGGTGGCCTCGGCCAGGGGAAGGCGGTATCCTGGTGCGGTGAGATCGGTCGTCATCGCCCCCCTCGTGCTCAGCCTCTCCACCGCCGGTTGTCTGCAGAAGCTCGGCTTCGACGGGCCGGGCGATCCCTCGCCGGGGGATCACGATCCGTTCGGCGACGCCACCGCAGGCGCCGACCACGACCCGGGGATCGACTTCGACCTGGTGGGCGATCTCGACCCGCTGCTGCCCTGGGCCGCCTACCTGCGCATCAACGACGGCGCGCCGTTCACCCGCGACGCCGCGGTGACGCTCTCCCTCGCCTGCTGGAACTGCAGCGAGATGGCGCTGGCCGACGACGACGGCTGCCTGAGCCTCGGCGCCTGGCGGCCGGTGGCGCGATCGCTCGAGTGGACGCTCGCGACCACCAACGGTCCGGCGAGCGTCTCGGTGCGCTTCCGCAACCCCAACGGCGAGAGCGCCTGCCTCACCGCCGGCGTCATCCACGACGACACGCCGCCGACGCCGATCGACACGGTGATCGACGGCGACTTCCACCCGTCGTTGACCGACTCGCCGCCGATCTACTGGCAGGGCGGCGCCCTCGATAACGGCAGCCTGCTCTACGGCTACCAGTACGCGCTCGGCACGACGCCGGGCGCCGGCGACGTCGTGCCGCCGACGCTGGTCGGCCGAGTGGCGCTGGTCGAGCTCACCGGGCTCAGCCTGACCCAGCACACGCGCTACTACGCGTCGGTGCGGGCGGTGGACAACGCCGGCAACGTCTCGGCCTGGCGCAACGGCGACGGCTTCATCGCCGACACGCTGCCGCCGGCCTTCAGCATCGACGCACCGAGCGACGGCGAGCCGCTCTCGACCGCGACGGTCTCGATCACCGGCGGCTGCGAGGTCGACAGCCTGCTCGAGGTCACCTACGACCCCGGGCTGACCGGCCAGACGTTACTCAGCTGCCCGACCGGCGCCTTCGCGACCGAGGCGCTGGTCGCCGGTGGCAACGGTGATCGCTCCTTCTCGATCGTCGCCACCGACGCGGCCGGCAACGAGACCACGCACAGCCGCACCTTCAGCTGGGGTGTGCCGTTGCCCGCCGGCATGAGCCGGGTCGACCTGTTCGCCGGCGTCTTCGCCCGCAGCGGCTTCGCCGACGCGGCGAGCGGCGTGGACGTGCGCTTCAACCACCCGAGCGGCCTCGCCTTCGACGGCACCCACCTCTACGTCGCCGAGGAGTACAACCACACCGTGCGCCGCATCGATCCGGCGAGCGGTGCGACGACGCTCATCGCCGGCTCGCCCGGGGAAGAGGACTGCCGCGACGGAATCGGCTCAGCGGCGCGCTTCGCCCGGCCGCACGGCGTCGCCTTCACCAGCGGCTACCTCTGGGTCACCTCCGGCTGTCAGGCGATCCATCGCATCGAGCTCGGCACCGGGCAGACGACGATCGTCGCCGGCAGCACCGGCGGCCAGACCGGCAACACCGACGGCACCGGCCTTTCGGCCCGCTTCAACACCCCGACCCGCGTCATCGTCGACCAGAGCGACAGCGCGCTGCTCGTGATCGACAACCTCGGCCACCGCTTGCGCCGCGTCGACCTCTCCACCTTCGCGGTGACCACCGTCGCCGGCAGCCCGACCGCCGCCTCGGGCTACGTCAACGCCACTGGCACCGCGGCGCAGTTCAACCAGCCCAACGACATCGTGCGGGCTGGCAACGACGTCTTCGTCACCGACACGTTGAACCACGCCGTTCGCCGCGTCACCTTGACCGACGAGGTGACCACCTTCGCCGGTAAGGATCCCCCGGCGGCCAGCGGCGACGTCGATGCCGTCGGCACCGCGGCGCGCTTCTCCTATCCCTTCTCCATCGCCAGCGACGGGACGCGGCTGTGGGTCTTCGAGGCGGCCTGGGGCAACAACGGGGTGCGCGAGATCGAGCTTGGCTCAGCCCAGGTGACGCGGATCCTTGGCGGCGGCTGGAGCGGCGCGGCGGTCGACGGCTCTTTCGGTACCGCGACAACAGGCAACGTGCTCGGCGCGCTGTTCGCCGGCGGCTTCCTCTTCTTCACCGACGCCGGCAGCCACACGCTGCGCAAGATCGACCTCACGCTCCGCTCGGTCTCGACCGTGGCCGGCCACGCTTCACCGCTGGCCGGCGACGCCGGGCTGCGCGATCGGGCCGGCCGCTCAGCCCAGCTCAGAGATCCACAGCAGCTGCTCCAGCTCGGCAGCGAGGTATTCTTCGCCGACCGGGGCAACAGCGCCATCCGGGGGGTGAACCTCAACGACGCTCAGGTGACCACGCTCACCGGCGGCAACGGGCACGGCTACCGCGACGGCGGCCCGGCAGTGGCGCAGTTCGGCTGCGTGCTCGGCCTGGCCAGCGACGGCGCGCGCCTCTTCGTCGCCGACAGCTGCAACTGCGTCATCCGCCAGGTGGACCTCGCCACCGAGCTGACCACGACCATCGCGGGGACGCAGGGCGTCTGCGCCTACGTCAACGCCACCGGCGCCGCGGCGCGCTTCGACCAGCCGAACCACCTCGCCTGGGCCGACGGCCGCCTGTTCGTCGCCGACTACGTCAACTGCGCGGTGCGCGCTATCGACACGGCCGACTTCTCGGTCACCACCTTCGCAGGCAAGGCGCCGCCGGCCGTGTGCAGCTTCGCCAACGGCACCGGCACCGCCGCCCGCTTCGACCAGGTGCTCGGCCTCGCGCTCGACGGCGCCGCGCTGTACGTCAGCGAGCCGTGGGTGCCGCGGATCCGGCGCATCGCCCTCACCGACGCAGCGGTGACGACCCTGGCCGGCGACGGCACCCGCGGGTTCGCCGACGGCACCGGCGCCGCGGCGCGCTTCAATGGCGCGCACGGGCTGACCACCGACGGCACGACGTTATGGGTGGCCGACCGGAACAACCACGCGGTGCGCTCGATCGTCCTTGCCACCGGCGTGGTCAACACGCTGGTCGGCGACCCGACCGCCGGCCTCGAGCGCGACGGCCCGTTCGCCAGCGCCCGGCTGCTCTACCCGACCGCGGTGCTGGTCACCGGGCAGGGGCTGCTGGTCACCAGCGGCGGCCAGAACCTCCGCATCGTTCACTGAGCCTCGCGCTCTGTGTCGGACGAACCGCCGGCGCGGCTCACAAGAGCTCGTCGATCGCCCCCGGAAGCGCGTCGATGACCGCGCCCGGATCGGCGCTGCCGAGCTTGCGCGTCGCCCGCCCGACCGGCCGGGAGTTGCGCACGTCGATCAAGGTCAGCGAGACGATCAGGTAGCTGCCGACCTGGCCGACGCTGCCGGTGAGCAAAAAGTCGACGCCCAGCGCGCCGCCGATCTCGGCGGCGCAAGCGGTGTCATCGCATCCGGCGATGTCCTTGAGCCGCTCGAGACCGAGCATGTTCTCGATGTCGACCATGCCGATCACCCGCTCGCCGGGCAGGCGCTGCGACACCTCACCGAGCAACAGGTCACCGATGCTTTGCACCGTCGCCGGCGGGAGCCCCGTCCCGGCGCGCAGTGGCATCACCGCGATCGCCTTGCCCTTGAGGTTCGGCGCGACGCGCGCGACCACCTGCGGCCCGCGCTTCCCCTTCTCCGCCAACGCCATCGCCTGGGTCGACAGCCGGCCGAGAAAGCCGACGAAGGCCCGCTCGACCGCCTCGTCCTGGGTCTCCGACGGTGAGCTGCCCCACCAGATGCCGAACCAGTGCGAGGCCTCGAGCTTCTGCCGGTCGGCGAACAAGATCTCGCCGTCGCTGGCGCGCAGCAGCGTCAGGCCGAGGTCGACCTCGACGGTCGCCACCCCCTGCGGCGCGCCGAGCAGCCAGAGGAACATGCCGACGACGCTCAGGCCCCAGGCGGTGTAGGTCTGCTTGTGGATGGTGTTGTAGACGTTCAGGCGCAGCACCGCGTCGTAGGCGGTGGGGTTCGGCGTATCGGTCACCGCCACCGAGGCGAACATACCCGAGGCCTCGAGCTCGGCCTGCGCCGCGCTGGCGAGGTAGGCGCCGATCCCCTTGGGCAGGCCGCTCGCCTGCCGCTCCGGCCGATCGTAGTTGTTCCAGCCGAGCGGGTAGAGCGGCAGCCACAAGGTCGCCGCCGCGGCCGGCATGTTGAACATCAAGAGGCCCCCGTCGCCGCGCTCGTCCACCGGCGGCAGGACACCGACGCGCAAGCCGGTCTCAGCCTTCAGCTCGAGCGGCGCGCCGCGGTGCTGATAGGGCTTGATCGTCGCGGCGCAGCCGGTCGACAACCCGGCGGCCAAAAGGAAGATCGCGGCTCGCATGGCCGGCACGCTACCAGACCACCGGGTGGCTCGCCAACCACCGCGCTGGCTGAGGCGTCGCCGCGCGGACCGTTGCTTGGTTCGCCGTGTGCGGTGCACACAGGGAGGATCGCGCACCACCGGCCAGGCGGCGCGCTCAGACGGCCTGCGCCGAGGTCGACGCCGCCGCGAGTCGATCACGCCGCGTCGCCAGATAGTGGCCGATACTGACCGCGCTGACCGCGAGGCCACCGACGGTGCCGGCCACCGGGTTGACGATGAACACCAGGTCGCAGACCGCGTGGGCGATCGAGGTCAGCTTCTTGAGCCACGAGGCCTCGGGCTTGCGGCAGATGCGGATCGCGTTGGTGATGCTGCCGAAGGCGACCACGCCACCGAGCACCGGCACAGCCGCCTGGAAGAAGACGCCCAGCGCCTTGCCGATGTGGCGCAGCAGCGGCTTGCGCACCAGCGCGCGGAAGAACCCGCGCACGGTCTTCGCGCCGGCGAAGGCCAGCGAGCGCGCCAGCGTCTTCTGGTCGGCCTTGATCTCGAAGGTGTAGGAGATCGCCTTGCTGGTGTCCGGGGCCTTGGCCTCGCCGGTCAACGCCATCCCGAACAGGCGCAGCTGGAACCGCCGCCCGGCGACTCCGGCGCCCGGACCCTGCACCTCGAGGTGCTTGCCGTCACCGAGCGGCACCCGCTTGACGTTCAGCTCGAGCGCCGTGCCGCCGCGCCCGGTCGTACGGACCAGCTCCTTGCTCGGATCGCCGCTGACCACCCGGTTGGTCTCGCTGAGGGTGAAGCCGAAGCCGAGGCCGAACAGATGGCCCTGTGCGTCGAGGATCACCCGCTCGTCGGTCACCGTCGGCGGCTTCTCGCCGGCGGTCTTGGTCACCGTGGGCTGCGCGCTCGCGACGCTCGAGACCCCGGCGCCGGAGTTCATCCTCGCGCCGGTGACCCGCGGCGGCTCGGCGACGCGCGGCGTGACCGGACGGAGGGGTGGCGAAGGGGGAGGGAGCCACGAGGCCGATTCGGCGGCGTAGGTTCTCATCTAGCTTCGTTTTCGGCCCGTCGAGGCCGGGGTTGCGTCGAGTTGACTGCGCCTGACGCACCGCGGCGGTGTCGCGTTCTGCGACACCGCGACGGTGGCAGCACGTGATTCCGCGCCCTTCGGCGCGGCACCGGACTCGCATCCGCCCGAGGCGTGGAGCTGCGCTTCGATCGCGGGACGTTGTTGCTCGCCGGCCTGGCGCCGGAGCGCCTCCCCCAGCTGCCAGGGGTGCTCTGGGACGCGCGCACCGGCAGCTGCCGCGCGCCGGCCCACCGCTACGCCGAGCTGCGCGCCAGCCTGCGCCGG
>JBFYZW010000452.1:0-3548 GCA_041309305.1 Deltaproteobacteria bacterium | reverse complement strand
CCGGCGCCACCGCGGAGCACGCCCCGGGCGCGAACGGCGGCGACGGCCTGGTCGTCGTCCGCTGCCGCTGAGCGAGGCGGCGACCCCGGCGCCTGGCGCGAGCTCACCGACGGGGCGCGGTTCGCGCGCACCCCGCTCGGGGATCGGCATCTCGGCATCGGCGGATGGGTCGATCGCGAAGACGAGCGTGCTGCGCCGTCGCTCAGCCGCGCGGTCGACGTCCGCGGTGAAACTCGGCGAGGAGGCGGACCACCTGATCGTGGCCGCCCTGCTGGGCCGCCTCGCTGGCGCTGACGTTGCCCCACGGAGAGTCCTGACAGCGCCGCGTGGCCGTGGCACCTCGCTCGAGCAGGTAGCGGACGATCTCCAGCTGGCCGTGGGCCGCGGCGACGATCAACGGCGTGACACCCACCTGGACGTCCCCTTCGAACGGAGAAACCGCACAGTCGACGGTGGTCTCCGGATCGGCGCCGTTCTCGATCAACAGCCGCACGACCGCCAGGCGCCCACCGCTGATGGCGCGCTCGAGCACGCCCTCGCGCGCCGCGACGCGGGCCTGCGCCCCGGCGCGAAGCAGGAGCGCCGCGGTCGCGTCGTGCCCCTCGTCCAGCGCCGCGATGAGCGCCGCGGTCTTCCCCTGCTGGTCGGCGCGCGGAAGCAGCCGCGAGACCAGCTCGGCGTCGTCGACGCGGGCGGCCTGCACCAGCGGAGGATCGTGACCAGCGCAGGGGTCTGCGCCGAGCTCGACGAAGAGGTCGACCAACGCCTCGTCGCCGCTCTCCACCGCGAGGTGAAAGCCAGTCACCCCGTTGATCCCCGGGGGCCACCGGGCGTCGAGCAGCGACGGCGCCTCGGTGAGGTACGCCTTGACCGCGTCGAGGTCCCCTTCGCGGACGGCGACGAGGAAAGGGATCAAGGAGTCCGGGGTCACCATGCGTAGAACCTAGGCGCGCGGCGGCGTCGGCTCAAGGCCACAGCCGGGCAGCGCCCGGTTGCGTTTCCCACCCCGATCGAGCAGAGGAGCACGATGACGCGCCATCCACTCGAGCGCGCCGGCGCGCCGGCGCTGCTGCCGTCGTTGGTCAGCGCACTGGTGCTCACCCTCGCGGTGGCCGTGCCGCTGCTCTGGCTCGACGCCGGGCTGCGCAGCGCGAGCGCCCCGCACGGGATCGTCTCCTTCGAGCTGGCGGGCGCGCGCGGCGCCGCCGCGGTGCTCGCCGGCTGGACGAGCGCGCAGCGTCTAGACGCCGCCCTGGTGCAGGGGCTCGACATGCTCTTCCTGCTCGCCTACTCGACCGCGCTCGCCTGCGGCGCGCTGCTCCTCGGCCGGCGGCAGGCGGCCAGGGCATGGGTCGGCGCCGCGGGCCGGTGGGCAGCCTGGGCCGCGAGCGGCGCGGCGCTCGCCGACGTGATCGAGAACGTGGCGCTCATCCAGCAGCTCCGCGCCGGCGCCGCCGACCCCGCCCGCGCCGACCTCGCCGCCGGCGCGGCCTGGGTGAAGTTCGCCCTCCTCGCGCTGGTGCTCGGCTACCTCGTCCTCGGCGCCGGTCTGCCTCGCCTCGGCGCCCGTTCTGGCGGCTGAGCGCGGGGCTTACAACACGCCGGTTGCGCCTTGCAGCTTGGCCGCCAGAGAAATAGGCTGCGGCAGTAGGGAGCGAGCGCATGACCCTGATCCCTGAGCGACTCCGTGGACGCCTGCTCGGCGTCGTGCTCACCGCCGGCCTCGGTGCGTGCACCGCAGACACGGTCCCCCTGGCCGGCCTGCCCTGCGGCAACGAGGCCTGCGTCTCGGGTTGGGTGTGCCATCCAGAGACGCGCCTGTGCGTGCGACCGGTCCCGGTGGGCTGCGGGCAGGCGGGCCTCGTCTGCCCCTCGTCGGTCAGCACCGGCGACCCCTGCCCAACCGTCGGCTCCTACCTCCCGTGCGTCGATGGCGTCACCGACTGTTCGGCCGGCTGTCGCACCTGCTCGGAGGAGCTCACCTGGAGCGCCTGCTCGCCCGCGGGCTGCGCCACCTGCACCACCTACTTCCGCGACAACGACAGCGATGGCGCCGGCCAGGATGGGGACAGCCAGTGTCTCTGCGCGCCGGCTGCGCCCTACACCGCGAGCACCGGGGGAGACTGTGACGATACGGCCGCCACCGGCGCGGCCTGCCAGGATGGCTGCCAGACCTACTACGCCGACGGCGACCAGGATGGCCTCGGCGCCGCCGCGTCAACGGTGACCGCCTGCAGCGCGCCGAGCGGCACCGTGGCCAACAGCGACGACTGCGACGACGGCAACGACCTGTGCACCTACGACTGCACCGACGGCGACGGCGACGACGCCTGTGTCGACGTCGACTGCAACGACGGAAACGCGAGCTGCACCACGGACTGCTCGGCGTGCCCGCCGGCGGCCCTCGACCTGACCTTGCTCACCGCCGCGCCAATCAACCCGGCCGAGACCGTGGAGCTCGAGCTCTCGCTCGGCGGCTACACCGCCAACGCCGCGGCGGAGATCACCTGCACCGCGACGCGGCAGACGATCCTCGGACCGATCACCTTCGACGACAGCGGCGCCACCAACCTCAACGCCTTCGGCCTGAGCGGCAACCAGGATTCGTTCCAGACCACGCCGACCGCGCCGTTCGACGCCGGCGCCTGTTCGACGCAGGCCCGCTTCGTCCGCCTGCGGGAGGCGCGCGCCAACGCGCTGCTCGAGCTCGCGCAGGGCCTGGACGCGCGCGGCTACGAGCAGCTCACCGTCGCGACCACGGCGGCGGCGGCGAGCAGCGACGGGCCGCTCGAGCTGCAGGCCTGCTGCAACTGCGGCGCGCCGACGACCGTGGCCAGCATCTCGGCGACGACGCTCAACGACGCGCCGTGCTCGAGCGACGTGACGGCGCTGGACCTCGACGACTGCCAGAGCGTCCGGGTCCGCTGGGCGTGGAACGACCGCTCCGCGCCGGTGGGGCTCGACGACCTCACGGTCAGCGCGCGGGTCACGGTCCCCCAGGTCGCCGTCGTCTCCCCCGGTGTGTACCGCGCGAGCTTCACCGTCCGGTACCTGGGCACCTTCGACGTGACCTGTACCTGGTCGAACCCGGCGATCGGTCCCGACCTGACGGACACCGTATCGATCGCGGTGGAGTAGATCGCAGCGACGCATGGCGGACTCCGCGAGCAACACCATCGCCTGTCCGATCTGCGGCACGATCGTCCCAGTCGCCGCGGCGGCCAACCAGGTCGTCCAGGCGACGTGCAGCCTGTGCGCCACGGCCTTCGTCGTGCTCGAGGACGGTTCGACCCTGACCGCCGTCGAATGGAGTCGACGCCAGGCCAAGGGACTAGACAGCTCCCGGCCGGCCCCGGCGGCGGCCGCCGCGAGCCCGAGCACCCCGGCGCCCCCCACCCGAGCCGTATCGCCGAAGCCAGCAGCGACTCCGGCCGGTCGGCCGATCATCTCCCGCCCCGCGCCGCGCCCGGTGACGGCGGCCAGGCGAGCGGCGACGCCGGCTGACCCCGCGCCCCGGATACCATCGCGGCCGCGGTCCCCGCCAGATC
>JBFYZW010000451.1:0-12330 GCA_041309305.1 Deltaproteobacteria bacterium | reverse complement strand
CTGGCCGAGCTGCCAACCGCCGCGCGCTTCGCGCCCCCCGCGCTGGCCGAGTGGCGCAGCGACCGGGTCGTGTTCCTCCCACGCCCCGAGACGCGGGCGGTCGCGCTGGTGCTCGCCGGCGAGAGCACCGCCTGGGTCGACAGGCTCGAGATCGTCGAGGTCACCGCCACGGACGACGCGGACCTACGCCTGTGGGCCTCGGCCCAGACCGACCCGCGTCGCGCCGCGCCGGTCGAGAGCCTCGTCAGCGACAGCACCGAGTTCACGCTCGACGACGGCCGCGGCGTCCGCCAGGCGGCGATCCTCACCCCGGCCCCGACCGATCTGGTCTTCGACCTGCAGCTGCCCGACCGCGCGCGCCTGTCGACCACCGTCGGACTGTGGCCCTGCGCCGATGGTGGCGACGAGGCCCAGTTCAGCGTCACCGTCGCCGCCGGCGCGAGCTCGGCCGTCGTCAGCGAGGGCCGCCTCGTTGGCGACCACGCCACCGAGCTGGCGATCGATCTCGGACGTTGGGAGAGACAGCGGGTGCGCCTGCGCCTCTCGGCCCGCGCCCCCGCCGGTCGGCGCGGTTGGGTCGCGTGGGGCGCGCCGCTCGTCCTCGGACGCGGCGGTCCGACGCCGAGCCTGGTGCTGATCACCGTCGACCGCCTGCCGAGCGAGCGCCTGTCGGTCCTCGGCTACGGGCGCCCCACGACTCCGACGATCGATCGCGCCGCGTCCGCGGGGGTGCTGTTCACCGAGCTCGCCGCAGCGAGCACCAGCGACGGTGGAGCGCTGACCGCGCTGCTCGGCGGGCGGGACACCCCGCTCGCGGCGCGCCTCGGCGCGCACGGCTACCTGACCGTCGCGGTCGCCAGCGGGGACGGCCCTGACGCGGCGGCGCTCACCGACTACGACCAGGTCGAGCAGGTCCACGGCGCGCACCGCACCGCCGGCGATCGCGTCGAGCGCGCCCTGCACGTCCTGGCCGCCCACCAGGACCGGGCGCTCTTCCTCCACCTGCACCTCGAGGACGCCGCGCCGCCGTTCGCCGTGCCGAGCGGCCTGGCCGCCGGCTTCTTGCACGCCAGCGTCGTCGAACGGTTCGGCCTCAAGGGCCTCGTGCACCTGACCAGCAACGGCACCCCTGCGGACTGCCCACGCTGCGCCCGCCGCGATCGTTCAGCGGCGCACGCCGCGGTGCGCGACCTGCACGACGCCGAGCTCAGCTACCTCGACGCACAGCTGGCACGGCTGCTCGCCGCGTTGCCAACGACGGCCGGCGGCGCGCCGTTGGTCGCGATCGCCGGCAGCCGCGGGCTTACCCAACCCGAGGCCGGCGCGCGGCTCGCCGGTCTGGTCACCGGGCTCAGCGAGCTGGAGGTGCGCGTCCCGCTGGTGATCTGGGACCCGCGCGCGCCGCGCGCGGTCCGGGGCAAGCGGGTCACCGACCTGGCCAGCACCGCCGACATCGCACCGACGCTGCTCGATCTGCTCGGCCTGCCGGCGCACACCATCGACGGCCAGAGCCTGCGCCCGCACCTCGTGACCCGGGCCGCGCTGCCCGGCCGCCGCGCGGCCGTGGTCACCCGCGGTCACGCGGATCATCTCATCGCCGTGCGCACCGCCGACGCCAAGTATCTGCTCGAGCTCCGCGACGGCCACGAGGCGCTCTTCGATCGGCGCGCCGATCCGACCGAGCGCCTGAACCTCGCCCGACGGAGACCCGAGGAAACCGCCGCGCTGCGCCTGGTCGCGCTCGAGGCGCTGATGCGCAGCCGGCCCGGACGTTACCTGGCCGTCTTCGGCGACGGCGCGCCCCGCCAGGTCTTTGTGCGCCTGCGTAGCCCCTCCGCCCGCCTGAGCACGACGCCCCTCGCCGGCCTGCCTCGGCGCAGCAGCAGCGCGACCGGCGCGGCCTTCAGCGGCCGCACCGCGAGCCGCCTGGTCCTCTTCACCCTGCTCGACCTGCCCGGCGAGGCCGACCTCGAGCTCGAGCTCCACGCTACCGGCCGGGACGGCATACGAGAACAGGTGCACCTCCCGCCGGAGCGCTTCCTCCGCGCGGAGGGTGATGCGTTGCAGCAGCTCCGCTCCCCCGACCGGGTGGGCTGGCAGGTCTTCGCCGGCCCGGCCCCGACGTCGGCGCCGGCGCTGGTCAGCGTCCAGCGCGGGCTCTGAGCCGCGGCGATCCTGACCGGGTCAGCGCTTGCGCCCGCGCTTGCCCTTCTTCTTCGCCTTGGCCGGCACCGGCGGCGTCTCGGCCGGCGCCGCCGCCGGCGCGGTCTCGGGGGTCACCGTCGCCGCGGTGTCGGTCGCGGGCGGCGGATCCGGTGGGGTCGGCTCGGCTGCCGCCTCCGATCGTTGGATGCTGATCACCGCCTCACCAACGCCCTCGCCCGGGCCACGCGCGGCGGCTTGCCGGGCGAGGACCTCCGACCGCGCCACCAACGCCAGGTTGACCATCGCCCACGCCCCGTCCCCGATCGCCGTCCGCAGCCGTTCATGGGCGCGGCGCAGCTCGTCCGAGCCGTCGCCCCCCGCTGCGCCGACCGCCGCCTCGAGCGCGGCGCCGGCCGCTTGCCCCTGCCCCCGTGCCAGCAGCCCGGCGACCTTGGCCAGCCCGTAGGCGACTTGCGCCGGCCGCGCCGCGAGCACCTGGTCGAGGGCCGGCAGCGCGCGATCCCACTCCCAGGCGGTGGCGTGCTCCATCGCCACCTTCTCGGCGACGTTGGTCTCCTCCTCGGCGCTCAGGTCGGCGGCGCGGGTCAGCTTGGCCACGCCCCAGAGGGTCACCGTCGCGCGGTGGAGCGCATGCTCGAGCTGGCCGTCAGCGGCCGGGTAATCCTCGCCGGTGAAGTCGTACTCGATGCGCAGGACCGTGGCCGCGCCGACGAAGCGCCCCGGACCGCGATCGGTGGTGCCCGTGAGAGCCAGCTCCCGCACCGCGCGCATGCGCGCGAGGATCGCCGCCGCCGACGACGACTCGGCAGTCGCTGACGCGACAACCTCCCGCACCTGAAGCGTCTCCATCGCCGCGACGGTCTCCTTCGAGCGCCTGGCGACCGCCACCGCACGCCAGCCGTCGCGGAACGGCTCGGCGCGCACCTTCTCGCCGCCGAACCCACCCTCCGGCTCGTTGATCTGGATCGCGACGCCGGCTTGACCGCGCTCGAGGACCAGCTGCACTCCGTCGACCGTCGAGAGCTGCCGGGCCAGCGACAAAGCGCGCGCCTCGGCGACGAAGCGGGCGAGCACGTGGTTCTCGGCCGCGCTGGCGTAGGCCGCCACCGGCACCTGGTTGTCCACCAGGGCACAACCGGCCAGCGCGCCCCAGGCGCAGCAGCACAGACTCTTGACCCACCGCCCCATCGTCTGATGAAGCCTATCCTGGCCGGCGGCCCGGAGCCAGCCTAGACGTGCCCGCCGCTGCAACCCTGGCGCGGACCACGGGTTTTTGGCAAGGAGAGGCTGCCGCGCGCACCGTCGCGCGCGTGCGGGAGACCGTGATGACCGATCTGTCTCTGCTCGACGAACGCGCGATCAACTGCCTGCGCTTCTTGGCCGTCGACGCGATCCAGAAGGCGAACTCGGGCCACCCGGGGATGCCGCTCGGCGCCGCGCCGCTCGCCTACGTGCTCTGGACGCGCCACCTGCGCCACGACCCGGCCGACCCGACCTGGCCCGATCGTGATCGCTTCGTGCTCTCCTCCGGCCACGCCTCGATGCTGCTCTACGGGTTGCTCCACCTGTGCGGCTACGACCTCGGCCGCGACGAGCTGCAGCAGTTCCGCCAGTGGCAGAGCCGGACCCCTGGCCACCCGGAGGCGCACCTGACCCCCGGCGTCGAAGCCACGACCGGCCCGCTCGGCCAGGGGACCGCCAACGCGGTGGGCATGGCGATCGCCGAGCGACGCCTCGCACACCTGTTCAATCGGCCGGGCCACACCCTGGTCGACCACCGGACCTACGCGCTGGTCTCCGACGGCGATCTGATGGAGGGGATCGCCAGCGAGGCGGCCTCGCTCGCCGGACACCTGAAGCTCGGCAAGCTCACCTGGATTTACGACTCGAACGACGTCACGCTCGACGGCCCGACGGCGGTGACCTTCAGCGAAGACGTCGCCGCCCGCCACCGCGCCTACGGCTGGCAGGTGCTCGAGGTCGCCGACGGCAACCACGACCTCGCCGGGATCGATCGCGCCCTCGCCGCGGCGAAGGCCGACACCTCGCGGCCGACGCTGATCATCGTCAAGACCACCATCGGCTACGGCTCGCCGAAGAAGCACGGCACCTCGGCCGCGCACGGCTCGCCGCTCGGCCCCGAGGAGGTGCGGGCGACCAAGGAGGCGCTCGGCTGGCCGACCGAACCGCCCTTCCTCGTCCCGGACGACGTCCAGGCCCGCTACGCCGAGGCCGCCGCGGCGGGGCGCGCGGTACACAGCGAGTGGCGAACGAGACTCGAGGCCTGGAGCGCCGCCCACCCGGAGCTGCGCGCCACCTGGGACCAGGCCCTCGCCCACGCGCCGCCGGACGGGTGGGCCGACGGGCTCGGCGCGACGTTGCCGGCCAAACCGCTGGCGACGCGCGAGAGCGCCGGGCTGGTCCTCAACGACCTGGCCGGCCGGCTGCCCTGGGTGCTCGGCGGCGACGCGGACCTCGGCGGCTCGACCCAGACCCAGCTGCGCGGCGAGGCCGACTTCGACGGGCAGAGCGGCGCCGGTCGCAACCTGCGCTTCGGCGTACGCGAGCACGCGATGGCGGCGATTGCCAACGGCATCGCCTACCACGGCGGGCTGCACCCCTACGTCTCGACCTTCCTGCAGTTCGCCGACTACATGCGCCCGGCGATCCGCCTGGCGGCGATGAACCACCTGCCGGTGACCTTCGTCTTCACCCACGACTCGGTCGCGCTCGGCGAGGACGGCCCGACCCACCAGCCGGTCGAGCACCTGATGGCTCTGCGCTTGATCCCCGAGCTGACGGTGCTCCGCCCGGCCGACGCGCGCGAGGCAGTCGCTGCCTGGCGGACGGCCATCGACTGCCGCCGCCCGGTGGCGCTGGCCCTCAGTCGGCAGAAGCTGCCGCTGCTCGCCGAGACCACCAGCGCCGCTGCCGGGCTCCCGCGCGGCGCCTACGTGCTGCGCGACCCACGCGATCAGGCGCCGGCGCTGGCCCTGCTCGCCACCGGCTCCGAGGTCAGCCTGGCGCTGGCGGCCGCCGAGCGGCTCGACGCTGAGGGGATCCCCACCCGCGTGATCTCGATGCCCAGCCTCGAGCTGTTCGCCGCCCAGCCGGCCGACTACCGGGACGCCGTCCTGCCGCCGGCGCTGCGCGCCCGGCTGGCGATCGAGCTCGGCGTCAGCCTGGGTTGGCAGCGCTGGGTCGGCGAGGCCGGCGCGGTGCTCGCCGTCGACCGCTACGGCGCCTCGGCGCCGGCCGAGGTGATCCTGCACCAGCTCGGCTTCACCGTCGAGCGCGTCGTCGCTCGCGCGCGCCAGCTCTGCGCCCGCTGACCGGGGACCAACCGAAGCGTCGCAGGTCCACCCGACCCCGCGCGTCGAACACCACCCCCTCCGCCTCGAGCAGCCGACGCTGCAGCGCCGGCCGGTGCGGATGTCCGCCGAGCGAGATCTCGCCCCGGGCGTTGATCACCCGCTGCCAGGGGATGCTCGGGTCGGGCGTGTTGAACATCGCGTAACCGACCGCGCGGGCCGCGCGCGGCTGACCGAGGGCCCCGGCCACCTGGCCGTAGGTCACCACCCGCCCGCGCGGCACCCGGGCGACGAGCGCCCAGACGTGGGTGTAGAAGCTGGCGCGCAGGCGGACGACCATGGTCAGGGCTCGGCGCTGACCTCGCGCACCCGCGCCAGGAAGCCGGCGTCGGCCGGCGCCGGCGGCCGAAGCCGCCGGGCCAGGAAGTGCTCGAGCACCGCCGCCGGCGTGCCGTCGTTGGCCATCGCCGCCGCCCAGAGCAGGTAGACCAGCCGGTCTCCGAGCGCTGGCAGGCGCAGCGCCACCAGCGACGCGTCCAACGCCGCCATCTCCGCCAGCTGGCCGCGCGCCTCGTCGACCAGCGCGCGCAGCTCGGCGTGGGGGGCGGCCAGCGCAGCCAGCTCGGTGAAGAAGGCCCGGTGCAACCCCCGACTCGCCGAGTCGCGCCAGGCCTGCAGGAGCAGCACGTTATGGCTCCCCTCCCAGTTCTCGAACACGACGTTGTCGCGCAGCAGACGCGGCAGGACCGAGAAGGTCTCGATCGTGCCGTTGCCGGCCAGGACCTCGATGCCGGCGTTGATCACCTCGTGGGCCGAGAGCGCCGCCCGGCGCTTGTTCAGGTTCAAGGCCAGGCGGACAAAGCCCATCGCCTCGCCGCCCAGCTCTCCGCGCTCGAGCCGGTCGAGCACCTGGACCAGGTAGAACGAGCCGGAGACCATCGCCGCCGTCTCGGCGCGCATCATCGCCAGCGTCGCCTGGGTCATCGGATAGGTGCCGATCGCCGCGCCGAAGGCCTGCCGCCGGGCGGCGAAGCCGTGCGCGACCAGACAGGCCCGATGGGCCATCCCGGCGCAGCCGAGCGCGTTGAAGATACGCGAGGTGTTGATCACGTAGGTCATCACGTTGCGGAAGCCGTCGGCGAGCGGGCCGACCTGCCAGGCGAGCGCGCCGTCCAGGTCGAGCTCGGCGGTCGGCAGCGTACGGGTGCCGATCTTGTCCTTCAGCCGGCGGATGAAGAAGCGGTTCAAACTGCCGTCGGCGAGCCGCCGCGGCATCAAGAAGAGCCCCAGCCCCCGCGTCCCGGCGCTCGCGCCGCCCGGCCGCGCGGTGACCAGACAGAGATCGGCGGTGACGTTCGAGCAGAACCACTTCTCGCCGCGCAGCCGCCAGACGCCGGGCTCCTCCGGCTCGGGCTCGGCGACCACGCTGTTGGCGCCGACGTCGGAGCCCCCCTGCACCTCGGTGAGGAACTGCGCCCCGTGCGCCAGCTCGCTGTAGTCGGCGCTGATCAGCCGGCCGAGGTAGCGCGCCTTCAGCTCGTCGCCGCCGACCGCGCCGAGGACCTTGATCACCCCGGCGGTGCAGGCGAGCGGGCAGTTGTGGCCGGCCTCGCCGACGTGCGACGAGAGGTAGAAGTGGCTCAGCGCGGCGAGGTTGCCCCCCGGCTCGGCGAGCGCGGCCATCATCCCGGAGCCGTAGATCGCCCGCCCGGCGAGGTGGAAGCTCGGGTGGTGCGCGACCTCCTCGCACCGCTCGCCGACCGCGGTGAAGCGCTCGAGCGCCGGCAGGTTGGCGGTCAGGTTGTTCTGCCGCACGGCCGCGTCGATGATCGTCGCGCAGTCGGCGCCGAAGCGCTCGAGCGGGCCGCGCCAGCGCTCGAGCCAGGCCGGCCCACCCCAACGTCCGAGCACGCGCTGGAGGTGAAGGTCGGCGGCAAAGAAGTTGGCTGGCTGAGTGGCCTCGAAGTCGACGAGGTCCTCGCGCCCGCGCTGATGGTCGTAGGCCATGGTCATCGCCTCCGCGACCAGGCACTATGCCGAACGCGGCGCCGGGCGGCAAACGACGCGCGGTCCGCCCGAGCGTCGCCTAGACGGGGGTGCGCGGTTCGCGCTCCCCCGTTTGCGGTTCTTCCTCGACCGAGGCCGCTCGTTGGTGATCGGGAATCGTGACCGTCCGTTTGGCAATCACTCGACCGGGAAGCCGCACCACCCCTGGGTCCAGTCGACCTGCCCCAGCGCGCCGATGTAGGTGGCCGTCGGGTCAAAGAAGCCGTCCGCGGGCGGCGTCGCGCCGCCGCTCAGCGCCGACGCGGAGGAGGTCGGCAGGTAGCTCGGCGCGGCCTCGTCGGTCACGCCGTCGAGCCCGACGTCGGCGAGGGCCACGTTGCCCGGCGCGCCGGCGAACGCCGCCCGCTCGTCGAGGTCGGTCTGGGCGTCCGACCAGTTCGAGCCGTCGGCGGCGTTGTTGGCGAAGATCGAGTGCTGGATGTTCAACTGCAGCGGCACCTGCGCCGCAGTGGCGGCGTCGCGCACCTCGAGCGCGGCGCTGCTGAAGTCCGTGAAGATGTGGTTGGCGTACAGCCCCGCCGTACCGCGGCGCAAGACCGCGCCGAAGCTCGGCTTGCTCTGGCCGCGGTCACCGATGATCGTCGCGTTGAAAATGGTCGGGCTGGTGCGCGGCAGCGCCCCGTAGTCGGTCGGGTGGTTGTCCGACTCGTAGCCGTTCGGGTCGCTGCTCGTGCCGTTGGTGTGGTGCACGACGACGAACTGCGCCCGTCCGGTCCAGCCGTTGTCCGTGTCGAGCCCGTCGTCTTCGTTGAGGGTGAGCAGGAGGTGCCGGAGGTCGACGGTGCCGCCGAACAACTCGACGCCATCGTCCGACCCGCGGTGGACCTGAACGAAGTCGATGGTCGTCCCCCGACCGACGCCGCCGAGGGTCAGGCCGTTGAACTCCTTGTTCGGCTGGTACTCGAAGCCGGCGAACTCGATGCGCACGTGGCGCAGGACGCCGCTGTCGTCCTCCGGGTCGTCCCCGCCGTACCGGCCGTCCGTCTCGGTCGCCGGCAGCGCCTCGAACAGTTGGTTGTTGCCGGCCCAGTTGGTCGGCGCGCGCCCGAGCAGCAGCAGCCCGCCCCAATCGCCGCCCCGGCGCATTCCGACCGGCCGGTTGCTGGTGAAGACGATCGGCTGCAGTTGCGTGCCATCGGCGATGATCTGCCCTCCGCGGGTGACCACCAGCGCCGAGCCCGGGTTGCCCTTCACCGTCGTGCCGGGCTGGATAGTCAACGTCGCGCCGGCCTTGACCTTGACGTAGCTGCCGTCGGCCTTCGGGTTGAGCACGTAGACGGTGTCGTTCGACAGGCAGGTGTCACGGGCGATGTCGTAATCGATGATCTCGGTCAACGATCCCAGCGCACCGCCGGTGCGACAGACCGCGTCCCCCTCGCCTTGGGGATCGCCCTCGCGCGAGGTCTCGCTACCGCACGCACCGCTCAGCGCCATCACCACCACTGCCAGCACCGTGATTCTCTTCCTCATCGTCTCGCTCCTTGTTCTCGAGGTCTCAGTTGTAGGCCCACTCCAACGCAACATGGACCGCGACGCCCGGGGCGTAGCCGAGGATCACCGTATCCTCGCGCACGAACTGGGCGCGTTGGTTGAGGAGATTGGTGCCGGCGATCTTCAGGCGGTAGTCGCCGAGCTCCTGGCTGATGGTCAGGTCGAGGCGGTGCAACGGCGCCTCGTAGGCGTCCGGCGTCCCGCCGACTCCGACCTCGGCGATCCGCGCGCCGGCGAGGTTGTAGAGCGCCGTCAGCTCGGTCTCGGTGCGTTCGAGGCGCGCGCCGAGCTCGACGTTGACCACCACGGGCGACTGGCCCTGCAGCGGACGCCGACGGCGGGTCCCTTCGATCACCGCCGGCCCGCCGCCGCCGTCGAGATCGATCCGCGAGTGGATCAGGCTCAGATTGCCGCCGACGAAGAACGGCGTCAGCCAGGCGGCGAGCCGCGACAGCTCGAGACGCGCCTCGACCTCGGCGCCCAGGCAGCGCGCCCGCGGTGTATTGACGTAGGTCATCGCGTCGCCGTTCTGATCCTTGAAGGCGGCCTCGATCGGCTGGTCGAGGTGTTTATAGAAGGCGCCGACGGCGATCAGTTCGCTGCCGCCGAGGAACCACTCGCCACGCAGATCCAGGTTGTCGATCCGGGTCGTGCGCAGCTCCGGGTTTCCCGACGCGGTCCGACCACGCGCGAAGTCGTAGTACAACGCCGGGGAGAGCTCGCGGAACGTCGGCCGGGCGACGGTGCGCGAGTACCCGGCGCGCAGGAAAAGCTCGTCATCCAGGTCGGCGACCACGCTCACGGACGGCATCACCTGCCCGTCGTTGCGACCGAGCCGTTGCGTCGCGGTCACCAGCGAATAGCGGCTGCCGACGTCGATGGTCTGCGCCAGCCGCTCGTAGCGGGCGCCGGCGATCAGGCGCAACCACTCGAGCTCTCCGAGATCGACGAGCGCGTAGCCAGCGCCCAGATTGCGACCGGCGACGAAGCCGTCGGTGAACCCGGTCACCTCGGTGAGGTGAACACCAGCCCCGAGGTTGTCGGGCGCGAAGATCTGCTCGGGGGGCAGCCCCTCGAGGCTCTGATCAGTGACCGAGAAACGGAACCGCCGCGACGAGAAGGTGCGCGAAGATCGCTGCCAGGCGCCGCCGACCTTGACCTCCGAGCCGGTCAGTACCGGCACGCCGAGGTCGGCGCTCGCCCCGCCGCTCGTGTCTGAGAGCGCGGCGAAGAAGCGATCCGCCGACCCGGCGCCGCTGCCGGCGATGGTCTGCGGGCCGCCGAGCGCGGTGAGGTAGGTGATGTCCCGGGTGTCCGGCTCGTCCATCGTCGTTCGCGCCACGTTCGCCTGCCAGGTCAGCAGCCCGCCGGCCGGCACCGCGTGTACCCCGGAGAGCTGCGCGAAGCCGAGCGCCCGCTCGACGAAGCGCAGGCTGGTCCGCTCCACCCGCGTCGAGCTGGCCTGCCCTTCGGGCGTGTAGCTGGTCAGCTGCGCCGAGTCGTCACCGCGGCGGATGTACAAACCGAGCAGCCCCAGGCGCTGGGAGGACGACACCGTCAGCCCGGCGTTGAGCGAAGCGTTGACGGTGGTCGCCTCGACGCCGGCGTCGATCGCCCGCACCTCGGTCACCAACCGACCGGTGGCGTCGGTGCGCCGCGCCGTCGAACGACGTAACCCCGAACGATGGCCAACGCCAACCGCGCTCGCCAGACCGAGCTTGCGCGAGCCCACGGTGAACGTGTCACCGAGTTCGACGGCCACGCCGAGGTTGGGCTGCCGCCGCGTCGCCTCGGCCGACCACTGGTTGACGAAGTCTTTGCCCAACGCGTCGATCTCCGCCTGCGGCAAGCTCTCGCTGGCGACCAGCGGACCCTCGGCGCCGATCGACTCGGGCAGCCCCCGCGATTCGCCGCCGAAGCCGAGGTCGGCGAGCGACCCTCCGGGTGCGGAGGGGGCGTCGCGCCAGGTTCCGGTCGAGTCGCCGCCGCTCGAGAGCTTGATCCGCAGCGTCGGTCGGCGTGGGAAGTCGCGTGTCTCGAGCTGCAACACGCCGCCGGCGAAGGCGCCCGGCAGGTCGGGGCTGTAGCCCTTCTGCAGCTGCAGGCTGGCCAGCAACGACGCCGGGAAGAGGTCGAGCGGTGTCGCTGACCCGTCGGGGTCCGGGCTGGGCAGCGGCGCGCCGTTGAGCAACACGCCGGTGTACCGCCCGCCGAGCCCGCGGACCACCAGGTAGCGGCCGTCGTGGACCGTCGCGGCGACGATCCTCTTGATCGCGTCGGCCGCGGTCGAGTCGGCCGTACGGCGGAGCTGCTCAGCGCTCAGCCCGTCGCCGATCCCCGGCGCCCAGCGCCGACGCTGCAGCAGCGCCTCGTCGGGCGAAAACGAGCGCGCGCCGACGACGACGATCTCCTCGATCGCCTCCGCCGGGTCCTGCCCACTCTCCTGGCTGGCCCACTCTGCCGGCGCCGTCCCGGGCTCGTCGCCCTCGACGTGGATGTCAGCCGGGCCGGCGTCCCCCGGCTGCGCGGTGGCAACGGCGGCCCACAGCATCGCCAGCGGTCCAGCGGCGGCGTACACGATTGAGCGCGTGTTCATGCGCCGGTTGGGTAGCAGGCCTGTGTCACGACCCGGTCGCAATCCGGTGAACTCTCCGTGGCGGCGCACGCCGCGATCCCGGCCGAGCGACCAGAGCGCCGGCGGTGGAGGTCCCCTCCACGCCCGCACCGTCGCGATTGACACGGGCGGCCGACCCCTGCGAACCTCAGGCACCTGTCCAGGAGCCGACGCGATGACCGAGCCACGCCCCCCGTCGCCGTCCTACGATCCCCAGCTCGCGGCGCGCCTGCAGGCGGCGCTCGAGGCCCAGCGGCGGGCGGCGGCGCTCGTCCGCCAGGCCGAGGAGCAGAAGGGCGAGACCCGGCTCGAGGTGTTCACCAAGGTGCTCGCCGACTACCAGGGGCGGCTGCAGGCCGCGAACGCCGCCCTCGCGCCGCTCCGGGAGGAGGCGACCCGCCTGGTCGCCGCCGCGCGGCAGCGCGAGCAGGAGGTCCGCCCCAGGCTCGAGGCGCTGCGCCAGGAGCTCGAGGAGCAACGCTTCCGCTGCAAGGTCGGCGAGTTCTCGCCCGCCGACCTGGCGCACAAGGAGCGCGAGCTCGGCGCCAAGGAGCAACAGCTCGCCGCTGACCTCGCCGCCAGTCAACAGCTCCTCGGCGAGCTCGGGCGACTGCTCGGCGGCGAGGCGCCCCGCCCGCCGGCGACGGCCGCGACCCTCGCGGCTCGCCCGCCGAGCCGGCC
>JBFYZW010000450.1:0-12220 GCA_041309305.1 Deltaproteobacteria bacterium | reverse complement strand
CGACGACGCCGCGCTGCGGGCCGAGCGCGGCGGCGAACAGGCCCGAGGCGGTGGCGACGCCGAGCGCCATGCCGAGGTTGCGCGCCAGCGCCATCACCCCGCCGGCGATCCCCTGGCGCTCGCGCGGCGCCGAGCCCATCAGGGCCGACGAGTTGGGCGAGATGAAGATGCCGGTGCCGGCGCCGCAGCCGAACAGCCACAGCGATGTCCGCCACGGGTCAGCGGGCGGCCAAAAGAGCACCAGCCCGCCGAGCGACAGCGCGAGGATGCCCATGCCCAGCGCGGCGAGGCCACGCGAGCCGATCCGATCGGCGAGGCTGCCGGCGCCCCAGGCGAACAGCGCCATCCCCGCCGCCTGCGCGGCGAGGACGCGGCCGACCACCTGCGGGGTCACCCCGTACCCCTCGCGCAGCGCGAACGGGAGTGAGAAGAGGAGGATGAACAACGCGACGTAGTTGAGCAGCGCCGCGACGACGGCGGTCGAGAAGGTGGGCGTTCGGAACAGGCCGAGGTCCAAGGTCGGGGTCGGGTGGCGGCGCTCGAGCTGAACGAAGGCGACCAGGAGCGCGATCCCGGTCAGCGCCGCGCCGATCGTCCACGGGTGGTGAAGGCCCCACGCGGGCCCGCGGGTGAAGGTGAGCAGCAACGCGAGCAGCGCCAGCGCGTTGAGCAGCGCACCCCAGGGATCGAAGCCGACGGCGCGGGCGGGCGGCCGCGCCAAGGGCACGGCGCGCCAGCCGACCAGCAGCACGATCGCCGCGGCGGCGGCGGCGGCGACGAAGATGACCCGCCAACCGAGCGCCGCGACCAGAAGGCCCCCCACCGGCGGGCCGATGGCCAGCCCGAGGTAGGTGGCCGTGGACAAGAGCCCCAGCGCCCAGCCGCGCCGCTCGGGGGGGACGCTCAGCGTCGTCAGCGCCGGCGAGGAGGCCATCACCAGCGCCGAGCCGACGCCCTGGGCCACCCGGGCCAGATCCAGCAGCCACGCCGAGCCGGCGGCGGCGCAGGCGACCGAGCCCAGGCCGAAGAGGGCGAAGCCGATCAGGTAGACACGGCCGGCGCCGACGAGATCTCCGAGCCGGCCGGCGGGGAGCAGCAGCGCGGTGACCGTGAGCAGGAACGAGAGCATGAACCACCCCGCCCGCGCCGGGCTGACCGCCAGGTCGCGCGCGATGTCGGGCAGGGCGACGTTCAGGACGCTAGACGACATCGTGGTCAGAAACGACCCCAGCGCGACCACGCCGAGCAGCGGCGTGGTTCGTTCGGCTTGCGCAGCGGAGGTCACGCCGCTTGGTGGCACGCCGCGGGGCCGGATGCAAGCCGCCGGGCTCCGCCGGCCGGTGCGCTGGTCCCTGATCTGTTACAATCGCGTGGTGATGCGCCCTCTCGCCTCAACGGTGATGGCGGTCGTGCTGGTCGCCGCCTGCGTCGAGCCGCCGCCGTTCGCCGTCCTCACGGTCGAGGATCCGGACGCGGTCGCCACGGGCTTCGCCACCCTCCACGTCGGCTCCACGCCCGCCAGCCTCGCGCCCGTGACGCTGAGCGGCAGCCGCTTCCCGTTGACCGTCACCGTCACTGCCCGCACGGCAGGTGAGCACACGATCTGGGCCGAGGCCCGCGACCAGAGCCGAAACCCGCTCGGTCGGGGTCGGGCGACCGCGCGCCTCGCGCGCCGCGGCACCCCCACCGCGACGTTGCGCCTGGCCCGGCCGTGTGACGACGACGCCGGGTGCGCCGACGGCGCCTACTGCAACGGCGTCGAGCGCTGCGTCGAGGGTGCCTGCAGCGCCGGTGAGCGGCCCTGCGCGGCCAACGTCGACTGCGCGACCTCGGAGTGCGTCGAGCTCGGCGACGGCGCCGGTCGCTGTGACACGACGGTCGACCACCTGCTCTGCGGCCCCGGGCTGTACTGCAACCCGGTGCGCGGGTGCGTCGAAGGTCAGGGGTGCCTCATCGACGAGGACTGCGCCGACACCTCGGTCTGCAACGGCGTCGAGCGCTGCGTCAACCTGACCTGCGCCGCCGGGATCCCGCCGCCAGTCGGCGACGACGACGCCTGCACCATCGACGGCTGTGACGACAGCCGCGGCGCCGAGGCGATCTTCCACGTCGCCTTGAGCAGCTTCGACGGCAGCGCCTGTCAGATCCCGGGCAGCGGGGCCGACGGCGTCTGCGTCGCCAGCAAGGGCGGCTGCGTGATCTCGGCCTGCGGCGACGGCGTGCTCGGCCCGACCGAGCAGTGCGAGGACGGCAACGAGAACCCCAACGACGGCTGCGCCGGCTGCCGGTGGACCCGGTGGACGGCGCAGGTCCTCGCGGGGCAGGGCGTCAGCCAGGGCCTCGCGACCGCCGCGCCGCTGCGCTTCCCGATCGGGGTAGCGGTCGACCGGGGCGGAAACCTGTTCGTGGCCGAGAACAGCGGTCAGCAGGTGCGCCGCGTCGACGTCGCGAGCGGCTTCTTGATGACCGTCGCCGGCACCGACACCGCCGGCTTCTGGGGCGACGGCGGCAACGCGGCCACCGCCGGGCTCAACGCCCCGTATGACCTGCAGCTCGACGGCGCCGGCCGGTTGTACATCACCGACACCTACAACCATCGCGTGCGATGCGTCGACCTCGAGACCGGCGTCATCGACACGGTGGCCGGCAACGGCACGGCCGGGTACAGCGGTGACGGCGGCGACGCGCGCGCCGCCACGCTCAACCAGCCGACCGGCGTCACCCTCGACGCGGACGGGCACCTCTACATCACCGAGTGGGCGAGTCACGTCGTGCGTCGGATCGACGCCGTCACCGGGGTGATCACCACGGTCGCCGGCACCGGCGTGGGCGGTTTCACCGGCGACGGCGGCGCGGCGACCGCCGCGCGTCTGAACCGCCCGAAGTCGGTGGCCTTCGACGCCGGCGGCAACCTGTTTATCAGCGACACGTCGAACAACCGCATCCGCCTGGTCAGGCGCGACACCGGGCTGATCGAGACGATCGCCGGGACCGGCGCGTTTGCATATTCAGGCGACGGCGGCCCGGCTTTGAGCGCGGCGCTGAACATGCCGCAGCGGATCGCCTTCGATCTGGAGGGACGGCTGGTCATCGCCGACATGGGCAACGCGCGGATCCGCCGTATCGATCGCGACACGGGCATCATCGACACGGTCGCCGGCAGTGGCGTGCCTGGCTATGCTGGTGACGGGGGACCGGCGCTCCTCGCCCAGTTGTACCGGCCGTTTGGGCTCACGCACGACTTCGCCGGCCACCTGTACGTCGGCGACAGCAACAACGGCTGCATCCGCAGGATCGATCGCGCGACCGGCGTCATCTCCACCGTCGCCGGGGTCTCGAGCATAGGCTTCACGTCACCGAGCGGGGCGGCCACCAGTCAGATCGGCCGCAGACCCAGTGGCCTTGCGGTCAGGGCCGACGGCGGTGTGATCGTCTGCCTCACCGACAACTACAAGGTGCTCGGCATCGACGTCGTACGCAACACCTGGAGCAGGCTCGCCGGCACTGGCATCTACGGCTTCAACGGCGACGTGGGCGTCGCGCTGACCACGCAACTTGACGATCCGCGCGGCATCGCGCTCGACAGCGCGGGCAACCTGTTCATCGCCGACGCGACCAACCAGCGCATCCGCCGCGTCGACGCCGCGACCGGTTTGATCGCCACTGTCGCCGGCTCGGGGCCGGGCGGTTTTGGCACGGGCGGCTTCTCGGGGGATGGCGGGCCGGCGACCAGCGCGCAGCTGTGGACGCCCTACGCCGTGGCGGTCGACCCGGACGGCGTTCTGTTCATCGCCGACACCGGCAATCATCGGATCCGTCGCGTCGACGCGGTCAGCGGCCTGATCGCGACCATCGCCGGTGTCGATCACGCGGGCGGCGGAGGTGACGACGGCCTGGCGACGGCGGCCGAGCTCAGCTCTCCGCGCGGCCTCGCCATCGACGGTGTCGGTAACCTCTTCATCGCCGATCACGACAACCACCGCGTCCGGCGGATCGACGCGGCCACCGGGGTGATCACCACGGTCGCCGGGACCGGCACGGCCGGCTTCGGTGGAGACGGCGGCGCCGCCACCGCGGCAATGCTCAACGGCCCCTACGCGGTGGCGCTCGAGCCCGACGGCGACCTCTTGATCGCCGACTCGAACAACCACCGCGTCCGCCTGGTGCGCAGCGCGGACGGCGTGATCACGACCCGGGCGGGCACCGGGACGGCCGGTTACTCCGGCGACGGCGGGCCGGCCTCGAGTGCGCTGCTCAACCGACCGATCGCGGTGCAGGTCGCCAGCGATGGGGACATCGTCGTCGGCGAGGACGGCAACAACAGCGTGCGCCGCGTCGACGTCTTGACCGGGGTCATCACCAGCGTTTTGGGCGGCGTGGATCCCCCCGGGGACGGCCCGGTGGAGATCTCGCGCCTCGGCCAACCGACCGCCCTCACCGCGCTCGACGCCGCCGGGGCGGTCTGGCTGGTGTCCGACAGCTCCAACGGGCGGGTGCGGGCGATCGACTTCGGCGGCCAATGGTTGGGGACCCGGGTCGGCTACCTGAACGGCTTCGCCGATGAGGCAGCGAGCGCGCGCTTCAGCCGGCTGCTCGTCGAGCCCACCGGCCTCGCCCTCGACGTCGCGGGCGAGACCCTCTTCGTCAGCGAGCGCGGCGGCCACACCCTGCGCGCGGTCTCGTTGGCTGACCCGGCGTGGACGGTCAGCACTGTCGCCGGCGAGCTCGCCTCCCCCGGTTACCACGACGCGGTGGGCGGCGCGGCGCGCTTCTCGCGGCCGACCGGCCTGGCGTTCGACGCCACCAGCCGGACGCTCTTCGTCGCCGACAGCGGCAACCACGTGGTCCGTGCCTTCGCGGTCGACACCGGCGTGACCACCACCATCGCCGGCACGCCGCAGCTGCGCGGCTTCTTCGGCGAGGGGACCGCCGCCAGCGAGGCGTTGCTGAGCGGACCGCAGGCGTTGGCGCTCGCACCGGACGGCAGCCTCTACGTCGCCGACACCGACAACCAGCGGGTCCGGCGGCTCTCCGGTGCGCTGCTCGACGGGGAGGCGGTGATCGACACGGTGGTCGGTGACGGCACCGCCGCCGCGAGCGGCGAAGGTGCCCCGGCCCGCTTCTTCCCGGTGCGCGAGCCGCTCGGGCTGGCGGTGGATCGCTTCGGCAACCTGTTCGTCGCCTCGTCGACCGCGCTCCGGCTGGTCACTGCCGGCGCCGACGGTGTGGCCACCGGTGACGACGAGGTGCGCACCCTCTACGGGCGCCCACCGCGCGACGCCTTCCCGGCGGCGGCCACCTTCTGCCTCGCCGGGATCGCCGTGGTGACGAGCGGGGCGGGCGCGCAGGACGACCGCCTCCTGGTGCTCGACGCCTGCGCCGGCTTCTTGCTCCAGCTCGACCGTGAGGCGTTGTGAGCCCAGATGAGCGCCTGGCTCTGCGACCTCCGGGGGTCCGGAGTTGTCAGCGTTGGCGCGTCGTGTCATAAAGCGGCCGCCGCGCCGGTCCGAGCTTGAATCACGAAGGAGTGGCCGCGCATGCGCAACCCGATCCTTCTCCTGGTCGCCTGTCTGTGGGCCTGCGGGGTCGAGCCCGCGCCGCGCCTCGCCGCTCCGGTGGCCACCGCCGCGCGGGCGCCAGCGCTCGACGGAGAAGGCAGCGCCGACCGCGCCGATCACGGCTGCACGCTCATCCTGCGCTCGCTGACCCGGGTGACCGACGACGAGGGTGCCCCGCTGGTCCGCTGCCACGACGGGGCCTGCTCCTGGGGCTTCGCCGGCGTCATCGACGTGGCGACCTCGGCGCTCGCGGACGGAGGCGCGCCGGCGCTGCTCTTCCACGTGGCCGAGGATCCGACCTGGTGGGAGCTGCCGGCCACGCCGATCGGCCCGGGCGCGCCGGGCTTCGTCAGCTTCGCGGTGACGATCGATCAGCGTCTGGTCGACCCGACGGTCGGAGAGGAGCAGGCGCAGGCGCAGCGAATCGAGCTGGTGCCGTTCCTCCACCTCGCCGCAGGGGCGCGCCTGTTCGAGCACAACCGCAACCAGGGGGCGCTCGACAACTACTGGCTCACCGCCGACAACGGCTTCGCGCTGATGGCCGACGGCTTCACCTGCCTGCGTCGCGCGCGCACCGCGGCGCTGCGCTTCGACGCCGCCTGGGGCGAGTCGGTGTGGGGCACTCTGCACGCCGACGGCCGGCTGGCGGTGCACTACGATTTGGCGCGGCTGCCCAGGTGCCGCAACACGCACAACGGGCACCCGGCGTGGGACACGACCGCCTTCGTGCGGCTCCTCCCCGCGGGGGAGATCGTCAGCGGCAGCGTGCGCGCGTTCGCGTCGAACATGGGCCAGCCGACGACCGCGGCGCACGCGGTGCCGTTCGAGGTCGCGCTCCCGGCCGAGACCACCGCGGTCGAGGTGTGGTTCGCCAACAGCTCGGGGGCGGGCAGCAGCTGCAAGACCTGGGACAGCAACTACGGCGCGAACTATCGCTTCGCGGTCGCGCCGCCCCCCGAGGCGGACCCCTGCTTCGGGCTGGCCACCTGGCAGGATCGCTATCACAGCAGCCCGACCTGCCCCGATTACACCATCGACGCTCACCACGACGCGACCCACTGCGAGCTGTTCCTCGACGGGCTGGGGGACGGCTACGAGGGGCACTACGGCATCCCGTTCCGTTGGCTCGACGCCTACCTGTCGGTGCCGCCGGCCGCCGGCGAGGTGCTCGGCGCCGGCCTCTGGGTCGACACCTTCGACCACACCGACGCGACCGAAGGCTGGCAGGTCGTCTTCGGCCAGGCCGTCGAGCCGGGCGTCTGGCACACCGGCTACACCTACCTCTTCTCGGGCTACATGGGAGACGGCAGCTATCGGCGGAGCGTGCGCGCCTTCGCCTCCTTCGTCGACCTGCGCCGCCCGAGCGGCGAGGTCGTCCGCCTGTGGCAGAGCCGAGGCGGCGCCAACTATGTCTGGGCCGACGCGTTCGGCCTGCCCACGGTCACCGAGTGGATCCCGTACGGGCGGGTGGAGTGGGCCAACGCCGGCGCGCCGGTGTTCGCGCCCAAGCGCAGCTGTCAGTGATGCACGCCGTCCTGGGTCGAGCGGTCATCGCCTGCGTCGCGGCGGCGTGCGTTTGGGGCTGCGTCGGGCGGACCTCACTGGGCCGTGGAGAGGCTGACGGCGGCGACCGGTCGGCGGCAGATCCTGTCGGCGGCGGCGGCGACGCTGGTGGCGGCGGCGATGGCAGCGGCGGTGATGCTGGCGGCGATGTCAACGGCGATCCGTCCTCGGCAGACACCGACCTCCCGCCGCCGGTCGAGCTGCTCGACGCCGAGGCGCAGCCCGGGGCGACCAGCGCCGAGCTCTCCATGCGCAGCAACCGGACCGGCGTCGTCTACGTCCGCGTCCGCGACGCCGCGTGGCCCGGGGCGACGCCGGCGGCGCTGCGTGCGGCGGTGCAGGCCGGCCTTCCCGACGCCAACGATCGGGCGTTGGCCAGCCCGGCGGTCGTCGCCGACCTCGCCACGGTCGAGGCGGTCACCGGCCTCGCCGAGGCGACGGCGCACTGGGTCTACCTCGTCCCGGAGGCGGCCGGCGGCGAGCTCGGAGCGTTGGTCACCGAGCTCAGCTTCACCACCGCGGCGCGCATGCCGATCGAGATCTTCACCTCGACCTCGCAGCCGGGGATCGAGACCTACGTCTATGTCTACCTCCCGGAGGCCTACTACACCTCGGGCGACTCCTTCCCACTGCTGGTCTTCCTGCACGGCTGGGGCGAGAAGACCTCCGCCGACGGCGGAGCCGACGTCGGGCTGGTGCTGGTCCACGGGGTGCCGAAGCTGATCGCCCAGGGCAACGACTACCCGTTCATCGCCGTCAGCCCACAGTGCAACGACCTGCACTGGGACTGCTGGAACTGGACCGTGGCGCTGACCGACGAGCTGGTCGAGGAGTCGGCGAGCCGCTATCGCGTCGATCGCCGACGGGTCTACGTCACGGGGCTGAGCACCGGCGGCGGCGGCGCCTACAACTACGCCAAGGCGCACCCGACCAAGGTCGCCGCCATCCTGCCGATCTCGACCATCCCGGTCGCGACGGGGACGATCGCCAACCTGGCGGGTATCCCGGTCTGGGACTTCCATTGCGCCGACGACACGATGCAGCCGGCGACCAACTCGACCAGCGTGTTGACTGCGTTGCAGGACGCAATCACCCTCGCCGGCGCGGGGCCGTCGCCGCTATACACCGAGTACCCCGCCGGCTACGCGCTCTGCCTCGGCGGCAGCCGCCACAACGCCTGGGCGACCACGTATGACCAGACCTCGGCGCCCTACCCGACGACGATCTGGTTCGACGGCAGCCTGACTCCGACGCCGACCGACATCTACGTCTGGTTGCTGCAGCAGGCCAAGCCGTAGCTCGGCGCGGCGTTCGCGTCGGGCGCAGCCTCAGGGGGACGGGTAGGCCTGCATCGCGACCCGGGCGACGACGCCGTCGGTGAAGACGCACGTGCCCGGGCTGGGCTCCCCCTCACCCTGGTCGGCGCCGAAGTTGGGCGAGTAGATGCAGGCCTCGTCGCTCTCGCACAGGCCGTCGTCGTCGCCGCGCCTGTCGCCGACGAGCTCGACGGCGTTGACCAGGAAGGTGTTCCGGCACAGCTCACCGGCCTCGCACAGGCCGTCGTCGTCACCGCCGGCGGCGCTGTTGTCCTCGACCGCGTTGATGCCCAGGGCCCAGGCGCGGCGTTGGTGGTCGCTCACCGCGCGGTCGCCGTCGACCGCGGTCGGGCACGGGGCGCCGACCACGAAGGGTTCATTCTCGGCAGCGGAGCTGCCAGCGCCGCTGCGGCGCTTGAGGATGGTGTCCGCGGCCGTGAGCCGGAAGTCCCAGATGACGCAGTCGTCGGGGGCGGTGCACGGGCCGACGTTGCTCGGGTCCGGGAAGCCGGCGAAGCCGTTGCGCCCCCAGCCGCGCCAGCGGTGGTCGAAGCGCAGCCAGTCGAGGATGGTCGCGTACGCCGCGACGCCGGCGTTGTCCGAGGAGTTGGCCCCGTCGTCACTGGCCACCTTGCCGACCACCGCGCCGGGGACGTTCGTGCCCGGGTGGATCGCGTGGGTCGAGGCGTCCTGCGCGGCGCAGGTCCCGGCGCCGATCCCCGGGGCGGCCCCGGAGGTGACCAGGCACTGGCTGCCGGAGTCGAACAGCAGGTTCTGGCTGAAGACCGTGGCGTTGGCGGTGGACTCGAGCGTGCTCCCGAAGGCGAGGTTCGCGACCTGGTTGTCGTCACCCGCCAGCGCGATGGTGTCGTTGAGCACCGCGACGTTGGCCAGCGTCGCCAGGTCGCCGTCCGGGCGGATGTTCACCGGCCAGAGGTTGTTGGCCGTGGTCAGGTGGGTCACCGCGATGCGCGCGGTCCCGCCCGAGCGGAACGCGACGCCGTGCTGGGTGCTGTTGTGCACCAGCGCGCCGACCACGGTGACGTTGTCGTTCGAGATCTGCAGCCCGACCCCACCGCTGTTCGAGATGACCAGGTCGAGCGCCGTCGTGTCGGCGCCGGCGAGCTCGACCGCCACGCCGCCGAGCGTGTTGGCGGCCCGCAGGCCCCTGACCATCAGGCCGACGCCGCCGAGGAAGGAGCCTCCGGCGTTGCTCGCCAGCCCGACGTTCTCGACCAGCGTGTACGGGGTGCCGGCGTTGAGGCCGACGAGGCCGTTGCCGGAGAAGGAGCAGTCGCGCACCCGCGCCAGCGCGCCGAAGCGCAGGTAGGCGCCCGCCTCGTCGGCGCCGTTGCCCTGGCAGCTCTTCAGGGTCGAGAGCACCGAGCTGAACACCGCGATCGCCCGCTGCGCCGAGCCGGCGGCGTCGAAGGCCTCGAACCGGCCCTCGAGCCAGGCCCGGTTGGTGTTCTCGACCCAGACCAGGCAGGTACCGCCGGAGCAACCGTTGGTCGCCCCGCCCCGCCAGGTGAGGACCGCCGGGTCGAGCAGGACCAACGCCATCGCCTCGAGGCCGAGCTGGTAGCCGGGGGTGACGCGGCTCTCCGCGAGGACGAAGACCGTCCCGGCCGCGAAGACGCCGTCCGGGCCGGCGCCGTCGTCGTCGACGTCGTCGAGCCGGAGCGCGTTGCCAGCGCTGTTGTCGGGCAGCGGCGCGACCGGGTTGGTCCACCCCCAGACCGCCGCCGGGCTGGTGCCGACCGCGAGGCCCTGCTTGAAGACGCGCACCCAGTTCGTGGCCCACCCGGACGGCGTGAGCAGCGAGCGCAGGCCGCGCGCTGGCCGCAGGCCGCGGCTGAAGAAGGTCGCGGTGCCGGCCTTCACTTTGCACTCCCAAACGAAGGCGTCGAGCGCCTCGCTCAAGGTCAGCCCGGCGCAGCTCGTCTCGCCCGGAACCGCGACGGCGCGCTTCTCGCCGCCGTGGATGCAGCCGGTGGCGCGGGGCTCGCTGCCGGTGCAGCTGACGCCGGCTTGCTCGTACTCGTCCAGCAACGGGTTGGCGTCGCGCACGTAGGTGTTCCACGCCGCGTGCGCGGGGTAGACCGGCTCGACGGCGAGCGTCGCGCCGCCGGTGACGGTGAGCGGGCCGGCGGTCGCGTCGTCGAGGGTCGCATGGTCGGCGGTGATCGTCCCGGCGCCGACCTCGCGCGCGGTGAACACGGTGCTCGGCGCGGACGCGCCGGCCGAGAGGTCACCGATCGATCCGGTGAGGGTCCAGTCGACCGCGACGTTGGCGA
This sequence comes from Deltaproteobacteria bacterium, assembly GCA_041309305.1. Classification (GTDB taxonomy): domain Bacteria; phylum Myxococcota; class XYA12-FULL-58-9; order XYA12-FULL-58-9; family XYA12-FULL-58-9; genus JBFYZW01. The sequence continues at coordinate 1,486 of JBFYZW010000450.1, read as the reverse complement.
CGAACGCCTCGTCGTCAGCCCGGGCGATGGCGAACAGGCTCAAGGTCTGCCCGATCGCCAGCGTGGTCGCGCCGACGACGGTCCCGCTGCCGTCGGCGGCCGTCTCGATGCGCAGCTTCGTCGCGACCGGACCCGGCAGGGGATCTCCCTCGCCGTCACTCGCGGGCACGTCGCCGGCCGCGGCGCAGCGCGGGCAGCGGGTGGTCACCGGCGAACGGTCGAGGCAGCCGGCCGCCGCGATCAGCGCAGCGAGCGGGACGACGGACTTGAGCGGGGAGGCCACCCGTCGCGTATATCGCGAAGGGAGCGGCCGGTCACTCGCTCCGGGCGCGGGGGCCGGCGGCGCGACCGCCGGTCGATGGCCAAGCGGGCCGACGCGGTGGTAGGAGGTCCCCAGCGAGTGAGCCATGCGCTGCCCTGCTTGCCAGGCCGAGGTGCCCGACGACCTGCCGTTCTGCGTCACCTGCGGCGCTGATCGGGTCGCGCCCGAGACGCCGGCGGTGGTCGCCGACCGCTACGCGATCTCGGCCGTGCTCGGGCGCGGGGGCATGGGGACCGTGCTCAGGGCGACCGACCGGCGGTGCGGCGTCGAGGTGGCGGTCAAGGTTCTGCACGCCGAGCGGGCCGCGGAGCCGACGGCGCTGGCGCGCTGGCGCCTCGAGGTCGAGGCGCTGTCGCGCGTGCGGCACCCGAACCTGATCGCGGTGCTCGATAGCGGCGAGCTGCCGGGCGATCCGCCGCGCCCGTTCTTCGTCATGCCGCTGTTGCCGGGCGAGCCGCTCGACCAGGTCGTCGCGCGCGGCGCGCTATCGACCCGGCGGGCGGTCGCGGTGGTGCGCGGCGTGCTCGCCGCCGCCGCGGCGCTGCACGCCGCCGGTTTCGTCCACCGCGACATCAAGGCCGGCAACGTCCTCCTCTGCCCCGGCGACCGGCCGGTGCTCCTCGACCTCGGCGTCGTCCGACCGGTGGCGCGCGACGCCGCGCTCACTGCGCACGGTGCGCTGGTCGGCTCGCTCGAGGCGCTCGCGCCGGAGCAGCTCGCCGGCGATGCGATCGACGCGCGCACCGACGTCTACCAGGCCGGCGCGCTGCTCGTGCACCTGCTGCTCGGCGAGCTCGCCTTCGACGCCGAGAGCACGCAGAGCTGGGTCGCGGCGCACGCCGGCGGTGTCGGGCTCGCCGGCCGCGTGGCGGCGATGCCTGAGGCGCTGGCGCAAGTCTGCCTGCGCGCGATGGCCGTGGCGCCAGAGGAGCGCTACGCCAGCGCCGCCGAGATGTCGGTCGCGCTCGAGCAGGCGACCGCCGGGCGATGGGGTGGCCTCCGGCGCGCGCTCTTTGGTTGATCCGCCTCGCGTGGGGCGCGCGGTCAGGGCGCCCGCGGCAGCCGGGCGATCAGGGCGGCGATCTTCTCCTCGGCGGCGCGGTAGCCGCCGATCGTGCTCGCCGGGCTGCCGGTGGCCGCGAGGGCTTCGCGTCGTGCGGCCAG
>JBFYZW010000449.1:0-11502 GCA_041309305.1 Deltaproteobacteria bacterium | reverse complement strand
TCGGCGCGCCCAGCGCGCCGCTGCGGCATAGCCCGCGTTGGCGCTGCGGGTGTCCGACTGAGCCGCCGAGCTTGAGGTGCAGGTAGCCGTCCCCGTCCTTGTTCAGCTGCACCTGCGCGAGCTGGAGCGCCGTGTTGATCTTCGGGTACTTGGCCAGGAAGGCGTCGTCGGCGAGCTTGAAGCGCAGACAGGTGTCGAGGCCGCTCTGAGCCAGGGTCCGCCGCAGGCTGAGGCCGGCGCTCAGCTCGACGGCCAGCTGGCCGCCCTTCTGCTGGAAGTTGGCGATCCGCGCCCGACCGCGGCGCATGTCGATGGCCAGGTCCAGCTGACCGAGCCCGATCGCCGCCGGCACGGTGAACCCGGCGACGGTGCCCGGACCCAGCGCCGCGTCCCGAATGGTCAGCGACGCCTGCGCCTCCGAGCGGTCGGGCACGAGCTCCTCCTCGCCGCCGCCGGCCGCGCCCGGCTTGCTCACCTTGGCCAGCCCGAGCGTCCCCTTGGCCTTGCCGGCCAAGGTGCCGCTGATGGTCAGCCCGGTCAGCCGCCCGAGAATCGGCGGTTGGTTGAAGTCGAGGTCGTCGACCTCGAGCTCGAAGTCGACCAGGTCGGCGGTCTTGGTCACCACCGCGTCGATCTCGCCCTCCCCCAGCTCGAGCCCCAGGCTGAGCGAGAGATCGAGCAGCAAGAGGCGGAGCAGCCGCAGCCGCAGGGTCAGCGCGTCGACCACCAGCTCGAGCGGCTGGCCGTCTTGGCCGGCGTAGCGGATCTTCACCCCCTCGGCGGCGATGCCGGAGAAGCGGTAGAGGCTGACCTCGTCGAAGGTGATCGTCAGGGCGCCGCCGCTGCGCTGCTGAATCTCGTGGGCGACCCGCTGCCCGACCGCGGCGGCCGGGAACGTGACGTAGAAGAAGAACAGCAGCGCGCCGAGCGCGAAGGCGACGTATCCGGCGCCGCGGAGCCAACGGTTCTGCATCGTCAACCCTCTTTGCGCTTGAAGGTGGTCACGGTCAGCTCGACGTCGAGCGTCTCCTTGCGATACGGCTTGCTCACCTTCAACCTGCGCACGACGACCACCCCCGGCGTCCGCTCCAGGCGCTGCAGGAAGTCCTGCAGCCGATCGGCGGAGAGGTTGGCAACCTTCAAATCGACGCGCGACTCGATGATGCCCTCGGCGGTCGGCTCGAGGTCCTCCGGTCGCAGCTGGCCGATCTCGACCCCGGCCTGCCGCGCGACGTCCTCGACCAGCGAGACCAGCCGCACCTTGGAGCGGTCGAGATCGCGCAGCCGTGCCTCTTTCTCGGCGACCCGCGCCTTGTACTCGCCCTGGAGCTGCAGGACCTGCGCCAGCTGGTCGGTCTTGACCTTGACCCGGTGCTCGGCGCGGGTGATGGCGCTGGCCACTCCGCCCCCGAGGCCGACGAGCAGCAGCAGGACGAGCCCGGCGCCGATCGCCAGGACCAGGAACTGCTCCTGTTGGTTGAGACGGGCGAAGCCCTGGCGCACGGCCTCGATGCTATGACGCAGCTTGGCCATCTAGTTCTCCTCCTCCGCGACGCTCTCCGGCGCGGCCCCCGCGTCGGCGGCGGCGACCGGTGCCTTGACCGCGTCGCTGGGCAGCACGCCGGCCGGGCAGACGACCTTGGCGCTGAGGTTGAACTCGACCCGCGCCCCCTTCTTGCGCTGCTTGGAGACCTCGGCCTCCTGCACGCATGGGTGCTGCTTGAGCCGGGTGACGATCTCGTCGGTGGTCTCGAAGGTCGCCGCCTCCCCCTTGGCCGAGATCTTATCCGGGTCCTCGACCCGACCGGTGACGCGGAGCTCGACGTCCTCGAAGGTGACGTCGACCTCCGGCGCGATGACCCGCGAGAGCATCTCGAACAGCGCGGTCGCGGAGTAGGACGGCACGACGATGCCGTTCGCCGTGCTCGGCGCGCCCCCGCGCACGATCGCCAACACCGCGGTCGGGTCACAGACCTCGCGCCCGACGATACGCTTGCTCGCCTCGCAGAAGGCCTGGTTGATCCGCCGCTCCTCGGCCGAGACCAGAGAGTAGCGCAAGAACGACCCGCCGATGGCCAGCAGCAGGACGATCGACAGCCCGACGCCAACGCGGACCATCTCACCGCGGTAGACCTGGAGATCGCCACGGTAGGCCAGCGGCCCGCGGCGGAAGTTGAGCGGCACGGCGCGCCCGCGCCGCAGCGCCGCGAGCAGCATCGCCAGCGCGTCGGCGTACTCCGGGCCGAGGCTCGCCGGACGGCAGCCGATCTCGCCCAGGCTCTGGCGCAGATCGATGAGCTGCACCGGGATGTGCAACCGGCTCTCCAAGAGCTCGGTCAAGCCGACCATTCGCGAAGGACCGCCGGTCAGGTAGAGCCGCCGCGGTTGGAGCTCGGCGGGCAACGCGTGCAGGCTCTGGGTCATCGCGCGCCACAGCGCCCCGAGGCCCTCGAGCACCGCGGCCGAGACCGCGCGCTCGTTCTCGTCGCCGGCCCCGTCGCCGAGCAGCACCCGGGCCTCGGTCTCCTTGGCCAGCCGAGCCTTGTCGGCCGGCAGGTTGTAACGGCGCGCCAGGCTGCGATCGATGTTCAAGCCGCCGGCCCGGATGGTGCGGGCGAAGCGGACCGTCCCGTGCACCACCGCCAGGTGGGACTGTGTCTCGCCGAGCGACAGGATCGCCACCGGTTCGTCGGGCAGATCGGGCAACAGCTCGCCGAGGACCGCCGCCGGCAGGACCATCGTCCGGGGCTCGAGCCCCACCGCGCTCAGGCGCTCGAGCTGCTCGGCCAGCGGCGCGCGCGGCGCGGTGGCGGTCAACACGTCGGTCCGGCCCCCGCCGCGAGCGCCGACGTTCCAGGTCAGCGCCGTCTCGTCCAGGTTGTGTGGCGTCTGGCTCTCGATCTCGAAACCCAACGCCGCCTCGACCTTCCGCTGGTCCTCGAACGGGAAGCTGAGCAGGCGGGTCGACACCGCCGCCGCGTCGGCGTTGCAGATCACCGCGTCGACCTGAGCGGGCAAGAGACGGCGCAGGCTGGTCCACAGGCTGCCCCCCTGCTCGAGCGCTGGATCGCGTTCGGCGGTGTGGGCGAGCAGCACCCGTGCGCGACGGAAGGTCGTCTCGAGGACCAACAGCCGAATCCGGCGCGCTCCGATGTCGATGGCCACTACGTGTTGCGGCATGACGTCCTACTCGCTACGGAAGAAGTAAAACTGCCCCTCGCTGGTCTGGAACACCGCGGTCAGTCGCCGCTGCGCCTGACCGACCCGCCCTTGTGCGCGCAGCGTGTACCAGGTGCTCCCCTGCTTGTCGGTGAACACCTGCTTGACCAGGTTGGGATCGATCAGCGTACCGAGGCCGGTGCTCTCAACCAGCGCGACCAGGCCGGCGACCTTGAGCACCGCGAAGCTCGCGCCGCCGAACATGCGCATCTCGGTGAGCAGCCGGTTGAGCTCGCCGATGCCCGGGTGCATCAGCAGCTCGCCGGCGTTGACTCCGGGGCGCACCGAGCTGAGAAGCCCCCACCAGATGCGCTCGATCGGCGCGGTCGCCAGCTCAATCTGTGTCTCGTCGGTGTAGATGCTGACGTTCGCGGCAATGATGTCGTACAGCTCGTCATCGACGCCGTGCACCAGCTGCAGCTCGGCGAGCGAGTCGAACGGCGCGTTCTTCACCTCGTAGCTGTCGGCGAGGAAGGTGTAGAAGCGGTCCTCGTCGGCTACCTGGTTGGCGGTCTGGTTCTTGTCGCGGTCGATCCAGTCGGCGATCGCCGAGACCAGCTCCTCTGGATCCTCGGCGTGGCTGCCGTTGCGATCGTCCTCCTCGAAGTGGCGCTCGAAGGCCGGGTTCGACAAGAGGCCGACCAGCAGCTGCGTCACCTGCTTGTCGGCGCCGCCGGTGCGTTTGGCCAGGACGTTGATCGAGATCTTGGTGTGCTCGCTCTCGCTCGTCGCGCTGCACTCGCCGGTGAAGAAGCCGCCGCCCCCCTCGCCCTCTTCCTGCTCGTCGTCGACCAGGTCGGCGTCGACCTCGCGGATCAGGGCCGAGAGCAAGCCGCAGTCGATCGGGACCGCGTCGATCACCTGACCGATGGGCGGCATCATCCCGGCGTCGAGGCCGAGCGCCGGCCCGAGGGCCTGCAGCCCGGCGTCCAACCGCCGGGCCTGCTTGAGCAACAACGCGCGCAGGCGCAGCGCCGAGAGCGCGTTGTACTCGGCCTGCAGCCCGTCGCGCGCGTTGTAGGCCAGCTGCATGTCCACCCGGCTGTTGAACTGGAAGTCCATCACCGTCGCGGTGAGCAGCGACAAGACGCCGATGACGACCAGCAGGGCGACGCCGCGCTCGCGCTGGCTGCGTCTCAATCGAGGCATCGCGAAAACCCCGTGCCGGTGATCAGCAGCTCCTTGCGCAAGAAGACCCGCGTCTTGGTCACGAAGGTCTCCTCGTCGCCCTGAGGGCTGGTCACCTTCAAGGTGATGGCGACGAACATGGGCAGGCGATAGCGCTGATCCAGGTTGGTCGAGTCCCACTCGTCGACCCACTCGTCGTCCTTGTCGTCGTAGAACTCAAACTCGAGCCGGGTGACGTCCTCGGCGAGCACCTGCTCGACACCCCCCTCGTCCGGTTCGTCGTCGATGCGCGCCTGGGTGCGCCGGAACAGCGCCGAGCGCTGGGCGTCCTCGGGGTGGCGGTCGACGTAGTAGGACAGCTCCTCCTGATCGGACTGGTTGGCGTCGGCGACCATCTTCTGGTGCGAGAAGGCGGTGAAGTCGAGGCGCATACCGTTGGCCGAGCTCTTGCCGCGGAACAAGGTCTGCGTACGTTTCTCGTCACAGTCGCGGTGCGCGGTGATGAACGCCATCGCGATCTCCTGGCTCATGCGCTGCATCGCCTGGCGGATCTGATGGTAGTGCGAGGTGATCCGCTCCGCCTGCTCCCGGGCGCTGACCGCGCGCGCGAAGGTGCCGTAGGCGAGCAGGCCGATGAGCGAGAAGATCCCCATCGCGATCAACGCCTCGACCAGCGTGAAGCCGCGCCCATGTCGCCGGAGGTCGGTCATGGCACCGGCTGGATCATGTCGATCGGTTGCAGGCCGAAGTCCTCGCGGGTGACGATCGCCCGGAGGTTCATCGACTCAGTGAACTTCCCCTCCGGCCAGCTGACCGTGAGCTTGACCAACCGCATCGAGCGTCCGAGCTCCTCGGTCAGCGCATCGAGCGGGCCGCCCAGAGCGCCGAGCATCCCGGCGCAGCTCGACAGCTCGGCCCCCTCGTCGTCGGCGTCGGCGGCGAAGCCGCCGCACAGCGAGGTCAGGCTGCTGAGCTCGAGCTCGAGCTCGACGATCTCATAGGACCACTTGACCTCGCCGTGGCCCTCCGCGTCGAAGTCGCCCTCGTCGGACTCGTCGTTGAGGTTGAAGCCCTCATCGAAGAGCTTCTGCTCGATGTCGATCATCTTGGCGCGCGCGAGCAGCGCGGCGATGGTCAAGCCGCGCGCGCGGCTGGCGTTGTGCAGGCACTGCGCCTGGACGTCCAACAGCGCGCCGAGCGACAGGGCGAAGATCGCCAGCGCGATGGCGACCTCGATCAGCGTGAACCCGGAGGGCCTCACCTGGGCACCTCGACGTACTCGGGGGTCACCTCGGTCCGGCCGGTGAGCGCAGCGACCTTGATGGTGAAGACCGCCCCCTCCTCGTCCTGCAGGTGGACCAACGCGTCCTGGGTGTAACCCTGGGTGAAGAAGTAGAGGTAGACGATCCCCTCCTTGGTCGGCTCGCGCATGCCCTGCACCCAAACGCTGAGCAGCTGGACGCCGTCGCCGAGATCGAGATCGCGTTCGATCGACGAGAAGCCGGCCGTCGCCTCGTCCGCAGCCGCCTGGTTCAGGCCGAGCAGCGCCTGCAGGGCCGATGGCGGTCCCTGGTCCTCGAGCTGGTCGAGCGCGTCGTCGACCGCGTTGGCGTCCTGGGCGGCGAGCAGCCCGCCGAGCCCGAGCGCGCCGCCGAGGCCGGCCAAGGGATCGGCCAGCGGCGCCGCCGCCCCGCGCCGCAACGGGTTCTGATCCTCGTCAAAGGAGAGCAGCGCCTCGGTCGCCTCGACCTTGACCACCCGACTGGCGAAGTCGAAGACCAGGCGGTGCACCTGACCGCTGAGCGCCGCGTTGTCGAAGGTGGCGCGGATCGTCCCCGAGAGCTTGCCGGCGGCGGAGCGCAGGTCCGCCCGCCCCGACGACCAGCTGACCAGCACGACGCCCACCGCCATGGCCAGGATCGCGACGGTGATCGCCGCCTCGACCAGCGTGAAGGCGTGGCTCCGGCCACGGCGGTGGCGGACAGCCGGCATCGGCGCCTCACTCCCCCTGGGCCGCGTCCGGCTGCTCCCAGTTCGAGATGTCGTCGCCGCCCCCCTGGACGCCGTCCGGTCCGTAGCTCATCAGATCAAAGCCGCTGGCGTTGTTGGTCCCCGGGTAGATGTAGGTGTAGTCGACGCCCCAGGGGTCCTTGGGGATCGTGTTCATGAACGGCTTCTCGTTGCCCTTGGGCTGGGTCAGCGCCACCAGCCCCTCGGCGGTGCTCGGGTAGCGGCGCAGCGACAGCTTGTAGAGCTCGAGCGCCTCGCCGATCTGCTTGATCTGGGTGAAGGCCACCTTGCGGCGCGCCTCCTCGAGCCGGTTGAGTACCGCGACGCCGACGACGCCGGCGACCAGCGAGATGATGACGACGACGACCATCACCTCGACCAGGGTCATGCCGCGCTGCGCGGTGCGGCCAAGAACTGCGAACTTGCGTGACGTGTTCATCATGGCTCCCTCAGGCAAATGAGCTGATCTCCAGCATCGGTAGCAGAATGGAAAAGACGATGAAGGCGACGATGACACCGAGGAAGATGATCATCACCGGCTCGAGGATACTGGTCAGCGCTCGCAGGCGGGCGTCGACCTGGATCTCGTAGGCCCGGGCGACGTTGTTGAGCATCTCCTCGAGCTGGCCGGACTTCTCGCCGATGGCGATCATGTGGGTGACGATGGGCGGAAACTCGCGCGAGCGCTTCAGCGGCGCGGCGATCGGCTCGCCTTCCTTGACCGCGTCGCGCGCGGTCTCGAGCACACCCATCAGCACGGTGTTCTGCACCACGTTCTTGACGATGTCGAAGGCCGTCAGCACCGGCACGCCACTCTGCAGCAGGGTCGCCATCGTCTTCGAGAAGCGGGTCACCGCGATCATCCGCACCAGCGAGCCGAAGATGGGCAGGCGCAGCACCGTGCGGTCCCACCAGGGACGGCCGCGCTTGCTGTTGATGAAGCGGCGGAAACCCCAGACGCCGAGGATGAGCAGCGGCAGGGCGATGAACCAGTAATCGCGCGAGAAGGTGCTGATGCCGATCAGCACCTGGGTCGGCAAGGGCAGGACGGCGTTCTTCTGCGCGTCGAAGATCATCTTGATCTTCGGGATGACGAACATGAACAACACGCCGGTCACCACCGCCGCCATGACCATCATGATGATCGGGTAGAACATCGTGCCGAGGACCTTCGAGCGCAGCTCGGCCTGGCTCTCGGTGAAGTCGGCCAACCGGCCGAGCACGACGTCGAGCGCCCCCGAGCTCTCTCCGGCGCGCACCATGTTGGCGTACAGCGGCGCGAACACCCGGCCGTGGTGACCGAGCGCGTCGGCGAAGCTCATCCCCTCGTTGACCTTCTGCTTCACGTCGGCCCACACCGACTTGAAGTACTCGTCCTCGACCTGATCGACCAGCGCGGTGAGCGACTCGACCAACGGGATGCCGGCGCCGATGAGCGTCGCCAGTTGGCGCGTCGCGGTGGCCAGGTCACGCGACGAGACCCGCTCGAGCATCAGGCGGAAGCCGGCCGTCCGGCGCGCCTTCTCCTCCTTCGGCCGCGCCTCGCGCAGCTCGGTGACGAAGACCCCATCGCGGCGCAGCGCCAGCTTGATCGTCCGCTCGTTGTCAGCGTCACGGGTGCCGTTCACGGTCCGCCCGCCGGCGTCGAAGCCCTTGTAGGCGTAGACTGGCATCTAGATCGCGTCCTCGGAGGTGACGCGCAGGACCTCGGCGCTCGAGGTGATCCCGGCCAGCACCTTGCGCGCCCCGTCCTCGCGCAGCGTTCGCATCCCCTGGCCTTGCGCCCTGCGTTTGATCGAGGTCGAGTCGACGTTCTGCAGGATCAGCTGCCGGATGTCGTCCGAGGGCAACATCAGCTCGTAGATGCCGGTGCGCCCCTTGTAGCCGGTGCCGAAGCAGGTCGGGCAGCCGCGCCCGCGCCACAGCTTGGCGCTCGGGCCGACCATCTCCGGACTCAGACCGAGCTGGCGCAGCTCTTCCTCCGAGGCGGCGTAGGACTCCTTGCACTGCGAGCAGAGGGTACGGACCAGGCGCTGGGCGAGGATGCCGATCACCGACGAGGCGACCAGGAACGGCTCGACGCCCATGTCCACCAGGCGGGTGATCGCACCCGGCGCGTCATTGGTGTGCACCGTCGAGAGCACCAGGTGACCGGTGAGCGCCGCCTGAATGGCGATCTCGGCCGTCTCGAGGTCGCGGATCTCGCCGACCATGATCACGTCCGGGTCGTGACGCAAGAACGAACGCAGACCGCTGGCGAAGGTCAGGTTGATCTTCGGGCTGACCTGCGTCTGACTGATGCCGGCGAGCTGGTACTCGACCGGATCCTCGATGGTCAGGATGTTGAGGTCCGGCTTGTTGATCACCGTCAGCGCGGCGTAGAGCGTCGTCGTCTTGCCCGAGCCGGTCGGTCCGGTGACCAGGATGATGCCGTGGCTGCGCTGGATCAGGCCGTTCATCACCTTCAGGTGATCCGGCCCGAAGCCGAGGTCGGTGAGGTCGAGGATGACGCTCGAGCGGTCGAGCAGACGCATCGTCACCCGCTCCCCGTGCGAGGTCGGCGCCGTGGCGACGCGGATGTCGATGTCCTTGCCGGCGATCTTGATTCGGATCCGCCCGTCCTGCGGTAGACGCTTCTCGGCGATGTTCAGGCCGGCCTGGATCTTCACCCGGCTGATGATCGAGGCCAGAAGCTTCCGCGGCGGACGGATCTTCTCGTACAGGATGCCGTCAATGCGGAAGCGGACCGAGATGTCCTTCTCGCCCGGCTCGATGTGGATGTCCGACGCGTGCTCCTTGACCGCCTGGGAGATGAGCGAGTTGACCAGCCGGATGATCGGCGCTTCGTCCGCGGCGTCGAGCAGGTCGACCGCCTCCTCGAAGTCCTGAGCGAAGGTGTCGAGCTCCGCCTCCGACATCTCCTCCATCGCCGCTGCGGCGTGGGCGGTGCCACGGTCGTAGGCGTGGTTGATCGCCTCGATCACCCGGACGGTCGGCGCCAGGTTGACCTCGATCGGCGCGGCGAGCAGCACGGCCAGGTCGTCGAGCGCACCGACCGCCAGCGGGTCGGCGCTGGCGACCAGCACGATGTCGTCCTCGGTGCGGCGCAGCGGGACCAGGCGGTACTGTTTGGCGAAGTTGATCGGCACCCGGGCGATGAGGTCGTCCGGGATGCTCCGGTCGTCGATCGTCTCGATCAACGGCAGGTCGAGCTGCTCGGCGAGCGCGCGCAGCAGCTGCTCCTCGGCCAGCGCCTTCTGACCGACCAGGATATCGCCGAGCCGCCCGCCCTTCTCGGTCTGCACCGCCAGCGCCTCGTCGAGCGCCGCCTGGTCGACGAAGCCGCGGCGCACGAGGATCTCACCCAGCCGCTGCTCGCTGAAGAGCGCCTCTGACCAACCGAGCTCCATCGCTCAGTCCACCGGCTCGCCCGAGGGCGGCTCAGGGGTGATCACCGCCGGCGGCTCACCCGCCGCCGGCTCATCCGACGCGGACTCGAGCGGCGGCGGCGCGTCACCGAGCTCGGGCGGCACCGGGATGGTCTCCGGCTCGGTCACCATGTCCGACTCGACCGCCGGTCCGCCGTCCGGGGTGATGAGCAGCTCTGATTGATCCCCCTCGCCGCCGTTCTCGTACCGGCCCTGCTCCCGGCGCACCGCCATCGCCAGACGAGCGAACGGCCCGCTCTTGCGCGTGTAGTCGATGTGCGCCCGATACTCGCGCTTGTGCCCGTAATACTCGGCGGCGAACTCCTCGTGCTCGGCGAGCTTGCGCTCGAAGATGCGTTGGAAGTCGCTCGCCTCGCGGATGATGTACGGGGTCAGCACCAGGAGCAGGTTGACCTTCTCGATCTTGCTCGAGCGCTGCTTGAACAGCCAGCCGAGCAGCGGCAGGTCGCCGAGGATCGGCACCTTGCTCTCGCTGTCGGTCGTCCGGTCGCGCATCAGCCCGCCGAGCACCACCGTCTGCTGGTCGTCGACCACGACCACGGTCTTGGCCGCCCGATTCGCGGTGATCGGCGTCTGGGTCGCCTCGTCGTTGCCGACCACGTCCTCGATCTGCTGGTCGATCTCGAGCCGGACCTTGTCGCGCTCGTTGACCTGCGGCGTCAAAGTCAGCTTCAGCGACACGTCGATGCGGTCGACCGAGGAGAAGATGTTGTTGTAGCTCGAGAAGCTCTGAGCGATCTGGTTGATGTTGCCGCCGGTGCCCGTCCCGAGGCCGGTGCCGAAGCTCGGCAGCTGCGTCCCGCGCCGGAAGGGGATCTTCTGCCCGACCTCGATCGAGGCCTCCTCGTTGTCGGTGGTCAGGATGTGCGGCGTCGACAGGATCTGCGCGTTCGAGGAGGACTGCAGCGCCTTGAGGATGACGCCGAAGCTGGGCAGGCGCAGCTCCGTGTCGCCGACCTTGAACACCTGCGGTTTGCCGAGGATGCCGACCACCGAGCCGCCGGCGACACCGAGCAGCGCGGTCGGGTCGGCGAGGTTCACCAGCGTCGGGCTGCGCCCACCGGCCTGCGCGCTCTGCACGAAGCCGATCGTCCCGCCGCCGCCGAGGTCATCGCCGATGTCCGCCTTGGACAAGCGCAGCGGCGAGTGCCAGTTGAGCCCGAACTCGTTGTCGTTGCTGACCGTGACCTCGAGGATCGCCGCCTCGACGTAGACCTGCCGGCGCGGCATGTCGAGCTTCTCGATCAGCTTCAGCACCGAGCGGAAGTCGCGCCGGCTGCCGACGATGATCAGCGAGTTGGTCGACTTGTCGGCGGTGACCTTGACCTCGCCCTCGAACAGCACCGCGCTCTCGCCGCCGGTCGGCGGCGGCTGGCCGGCGGTCGGGGGCTGGGTCGGGCTCTGCCGCCGGCGGCTCGCCTGAGCCTGTCCCTGGCCTTGCGCCAACGAGGAGAGCGTCGAGGCCAGCTCCTCGGCGTCGGCGTTCTCGAGGTAGATCACCCGCACCCCCTCGTCGTCCTCGATCGGGATGTCGAGCTTGTCGATCAGCTTGCGGATCGCCTCGAAGGCCCGCCGGTTGGCCTTGATGATCAGCATGTTGGTCCGATCGTCGGGCACGATCTTCGAGATGCGGACGTCGGCCTGCTCGGTCTCGCCGCCCCCCTCGGCCCCGGGCGCCTTCGCCGGCCGCTCCGGC
>JBFYZW010000448.1:0-18408 GCA_041309305.1 Deltaproteobacteria bacterium | reverse complement strand
CGGACGGTGACCGAACGCCGCCTGCGCGGCGGCGTGCGCCTGGCCGGCGGCCTCGGCGCCGTGGACCAGCGCGGTCACCTCGTAGGCGAGGATGGCCTTGGCGGCGTTGCGCTCGGCCCCGTCCAGGCTGACGGTGGCGCGCACCTCGGTCATGGGCAGGAAGGTGAAGTAGCCGAGCAGGCGGGTCAGATCGGCATCGTCGACGTTCACCCAGTACTGGTAGAAGTCGTACGGGGACAGGCGCGCCGCGTCGAGCCACACCGCGCCAGCGACGGTCTTGCCCATCTTCTCGCCGCTGGCGGTGAGCAGGAGCGGAAAGGTCAGCCCGTGCACCAGCTCCTGATCGATGCGCCGGCAGAGATCGACGCCGGCGAGGATGTTGCCCCACTGGTCATCGCCGCCCATCTGCAGGCGGCAGTCATAGCGGCGGCGCAGCTGCAAGAAGTCGTAGGCCTGCAGCAGCTGGTAGTTGAACTCGATGAACGACAGGCCGCGCTCGAGGCGCAGCTTGTAGGCCTCGGCGGCGAGCATCCGGTTGACCGAGAAGTGCCGGCCGATGTCGCGCAAGAACTCGATGTAGCGCAGCTCGAGCAACCACTCGCCGTTGTCGACCACCCGCACCGGGTGGGCGCCACCGGCGAAGAAGCGCGCCACCGCGTCGCGGAAGCGCGCCAGGTTGCGCTGGATCTCCTGCGCGTCGAGCAGCTGGCGCATCTCCGACTTGCCCGAGGGATCGCCGACCATCGCCGTCCCGCCGCCGAGCACCGCGATCGGGCGATGACCCAGGCGCTGCAGGTGCATCAGCGAGATCAGGGTGAACAGGTGGCCGACGTGCAGACTGTCGGCGGTCGGGTCGTAGCCGACGTAGGCGGTCACCGGACCGGCGGCGAAGGCGGCGCGCACCGCCGCCTCGTCGGTGACCTGCTGCACGAAGCCGCGTTCCTTGAGTACATCGTAGGCGTTCACTGTCATCGTCCGGCTCGCTCCCGCGCCGTCACGTTGGCGCGAAGCGCGGCGCCGGTCAAGTCCGCGCCGGGTTCTTGGCCGCGCCGGTGGGCCGGTATATGGAAGGTAGATGCTCCGCCTGCTGCCGGTCACCGCGCTCTGCCTGTTGCTCGCTCGCGCCGGCGCGACGGCCGAGCTACCACCGGACGCCGGCATCTTCGACGAGCTGGTCGGGGCGCGCTCGCTGGCGATGGGCGGCGCGCACCGCGGGCTGGGCACCAGCAACGACACGATCTACCTCAACCCGGCCGGCATGTCGGTCGCCCAGCGCTACGCGGTCGAGCTCAACTACGGCTACTCACCGTTCGACAAGCTGACCGACCTGAACGTCTCGGCGGTCGATTCGAAGTCCGGGCCGGTGGCCGGGGGGATCAGTTACACCCACACCCGCGGCGACGGCGGGCGCACCGATCCGGCGTTGCACCGCGTCTACATCGCCGCCTCGTACGCGCTGACCTCGATGGTCGCGCTCGGCACCACGGTCAAGCATGTACGCGGCGACTTCGTCGAGGACGGCCGCCGGCGCAGCCTGGCCCTCTATTCCGGCGACGTCGGGGTGATGATCCGCGCCGGCGACGCGCTGTCGTTCGGGGCCACGGCGCACAACGTGGTCAAGGAGGAGCTGGCGCGCATGCTGCCGCTCAGCTTCGGCGTCGGCGCGGCGTTGAACCTCGCCTCGCTGGTCGTGGTCGCCGACTTCGACATCGACACCCGGCGGCCGGAGGACACGCTCGAGAACTACCGCGTCGGCGCCGAATACTTCCTGGCCAACGCCTTCCCGCTGCGCGTCGGCTACACCAACGCCCCCTACACCGATCGCGCCGGCACCCGCTCGCGTGAGAGCGTGGTCACCGCCGGCGCCGGCTGGCTGAACCAGAGCGGCGGCCTGGCCCTCGGCGGTCAGGCCTCGCTCGATCGGCCGAAGAACTGGAGCCTGCTCGCCTCGCTGCAGTTCTTCCTCTGACCCGGCGAGCGGCCATCAGGTGACCCGCTCGGGTCAGCGCCACCCACGCGGATCGAGCTGGACGGCCGGCGCTCCGACCACCGGGTGCTCGGCGACCACGACCGGGACCTGGTAGGTGGCGCTGAGCCGCTCGCTGGTCAAGACCTCGGCCGGGCTGCCGGTGGCCTGCACCTGGCCGTCGGCGAGCAACACCAACCGGTCGCAGGCGAGGGCCGCCAGGTTCAGATCGTGCGACGACAGCAGGACGCCGGCGCCGCCGGCGGCGGCCGCGCGCAAGGCGACGATCAACGCGGCGCGGTGCCTGAGGTCGAGGGCGCTGGTCGGCTCGTCGAGCAGCACCAGCGGCGCGCGCTGCACCAGCGCCCGGGCGAGCAGGACCTGCTGCTGCTCGCCGCCGGACAGGGCCGCGAACTGCTGCTCGGGGGAGGGCGCGAAGCCGAGCGCGGTGAGCGTCTCGTCGATCACCGCCGCCTGGCGCGGCGGGGCGAAGAAGCGCTGTCGGTGCGCCAGGCCCATCGCCACCACCTCGCGCACGCGGTAGGGGAACGCGACCGCGCCGACCTGCGGCACGTAGGCGCGTCGCCGGCTGCGCTCGCGCGTGCTCAGCGCCGTGAGCGGCGTGCCCTGGTAGGCAATCTCACCGGCGGTGGGCAGAAGCCCGGCCAGGCAGCGCAGCCAGGTGGTCTTGCCCGCCCCGTTCGGCCCGACCAGGCCGACCACCTCCCCGGGCGCGAGGGCGAGCGCGACGCCGCGCAGCACCGCCCGGCCACCGAAGGCGAACGCGAGCGGGTGGCAGTCGAGCACGCGCGTCATCGAGCTCACTCGAGCGGCGGGGCAACGAACAGATCGAGCAGCACCTCCGCCTCGCGCAGGCTGCCGTCGAGCGCCCGGGCCATCTCGAACATCAGGCGGGCACTGTGGATCATGCCCAGGTCACGCTTGGCCGCGCCGCGGACCAGGAAGATCTTGCCGAGCAGCAGGTTTGCCTGGGCGAGGAACGGATAGGCGGTGATCGCCTCCTTGAGCGTCAGCTCGGCCTGATCGTAGTCGCCGGAGCGATAGAGCAGCTCGCCGCGCTTGACCAGCGCCCGCGCCCGCGCCACGTCCTCGGGGTTCGGCGGCGGAGGATCGGCGGGTGGCGACGGGGGGAGCCTCACCGCCGGCGCGACATTCGATCCCGGCAATGCGGACAACGCCATTGGCGGCTCGGCGCGCGGCGACGCCTCACTCGCCGGCCGCGGTGTGGCGCAACTGCCGTGCATGACCACCAGGGCCGAGACGACGCCCGTGTACCACCGCCTGCGTGAGCCCGTCCGTCGCATCATCCCTGCTCGTGTCCGCCGACGGTCAACTACACGTGCCGGTCGGCGCCCCCGCGCAGTTGCCGCTGGCGCACTCGGAGTTCGCGGCGCAGGTCTCGCCGTTGTCCTTCTTGCACTCCCCGGCGCCGTCACACGTCTGAGTGCCGGTGCACGTGTTCGGCGTGTTGGGGTCATCGGTCAACGCCACCGAGTAATTGTTCACCCCGTTCGCGACGCAACTGGTCGTCGCACCGTTGTCCTGACAGCTCGTGCACGCCGCGCAGCCGGTCGCTGTCCCCGTCCCGCAGGTGGTCCCCTGATTGCCCGTGCAGACGGCGTCGTACTGGTTGTCGCCACCCGCGGCGCCGGTGCCGCAGTAGTCGCACGGGTTGTTGTAGGACGTACATTGCGCGCTCGCGCCATTGCAGTCCCACGTCCCGCCAGAGCAGTCACCGGCGCCGCAGGCCGCGCCGTACTCGCTCGGGTTTCCGGTCGGGTTCACGCAGGAGCCGGCGCAACAGTAGTTGTCGGCCGAGGCGCAGCCGGTGCCCGAGGCGCCGGTCTGCGCGCTGCAGCTCCCAGGAGTACCCTCGTTGCACCCGTGGCAGGTGGTGCAGGACGAGCTGCCGCAGCAGACCGTGTCGACGCAGTAGCTGGAGGCGCACAACGCACCGTTGGTGCCGCACGGCTGGCCGTCCTTCAGCCGACACTGACCGCCGCCGTTGCAGGTGTTGTTCCCCGAGCAGGTGTTCGGCCCGACCGCGTCGTCGGTGTCCTGCGGGTAGGAGTTCACGCCGCCGGTGGCGACACAGGTGGTGGTGTCGCCGTCGTCGCGGCAGCTCTGGCAGGCGCTGCAATCCGACGCCGTCGCACCGCCGGTGTTGCAGGCCGCGCCGTAGCTGTTGGTGCACAGCGCCAGATAGCGGGTGTCGTTGGTACAGTACTGACAATCGGAGTTGTAGCTCGAGCAGCGCGGGTTGGTCCCGTTGCACCCCCAGGTGCCGCCGCCGCAGTCGCCGGTGCCGCAGCTCGAGTTGTACTCCTCGCCCGCCGCTGCGGTCGGGTTGACGCAGCTGCCGGCGCAGCAGAACGTGTCGTTGCTCGAGCAGCCGAGGCCCGTAGCGCCGGTGTAGGCGGCGCAATTCCCACCAGGGGAGTCGCAGGCCTGACACGTCCCGACGCACTCGGTGGCGTCCCCGGTGTTGCGCTGGACGCACGCGCCCGCGTTGCAGCGCGTGCAGTCGTCGACGCAGGTCCCGGGGTCATCGTTCTCGCTGTGGTCCGTACACTGCCCCATGTTGGTTGGGCGGTTGCACGCCTCGCAGACGCCGCACGACGCCTGCTGACAGCAGACCCCGTCGACGCAGTTGCCCGACGCGCACAGCGTGCCGTCCGCGCCGCACGCCTGGCCATTCTTCAGCTTGCAGGTGCCCGAACCGTTGCAGGTGTTGTTGCCGGTGCACTGGTTGCTGCCGGTCGTATCGTCGACGCCGAGCCCGAGCGCGGTGCAGCTGACCGTTGCGCCCCCGTCGCTGCAGGTGAAGCAGGTCGGGCACTCGGCGCTCGTCCCGGTGCCGCAGGTCGCGCCGCTGTCGGCGGTGCAGACCGCGTCGTACTGGAGGTCTCCGCCGCAGTAGTCACAGGCGTCGTTGTACGACGAGCAGCGCGCGGTCGACCCGGCGCAGCCCCACGTCCCGCCGGCGCAGTCGCCGCTGCCGCAATTGCCGTTGTATTCGCTCGGGTTGCCCGGCGGGTTCACGCAGCTGCCGTTGCAGCAATAGGAGTCGGAGTTGTCGCAGTTGGTGCCCGACGCGCCGGTCCAGGCGCCGCACGAGCCGCCGGGCGAGAGGCACGCCTGACAGGTGCCGCCGCACTCGACGAATGCACCCGCCGGGCGTTGCACACAACTGCCAGTGCTGCACTGGGTGCACGGCCCATCGCAGGTGCCGGGATCGTTGGCGTCGCTGTGGTCCGTACACTGCCCCAGATTGCCGGCGCGGTTGCACGCCTCGCAGGTGCCACAGACCGACTGCTGGCAGCAGACACTGTCGACGCAGTTACCACTGGCGCACTCGCCGCCGACCGTGCAGGTTTGCCCGTTCTCCTTCTCGCAGTTGCCCGCGCCATCGCAGGTGTTGGTCCCCGAGCAGGTGTTCGGCGTGTTGGTGTCGTCGGTGTAGAGCGTGTAGGCGTTGACGCCGCCGGTGGCGGCGCACTCGGTCGTGGTGCCGAGATCGCGGCAGCTCTGGCAGGCCGGGCAGCCGGTGCCCGAGCCGGCGTTGCACTGCGCGCCATTGGCGGCGGTGCACACGGCGTCGAACCGGGTGTCGCCGGTGCAGTAGTCGCAGGGGTTGTTGTACGACGAGCAGCGTGCGCTCGCACCCGAGCAGCCCCAGGTCCCGCCGGCGCAGTCCCCGGTGCCGCACGACGAGCCGTACTCCTCGTTGGCGGCGGCGGTCGGGTTGACGCACGTGCCGTTGCAGCAGAAGGTGTCGTTGGCGTCGCAATTGAACCCACTCGCGCCGGCGGCGACGCTGGCGCAGCTGCCGCCGGCGGCGGTCAGGCAGGTCTGGCAGGTCACCGTGCACTCGGTGAAGTCGCCCGCCGGGCGGTTGACGCACGAGCCGTCGTCACAGCGGGTGCACTGCTCCTCGCAGGTGCCGGAGTCGTTGTTGCGGCTGTGCGGCCAACAGAACCCCTCGTGGGCGAGCACGTCGCACGCCTGACACACCCCACAGGCCGTCTGCTGGCAACACCGGCCATCGACGCAGGTGAAGGGCGGCTGGCACTCGGTGCTCGCCAGGCAAACCTCGCCGAGATCCTTGAAGCACCCTCCGCTGGCGGTCAGCGCCGGGTTGCACATCCGATTGGTCGTGCCGTCGAGCGCGACCGGGCAATCGTCGTACGGGTCGGTGCCGTCGAGGATCGGGGAGTAGGTCGGCCCGGTGAGCTGGTCACAGCCCGCGGTCGGCTGGGTGCAGGGGCGGCGGTAGAAGACGCCGAGGGGATCGAGCCCCTCCTTGCCGCCGCGCGCGCCGCTGGTCGCGCAGCCCTCGGCGCAGGTCTGGCAGGCGCCGCTGTCGTTGCAGAAGGTGTCGGGGACGTCGGCGCGGAAGAAACACCAGGGGTTGTTGCGCCCGTCCGCCGGCGTGTCGTCCTCGATGCGCAAGAAGTACGGGCCGCAGCGGGTCACCGCGCCGCCGCCCGCGCCGAGGCCGTCGTTGTTGCAGTCGAAGTTGCCCGGGTTGGAGCCGGGGCACTCGTTGCGGATGTCGCTGTTGTTCGCCTGGTTGTTCCACACCGGCGGGGTCTGGCCGATGCAACCGGCGGTGGCGGTGACGCAGATGCGCGGCGGCGCGACTGGAACGCCGTTGCAATCGGTCTCGACCGGGCAGAGCTCGGCCGCGGTCTGGCACAGCTCGCGACCGGCGCACATCACGTCGGCGTCGGTCTGGAAGGTCTTCTCGTAGCACTCGCCGCCGATCAGGCCGCTGTTTCCCGGTCCGGTGGCGCAGTAGTAGCCGGTGCAGGAGAAGCCCGGGCACTCGCTGTTCTCGTCGGTGCCGACCTGCGGCGTCCAGGTCGGCGGATCGATGCCGGCGCAGCCCGGGCCGGCCAGCGTGCAGTACGGGCGCTGGCGCTCCGGGTCGGCCGGGGTGGTCGGCGCCGGCACATCGCAGGTGCTGCAGTCCTCCGCCTTGGTCGTGCAGGTGCCGGTCTCGGCGCTGCAGGCGTAGCCGAACTGCTCGGCGCACAGGTGGCAGTCCTGATCGGTCGCCGGTGTCGAGCTGCCGAGGGCTGGGAAGTAGCCGTGGTGGTAGGGGTCGGTGCAGGCGCGACAGGCCGGCGTCCCGAGGCCGGCGTCGCAGTCCGGGCACGAGATGGCCGGGGTGGTCTCGCTGCACACGCCAACCGGGTTCTGATCCGAGCGCGGCAGGTTGCCGCAGTCGAGCGTCGCGAAGGTGTCGCCGCAGTTGGTGGTCCCCTCGAGGGTGACGTACGGGGCACCGATGTTGGGGCCGTGATCGCAGCGACAGTCGTCGTCGATGCGGATGCCGCTGGTTGAGCTCGGCTCACAGGCCTCGGTCGCCGGGTTGAACCAGATCGGACGACAATCCTCCTGCCGGCCCGGATTGCGGCACGGGTTGCTGTCGTCGCAGTCCTTGAACTCGGCCGACACCCCCGCGTCGAGGCAGGATTTGTCGAGCGGGTCGCCGCAGCCGGTGCGGCGGTTGGTACCGCAAACGGTGTAGCCGTCGAGGTCACCGTCGAAGTAGACCTCCTCGTCGACCTGGCCGTCGCAGTCGTTGTCGCGGCCGTCGCACTGCCCCGGGGTGCCGGGGAGGTCGGGCAGCTCGGCCCAGCCAACCCCGTCCGGGCCGCGTTGTGGCCGCGTCTCCCCGGCGCAGGCGGCGGCCCAGTGACCGTCGTTGTCGCACAGCTGCGTGCCAACCAGGCACTCGCTGCCCGCCGGCGCGGCGGCGACCGCGGCGCTGCCGACCAGGCCCAGAAAACAGGCGCGGGTGGTGTTGGGCGGTGAGCAGGCCGAGCCCTCATCGACCACGCCGTCGCAGTCGTCGTCGACGCCGTTGTCGGGGATCTCGGCGGTGCTGAACGTCCCGGCCCCGGTGCAGGTCTCCTCCCAGATCCCGTTGACGCACCGCTGGATGCCGAAGCTGCATGCGCCGATGCCGGCCAGGTCCTGCACCTCGGTCGGCAACGTCGTGCACAGCCGTTGTTGCTCCCACGGTCGGCTGGCGTCGCAGGGACAGCCCTCATTGATCGGCCAGCCGCTGCAGTTGTTGTCGACGAAGTCGTCGCAGTTCTCCTCGGTGAACGGGTTGACCGACGGATTGAGGTCGTTGCAGTCGCAGCCGGTCCGCAGGCAGTTCTCGAAGCCGTCGCCGTCGGCGTCGATGAAGTCGGCGCGCATGACCAGCTCGTCGGTCTGGCTGCGATTGCGGTGGAAGGTGAGCAGCTTCGCGTCGGCGACCACGTTCTCGCCGTTGATCACGCCGCGGGCGTGGACGAGGAAGGTCGAGCCGACCGGGATGATGCTCGACGGGAGCAGGCGGATGACCAGCGGCTCGTCGACGATGCTCCGGCCGGCCATCTCCTTGCGGATCTGGTCGTCCTCGTAGGTGATGTTGCGCACCCGCAGCGTCACCGCGTCGACGTCGTCGGTGCTGGTCACGGTGAGCAGGATCTCGGTTGGCTGCTCCTCCTCGCCGCAGGTCGCGAAGAGCACGGCCAGGCCGACCATCACCACACCACCCATCACCCAATTCGTCCGTCGCGTCACGCTGCACCTCTCCGGCGGGGACTCCGATGATTATACTGGGCCGCCAGCATCGCGCAATCACAGCGGCTGTGCTAAGACCACGCCATGGCAGGACCGTACCTCGGCATCGACCACCTCGGCATCGCGGTCGGCGACTTGACCGCCGCGCGCCAGACCTACCGCGACCTGCTCGGCTTCACCGAGCTCGGCCTCGAGGAGTTGCCCGCGCGCGGCCTCGCGGTCGCGATGCTCGGCTGCGGCGAGAGCCGGTTGGAGCTGCTCGCCGCGACCCGCGCCGACGCGGAGATCAGCACCTTCCTCGCCCGCCGCGGCGAAGGCTTGCACCACGTCGCCGTGCGCGTCGCCGACCTGGATCGCACGCTGGCGCAGTTGGCCCACGCCGGCGTGCGCTTGATCGACACCACCGCGAAACCCGGCGCCCACGGGTCGCGGGTGGCGTTCGTCCACCCGAAGGGCACGCACGGCGTCCTGCTCGAGCTGGTCGAGCAGCCCGGCGCGGACGGAGAAACACGATGAGCGACGAACGGCCGGCGGGCGGGAAACACGTCCAGATCCAGATTCAGCTCGACGACGACGTCGCCCAGGGGATGTACGTCAACCTGGCGCTGGTCAACCACACCGAGACTGA
Source organism: Deltaproteobacteria bacterium (assembly GCA_041309305.1). GTDB lineage: Bacteria > Myxococcota > XYA12-FULL-58-9 > XYA12-FULL-58-9 > XYA12-FULL-58-9 > JBFYZW01. Next base: position 9,208 of record JBFYZW010000448.1, on the reverse strand, counting down.
GTTCACCATCGACGTGATGTACCTGCAGCCGCAGCAGCCGCGCGCCAAGGTGCGGGCGCGCATCATCTCCAGCCCGAAGCACACCAAACGGCTGTTGCAGGCCCTGCAGGAGAACCTGCGCCGCTACGAGGATCGCTTCGGCGCCATCGACCTGACCGGCCCGAACCCGGCCGATCAGCTGCTCCAGTAGCCGCTCACCAGCGGAACAGCGCCGCGCCCCAGGTGAAACCGGCGCCGAACGAGGTGACGCAGACCAGGTCGCCGCGCACGATCCGCCCCTGCTTGACCGCCTCGTCGAGCGCCAGCGGGATCGACGCGGCGGTGGTGTTGCCGTAGGCGGCGATGTTGGAGAAGACCTGGTCGTCGCGCAGCTCGAGCCGCCGGGCGACCATCTCGGTGATCCGTTGGTTGGCCTGGTGCGGGATGAGCAGCTTGAGGTCCTTGGTCGACAGCTGGTTGCGCGACAAGGCCTCGAGCACCACCTCGGGCATGCGCACCACCGCGTGCTTGAACACGTTCTTGCCGTTCATTTTCGGCCACTGGTCCCCGGAGGCCAGCCGCTCGGCGCGCAGACGCGGGAACTCGGCGCTCGACGGGTAGGGCAGGTGCAGCTCGTTGGCCAGCCGGCCGTCGGCGTGGACGTGCACCGAGAGGATCCCCCGGCCGTCCTCCTGCTCGTGCGGGCCGAGCACCACCGCCGCCGCGCCGTCACCGAAGATCACCGCGACGTCCCGGCCGGTGTCGGAGAAGTCGAGGCCCGACGAGTGCGCCTCGGCACCGATGACCAAGACGCGGCGGTAGAGGCCCTGGCGGATGAAGGCGTCGGCCATCGCCAGGCTGTAGAGGAAGGCCGAGCACTGGTTGCGGATGTCGAACGCCGGCACGCCGGCCGGGATGTCGGCCTTCGCCTGGACCAGGACGCCGTCGCCGGGGAAGGCGCGGTCTGGGCTGAGCGTGCCGTAGATGATGCAGTCGACCTCGTCCTTGCTCACCTGAGCGTCGGCGAGCGCCGCGAGCGCCGCACGCGTGCCGAGGTCGGAGGCGCCCATCGGCTCGTTGTCCCAGTCGATGTAGCGGCGCGTCTTGATCCCGGTGCGCTGTTGGATCCACTCGTCGGAGGTGGTCATCAGCTTGGCCAGATCGTCGTTGGTCACCACCTTGGGCGGGAGGTAGTGACCGGTGCCGAGGAAGACCGTGCGGGGCATGGGGCTCTCCTGCGCTGAAGGTGCGCCGGTTACGTCACGCGGAGGCCTGCGTCAAGGCCCGGCGCGTCAGCGTGCTCAGACGTCCAGGTTGCGCACGTCGAGCGCGTGGCGTTCGATGAACTCGCGCCGCGGCTCGACCTGGTCGCCCATCAGCACGGTGAACATCTGATCGGCGGCCACCCCGTCGTCGACGCGCACGGCGAGCAACGTCCGGTTGGCCGGATCCATCGTCGTCTCCCACAGCTGCTCCGGGTTCATCTCGCCGAGACCCTTGTAGCGCTGGATGACCAACCCGGCGCGCGCCTCGCTCAGGATGCGCTGCACCGCGTCCTCGAGGCGTGGCACCTCGATCGCCTCCTCGGCATAGGAGATCAGGTACGGCGGCGCGCCGAGCGACTCGAACCGGTCGGCCAGCGCGCGCAGCTCGACGAAGTCGGCGCCCTCGAAGAAGCGGGTGTGGAAGACCGACTCGCGCGGCGCGCCCATATGGCGGGTGATCATCCGCCAGCGGTTCGTCTGGTGCTCGGCGTCCGGCTCGATGGTGATCTCGAGCGGCAAGGCGTCCGGGTGGAAGCGGTGCAAAAACCCCTCGATGCGCTGGAAGTCCGCCTTCAGGTCGGCCTGCTTGAGCGAGGTCAGGCCGAGATTGGTTTCCTTGAGCAGCGCGTCGACCAGCCGGGCGTCACGGCGCTTGTCGACCTTCGCCAAAGTCCGCTGGTAGGCGAGCACGTCCCGGCACAGCGCCTTCAGCTCGACGCCGGCGATCCGCTCGCGCGACTCGTCGGACGGCAAGAGCGAGACGTTCTCGGTCCCGAGCGAGAGGAGCTGATCGTTCAGCGCGTCCTCGTCCTTGAGGTAGGTTTCCTTCTTGTTGCGGGTGATCTTGTACAGCGGCGGCTGCGCGATGTAGAGGTGGCCGCGCTTGAGCACCTCGGGCATCTGCCGGTAGAAGAAGGTCAGCAGCAGCGTCCGGATGTGGCTGCCGTCGACGTCGGCGTCGGTCATGATGATGATGCGGTGGTAGCGCAGCTTGTCGACGTTGAACTCATCGTCGCCGATCCCGGTGCCGAGCGCGGCGATCAACGTGGTGATCGCCTCCGAGGTGAGCATCCGGTCGAAGCGCGCCTTCTCGACGTTGAGGATCTTGCCCCGCAACGGCAGCACCGCCTGGTTCTTGCGTGACCGCCCTTGCTTGGCCGAGCCGCCGGCCGAGTCACCCTCGACGATGTAGAGCTCGCACTTGGCCGGGTCGCGCTCCTGGCAGTCGGCGAGCTTGCCCGGCAGGTTGGCGGAGTCGAGCACCCCTTTGCGCCGCGTGGCCTCCCGGGCTCGTCGCGCCGCCTCGCGGGCCCGCGACGCCTCGATCGCCTTGCCGATCACCCCCTTGGCCACGGCCGGGTTCTCGTCGAAGAAGATCTCCAGCCGCTCGGCGACGATCTTCTCGACCACCGGCTTGACCTCGGAGCTGACCAGCTTGTCCTTGGTCTGGGAGCTGAACTTCGGGTCGTGCATCTTGACCGAGACGACCCCGACCAGCCCCTCGCGCATGTCCTCGCCCGAGAGGCTGACGCTCCCTTTGAGCAGGTTGTTGCGCGTCGCGTAGGTGGTGACCGTGCGGCTCAACGCGCCGCGGAACCCGGAGACGTGCGTCCCGCCGTCGCGGTTGGGGATGTTGTTGGTGTAGACGAAGACGTTCTCGGCGTAGGTGTCGTTCCACTGCACCGCCACCTCGACCAGGATGTGGTCCTGCTCGCCGGTGATGAAGATCGGCTCGGGGTGGAGCGTGGTCTTGTTCTTGTTCAGATGCTGGATGAACGATTGGATCCCGCCCTCGTATTGGAAGACCTGCGTCTTGTCCTGGCGCTCGTCGGCGATCGAGATCTTGATCCCCTTGTTGAGGAAGGCGAGCTCGCGCAGGCGGTTGGCCAAGACGTCGTAGTTGAACTCGATGCTGGTGAAGATCTCCGGGTCGGGCTTGAACAGCACCGAGGTGCCGGTCCGCTCGGTGGTGCCGACCACGGTCAGGGGGCCCTTCGGCGCGCCGCGGCCATACTCCTGGCGATGGACCTTGCCGTCGCGACAAATCTCGAGCACCAACCGCTCGGCCAACGCGTTGACCACCGAGACGCCGACCCCGTGCAGCCCGCCCGAGACCTTGTAACTTTCGTCGTCGAACTTGCCGCCCGAGTGCAGCACGGTCATGATCACTTCGGCCGCCGGACGCTTCTCGGTCGGGTGCTCATCGACCGGGATGCCGCGGCCGTTGTCGGAGACGGTGACCGAGTTGTCCAGGTGGATGGCGACCTCGACGGTGTCGCAGTAGCCAGCCAGCGCCTCGTCGATGGCGTTGTCGACCACCTCGAAGACCAGGTGATGCAGCCCCGAGCCGTCGTCGGTGTCGCCGACGTACATACCCGGACGCTTGCGCACGGCATCGAGGCCCTTGAGCACCTTGATGCGATCCGCGTTGTAGGTCGACTTGGAGCTTTGCGCGGGGGTTGCGGTCAAACGATCGTCCTCCAGTCACCGGGGCACTCTTCTAGCACACCTGGCGCCCGCCGGCCATATCGTCCCTCCCCGTGCTCAGGCGACCTGACCGGTCTTGAGCGACAAGATCAGCGCGTCGTCGGCGATCGGCAAGGGCGCCGTCCCGGTCGTGGTCAACCAGACCTGAGAGCCGAGCGCCGAGAGGGTCACAAACAACCGGCGGATGCGCTCGTCGTCGAGCTCGCTGGAGACGTCATCGAGCAGCAGGATCGGGGCCAGGCCGAGCTGTTGACGCAGGATGCGCACCTCGGCCAGCTTCAACGCCAGGACCATGGCCCGTTGTTGCCCCTGCGAGGCGAACTGGCGCGCCGGGTGGCCGCCGAAGCCGAGCACCAGGTCGGCGCGGTGAGGCCCGACCCCGGTGTTGCCCTGCCGGCGGTCGCGCGGCGCGGCGCGGTGCAGCGCCTCGGCGAAGGCGTGGCTGTAATCAACGTCGTCGAGCTCACCCAGGCCAGTGGTCAGCTCGACGGTCAACGGGCCGACCTCCGGGATGACCTCGGCGAAGCAAGCACAGGCGAGCGGCGCGAACGCGGCGAGGGCGCGTGACCGGGCCTGGTGCATCGTCGCGCCATGGGTGATCAACTGCTCGTCGTAGGTCGTGAGCAGGGCCTGGTCGAATCGCCCCTCTCGCCGCAGCAGCGCGTTGCGTGAGCGGAGCACACGCTGGTAGGCCAGCGCCGCGTCGACGAAGCTCGGCTCGAGGTTGGCGACCGCGCGATCGAGGAACCGCCGGCGCTCCTCCGGCCCGCCCTTGGCCAGGCGCAAGTCGTCGGGGAAGAAGGCGACGACGTTGACCCAGCGCAGCAGCGCGGAGGTCTGCGCCAGGTGGCGACCGTCGAGGCGCACCACTCGGCGGTGTGGGGTCAGCGTCACCTCGACGTGGTGGCGAACACCCTGGCGCGAGAAGAGCGCCTGCAGCTCGGCTTGCGGGTGGTCCCAGGCGATGAGCTCGGCGCTGGGCGCCTGGCGAAAGGAGCGGCCGGTGGCGCACAGGTAGATCGCCTCGAGCAGGTTGGTCTTGCCTTGACCGTTGGCGCCGCGCAGCACGACGGTGCGCGCCGGGAAATCGAGCGCGAACCGCGCGAGGTTGCGAAACCGGGCGCCGGCGAGGTGTTCGATGCGCACGGGCGCTCAGATGCGCATGGGCATGACCACGGCCAGAAAGCCCCCGCCGTCCTTCGGCTTGACGACGCCGGGAGAGAGGTCGTCGGTGAACTCGAAGTTGACCTGATCGTCGTGGATCAAGGCCAACACGTCGAGCAGGTAACGGGCGTTGAAGCCGATGGTCATCGACTCACCCTCATAGCCGATGTCGATCGTCTCGTGGGCCTCGCCGAACTCGGGGTCCTCGGCCAGGAGCTCGAGCTTCTGGTTGCTGAAGGTCAGCCGGACACCGTAGGAGCGGCTCTGCGAGAGCAACGAGACCCGGCGCAACGCCTCGGCGAAGGTGGAACGCGACAGGCGAGCAATCTTGCCGGCGCTGCTCGGGATCACCTGATCGTAGTCGGGGAACTGCCCCTCGACCAGCCGCGTGGACAGGGTCACCGGCCCGGCGCGCAGTACGCCGCTGTTGGCAGAGAAGCCGAGCTCGACCCTCTCGATCGCCTCGCTGCCATCACTGAGCACCCGCTTGAGCTCTTGGAACCCCTTGCGCGGCACGATTACCCCCTGATCCAAGGGGATCTCGACGTCGAACGACGCCTCGGCCAGCGCCAAACGATGCCCGTCGGTGGCCACCAGGCGCAAGGTCTTCTTGCTCGGCGCTTCGCAATAGATACCGCTCAAGTTGTGGCGGTTATCATCAGTCGAGACGCAGAAGATGGTCCGATCGATCATCTCGACCAACGCCGTGGCCGGAATGGTGAAGCTGCGTACCTGACTGTGGGTCGGCAGCGCTGGAAACTCTTCGGCCGCCATGCCGACCAGGCGGAATCGACTCGACCCGGCCTTGATCTCGATCCAGTTGTTGTCTTGACGGACGATGTCGACCTTGCTGACCGACAAGGCCTTGATCACATCGTAGAGCTGGCGGGCGTGGACCGCCACCGTGCCGGGCGTTTGAACGTGAGCCTGATAGGTGCCCGAGACGCCGACGTCGAGATCGGTGGCGCTGACCACCAGCCCCTCTGGAGTCGCCTGCAGCAACACGTGGGCAAGGATCGGCATCGTGCTCTTGCGATCGGCGATCCCCTGCACGCGATAGAGTGCCTTGCCGAGCTCGGCTGTTTCGATGGTCATCTTCATTCAGGCACCCCCGTTCGTCAGGCTCCGGAGAGCATGACAGTCGTGCGCCGGTTGGTAACGAGGCGCCGACCCGTTGTCAAGCACTCCGGTCGATGACACCTGGTGGTCGAGGCCTCGACGGGGCGGTGGCAGGCTCGAGCAAGGCCTCTGATCTAGATGGATATATAGATCTAATAATGATCATGATCGGCTGTGAAGATCCGGATTGAGCCCCTAACTCACCAAATGAATTGACGATCTCCCTGTGTGTGCGGGTGTGGACCGTCATGAGCAGGAGAGGTGGGTAACTGTGGTCACAGGTCATCCCCACCTTGATGAACAAGGTTGGTGGGGTCGTTGTGCGCAGGTTATCCCCAGGCAGGAACGGGCAGAGTTACGCCTCGCCGGTTGGCGCGGCGGCGTCGAACTGGCGCTCGAGGTCGAGGATCTGCTTGCGCAGGTGCGCATCGGTCTTCAGCTGGGTCTCGATCTTGCGACAGGCGCTCATGATGGTGGTGTGATCCTTGTCGCCGAAGCGGCTGCCGAGCTCGGGGTAGGAAGCGCCGGCGTGCTTGCGGCACAAGTACATCGCCACCTGGCGCGGGCGGACCAGGATCTTGTGTCGGCGATTGCTCTTCAGATCGGTGACCTTGACCTGGAAATAGGTCGCGACCAGGCGTTGGATGGACTCGACCGAGACCGACTGTTCACGCGCGTCGAGGATGTCGTTGAGGACCTGACGGGCGTAGTCGATGGTGATCGGCGTCTTGGTCAACGACGCGTGGGCCATCAAGCGGATCAAGGCACCCTCGAGCTCCCGAACGTTGGAGCGGATGCTCTTGGCCAGGAAGAAGGCGACCTCATCCGGGAGGAGGATGCCGTCGTTCTCGGCCTTCTTGCGCAAGATGGCGATCCGCGTCTCGATCTCCGGCGGTTGGATGTCGGCGATCAGGCCCCACTGGAAGCGGTTGCGCAGCCGCTCCTCGATGTCGGGGATCTCGTGCGGCAGCTTGTCGCTGGTGACGACGATCTGGCGCTGGAGGTCGTAGAGCGTGTTGAAGATGTGGAAGAACTCGTGCTGGGTGCGTTCCTTGCCGGCGATGAGCTGGATGTCGTCCATCAGGATGACATCGCAGTGCCGTCGGTACTTGGCGTGGAACTCGTCGAGCTTCGAGAAACGAACCGCGTTGATCACCTCGTTCACGAACTGCTCCGACGAGGTGTAGATGATGCGCGTGCGCGGCCGATCGCGGAGGATCTGGTGGCCAATGGCGGAGAGCAGGTGGGTCTTGCCCAGCCCGACGCCGCCGAAGATGAACAGCGGGTTGTAGGCGCCAGCCGGATTCTCGGCCACCGCGCGGCAGGCGGCGAAGGCGAAGGCGTTGGATGGCCCGGAGACGAAGGTCTCGAACACGTAGCGGGGGTTCAGCTGTCGGCGGCGACTCTCGTCCTGATCGATGGAGTCGGTGACGCTGCTCTCCTCCGCGGGTAGCTCACGCGGCAGCTCGGCTTCAGCGCCGCGCTTGGGGTTGATCACCCACTCGATGGCCAGGTTGTCATTGGCGGCCCGCTCGAGGCCCTCGCGGATGAAGTCGATGTAGTGGTCGTTGAGCCAGTCGCGGGCGAACTGGTCCCGCACCTCGAGGATGGCGGTGCCGGCGGCGATGCTCAGGCAGCGGATCGGCTTGAGCCAGGTTTCGAGGACATGCCTGGAGATCTGTGGCTCGGCAGCCTGGATGAACGCCGTCCATACGGCCGAAGGGTCAGCGGTCGTATCCATCATCGTCGCTTATCCACAACCCCACGCGCGGGGAAAAAAGATCCTCTATTCCAAGCGATTAATCGGCTCGACTCACAGGTGAGCCACAGAGGTATCCACAGGTTTCGTCGGGCATCGGTTCGGCTGAAGTTGCGGCGTGCGACGGAAGAAGAAGAACCTGTGGCCCGCCCGTTCACCGTGCCCCTGCCCGCCACGAGAGCGGATGCAATCGCCTCGACGTTGCGAACGGCCGCGACGGCGATGACGAGATCTCTCTGTAAGCAAAGGCGTGCCTCGCGGTCAAGAGAGTAATGTGAGCGCGTCGCACCACGGAGGCGATCCGGTCGATCTTCCGGTCACCTCCTGTTGATTTTTTTTTCGGCCCAAACGGGGGTGCGCGATTCGAGCACACCCCGTTTGCGGTGCTTCCTCGAGCGAGGCCGCGTTTTGGCGATCGGGAATCGTGACCGTCCATGTAGCCCCCCGACCACGGCATCAGCGACCAGATGTCGACCGGATCAAACAGGCGCAGATCCGGTTGACAAGCGAGGCTCGGTGGGTAAGATGCGCCGCCACAACTCTCTCGAACAAAGGCGAAAGCCCATGAAGCGCACCTATCAACCCCACAACCGTCGGCGAAAACGCACGCATGGTTTCCGCAAGCGCATGAAGACCGCCGCCGGCGTACGGGTCCTGAAACGGCGCCGCACCAAAGGCCGGAAGCGGCTCACCGTCAAGGTCGGACGGAAGTAGTCACGGCGATTGCTTCGCGGCGCTTCACCAAACCGCCGACGCTGCGCACGCGCGCCCAGTTCTTGCGCGTTCAAGGCCAGGGGCGGCGTTTTCGTCGGACCGTCCTGGTGCTGCTCGTCGCGCCGAACGCTGACCAGCCGGGGCGGATCGGGTTGACGGTCAGTCGCAAGGTCGGCAACGCGGTGACGCGCAATCGTGTTCGCCGCCGACTGCGTGAGATCGTCCGGTTGCGCCCCGAGGAGCTGAGCCACGGCTGGGACCACGTGGTCATTGCCCACCCCGAGGCCGCCGTGTGCGACACCCGCCGTCTGACCGAGGAGCTCACATGTCTTTTGGCTCAAGCGCGTGCATGGATCTCGGCCAACGCCTCCTGCTCGCGCTGATCTGGCTCTACCGCCATTCGCTGGCCGTCTGGCTGGGCGGCCAGTGTCGTTTCTACCCCTCTTGCTCGGCCTACGGTGCCGAGGCGATCCGGCGGCACGGCGCGCTGCGTGGCGCCTGGCTGACCGGGCTGCGGATCGGGCGGTGTCACCCGCTGCACCCCGGCGGTTACGACCCGGTGCCGTCGAGGACTCCTCATGAGTGAACAACAACGCGTCTTCCTCGCCGTCGCCCTCTGCCTCGGCATCATGCTGCTCTGGCCGTTGCTCTCCCCGCCAGAGGAGCCGGCCCCGGCGCCGCCGCAATCACCAGCCCCGGCGACGAGCGCCATCCCGGCCAC
>JBFYZW010000447.1:0-2685 GCA_041309305.1 Deltaproteobacteria bacterium | reverse complement strand
GGCCGGCGCCGGACGCCCGCCGGCGAGCACGGCGCGCACGACGCGCGGCACCTCGCCGGCGACGAAGCCGAGCACGGCGATGCCACGGGCGCGCAACGCCTCGGCCGCCGCGCCGGAGATGGCGCCGCAGACCACCCGCTCGACGCCGGCCTCGGCCAGGCGGTCGATCTTCGCCTGCCAGTCGGTCACCGGGACGGCGCAGAGCTCACGGCTGAGCTCGACGCCGCCCTGGTGATCGATGAGCAGGACCTCGCGGCAGACGTCGAAGACCGGCGAGATGCGCCCGTCCCAGACTGTCAGGGCGGCCCTCATCCATGCCTCCGCGCACCGACGCCGCGGCCGCTGCCGGTCGCCTACTCGTCGGGCTTCCAGACCTCCCAAACCCGACCGACCAGCTCGGGCCCGACCTTGAGCACCGGCTTGCCCGGCTCCCAGCCGGCCGGACAGACCTCGGCGCCCTTGGTCGCGCGCACGTGCTGGAAGGCCTGCAGTTGGCGGATCGACTCGCTCACCTTGCGCCCGACCGGCGGGGTGAGGATCTCGATCGCCTGCACGACGCCGTCCGGGTCGATGATGAAGCGCCCGCGCACGTCGACCCCACCGGCCTCGTCGTAGATGCCGTAGACGCTGCCGATCTTCCCGCCCGCGTCGGACAGCATCGGGAACGGGAAGCCACCGGGCACCATCTTGCCCAGCTCCTGCTCCTGCCAGATCTTGTGCACGAACCGACTGTCGGTGCTGCACGCCAGAACCTGGACACCGAGCTTCGCGAACTCTGCTTTTTTGCCGGCGACCGCCGACAACTCCGTCGGTCAAACAAAGGTGAAGTCACCCGGATAGAAACAGAGGAAGACCCACTTGCCCCGGAAGCTCGAGAGCCTGATGTTCGAGAAGGTCCCGCCGGCGAACGCCGACGCCTCGAAGTCCGGTGCCTCTTTGCCGACCATCACTGTCATCGTCTTCTCCTCCGCCTTCGCGGCTCCCGCCGCGCTCGGCGCGCTGGGCGTCTTGACCGGCCCGGCGGCCGTCGCGACGCACCCCTCTGCCTTCTTGGCTTCAGCCATGACTGACATCTCCTCTCTGACGCGAGACCATAGCAGGAAACGAGCCAGCCCCCGAAACGCGATCGACGTCGAAATCGCGCGCCGGCGCCGGGGGTTGGACGCCCGGGGGGAACCGCCCGGAGGTCAGGGTCGCGCTTGCGCGACTGTCCGGGTTTCAAGCGCGCAACCGGCGCCGCGTCAGGCGGACAGGAGCTTGATGTCGAGCACCGGGGAGCCGACCAGGGCGTCGAGCCCGCGGACGACCAGCGCCGCCGGCCGCACCTCGATGACCTCGACCACGGTGACGCCGATCGGGTTCGGGCGCACGCAGCTGCGCAGCGCGAAGACGCCGCGCTCGGGCAGCGCCGCGTCGCCGCCCGGGTGGACGCGCAGCCGGCGGCGGTCGGCGGAGGTCAGGTTGTGCATCCAGTAGAGCACCTGCACCTGGTCGCCGGCGCGCAGGCCGAAGAGGCCCTCGGCGAAAGGCGGACGCAGCTCGAGCAGGCTGTCGCCGCCGCCCAGCTCGCGCACCACGCCGATGCTCTTGCACTCGAGGGTCAACATGTTGCCCTCCCGATCGCACAACCGCGCCGGCCGAGCAACCCCGTCCGACCGCTCACCCCCCGGCGGCCGAGGTGCGCAGCGGCAAGCTCCGCCGCCGCTCGGCCGCCAGCGCCGCGTCGACGCGACCCCAGAGGGCGCGGATGTCCTCGGCCGCGCCGCTCTCGCCCAGCTCGACCACCGCGACGCCGGCGAGCTGCGCCGCCGTCACCGCGTCGTCGTAGCGGATCCGCCCCCAGACCGGCAGGCCGAGCGCCGCCGCGCTCCGGTCGATCGCGTCGCTCATCGCCAGGTTGAGGTCGGCCTTGTTGATGCACACGGCGGTCGGGACCGCGAAGCGGCGGGTCAACGCCGCGACGCGGGTCAGGTCGTGCAAGCCCGACGGCGTCGGCTCGGTGACCAGCAGCACCAGGCTCGCCCCGGTGACCGAGGCGATGACCGGGCAGCCGATCCCGGGAGAGCCGTCGGCGAGGAGCAGCCGCGCGCTGCTCCCGGCGGCCACCGCGCGCGCCTCGCGCCGGACCAGCGAGACCAGCTTGCCGCTGTTCTCCTGCGCCGGCGCCAACCGGGCGTGCACCAGCGGCCCGTGCCGCGTCCGGCTGAGGAACCACTCCCCGGGACGCGACGGCGCCAGCGCGATCGCCCGCTCCGGGCAGAGGTCGGCGCACACACCGCAGCCCTCGCAGCCGAGCGGATCGACACGCACGCTCGGCTGCGCCCCGTCGCGCACGAAGTCGACGGCGTCAAAACGACAGTTCTGCACACACAGGCCACACAACGTACACCGCTCGGTGTCCACGGTCGCGGTCTGCCCGCCGGAGAAGGGCCAGCGCGTCTCGAGCGCCGGGGCCATCACCAGGTCGAGGTCCGCCGCGTCGACGTCGCAGTCGACCGCCGTGACCGGGGCGGCGAGCGCGGCGAACGAGGCGACCAGGCTGGTCTTCCCGGTCCCGCCCTTGCCGCTCAAGACCACCAGCTCCTGCACCGCCTGGCGTTCCGCCAGCGGCGCCGTCTCCGAGGGCATCCGCGCGCTCGTGGCCGGCGCAGGGGGCGCGGGCGCCGCCGCCGTCGACCGCGCCGC
>JBFYZW010000446.1:0-2869 GCA_041309305.1 Deltaproteobacteria bacterium | reverse complement strand
CCGGCGCTGGCGCCGGCGAAGCGCGCCCCGACGAGCCCGGCCTCGGCCAGGGCCAGGCAGACCCCGGTATGGGCGAAGAAGCCGAAGAAGCCGCTCGACAACCCGAGCGCGAACGGCTCGGCGGCCAGCCATTCGCGCAGCGACGGCACGGCGGCGTCAGCTCACGCGGGTGGAGGCGTCGGGGTGGTTGGCGTCGGATCGGCGCCCGCCGGCGGCGGGGCGATGAGGTAGCTCTTCCAGTTCTTCGGCAGGACGGCGGCGTGCTTCTCCGGTTCGGCGATGCTGTTGACGTACAGCCGAAGCGGCAGGTCTTTGGGCATCTCCGGGTTCAGCGTCGACGGCGCGTCCCAGTCCGGCTCACCCTCCATGCCCCAGAGGAAGTCCCACTGGCCGGAGATCAACCCGAGGTTGACCGGCGTGCCGTTCTTGTCGACCTCGAACCAGAACTTCAGCCCGCCGTAGTAGGAGCCGCCTTTGTCGCCGAGGGAGAAGAAGTAGAGCTTGTCCTTGTCCTTGACCGGGCCCTTGGTGCCCTTGAGGCTGTCGAGGCTGCTCGGTACCCAGCTCGGCTTGTCGTCGTCGCCGCTCTTCCAGCGGTTGATCTCCTCGATCGTGCGCGTGCCGTTGGCTACCGAGGAGCCGGTCCACGAGTCGGCGCAGAAGATGCCCTGGTTGCGGATGATGTAGGCCAGCGCCTCGTCGGCGAGGATCTCCTGCTCGTCCTCGCGCACCAGGTAGCTGATCTCGCTCAACGCGACGCGCTTCTCCTCGCCGCGGGTGGTGGTCAGCTTGACCTCACCGCGCAGCGTGGTGCCATCGGTGTTGGCGAGCAGCAGCGTGCCGTCGGTCTCGCGCTTGGCCTGCGCGAAGCTGACCTTGCTGACCAGGGCGCCGCGCAGCTCGGTGCCGTCCTTGAGCTTGACGATGTCGGTCGCCTCGCCGCCGGTCGCCGCGCTGGCGCCGGACTGCGGCTGCCGGCGCAGCTCGGTGATCTCGGCGCAGTCGAGCTCGCGCTCGGCGCCGCCTTCGCCCTTGAACATCAGCGTGCCGACGAGCGCGTCCTTGTCGGTCGGGGCGACGACCATCAGGTCGCCGGTGCGGTAGGTGTCCGGCTGGTAGAAGTCGATCGTCGATTTGATCTTGCCTTGCAGCACCGTGCCGTTCTTCAGGTGGATCTGATCCGGTTCGTCGTCGAAGCGGTTGCCGGCCTGGGTGTGGCGGGGGAAAATCTCGGTCAGGCGCCGGCCGACGATCTTGATGATCTGCTCGCTGGTGAAGGGGAAGGCCTTGTCGCCGACCTCCAGCGTCACGTTCTTCTGGGGCTTCGGGAAGCCGTACTTCAGGGTGATGAGCCCGAGCTGCGCGTTCCGGTCGCACAGCCCCCACCAGCTGGCGCTGTACGAGCCGGTGGCGGCGCCGTCACCCTTGACGTTGCCGCGGGCGTCCTTGATCACGCAGGTGACCTTGCTCCGGTCGACCGGGTTGCCGGCCGCGTCCTTGAAGATCGGCCGCCAGTTCTCGGCGCTGTACAGCTCGGCCTCGACCTTGAGCTCCTCCTTGGTCTCGTCGTGGATCGGCACCAGGCGCTCGCCGCGCTGCTTGTCCAGCGCGACGAACTCGTTCCAGGCGTAGAAGTCGACCTTCAGGTCAACCGTCGGGTCGAGCTGTCGCTCGCCGATCTGCCGCTCGTTGGCGAGCAGCTTGATCGCGAAGTCGACGCCGGTCGACGAGATCGCCCGCTGCTCGTCGAAGGTCGACGACGGCTTGTAGTTGCCGGTCGCCTCGCGGACGATCCAGTTCAGCGGGCTGCGCTTCTCGTGCAGGTGCACCTTGGCCGGCTTGCCGTCGGCCTTGAGGTAGTCGTCGATCGCCTTGGCGACCTCGAGGAAGTCGCCGTTGTAGCTCATGTAGCTCGACCACTGCTTGGTCTTGTCGACCGTGAAGCTGCTCTGCGGCTTCTCCGGGTCGGTGCCCCAGACGACCTCCCAGGCGCTCGAGAGCAGATCGTCGTCCGGGTCCTGGGCGCCGTGGATCGGCGCGTGCGGCTTGGTGAAGAAGACCTCGAGCAGCTTGCGGCGCGCCTCGGCGACGCCCGGGCCGCCGCCGGCGCGGTCGAGCACCGCGGCGTAGTCCTGGAGGAGCAAGAAGACGTTCCGCCCACGCTCCTCCTCGGACAGGCGCGGGTTCTCGAACAGCTCGGCCTTGCGCTGCTCGTACTCGTGGTTGAACAACGCGGGCACGTGCTCGAGCTTGAGGCCGGAGCGGCCGATGTGGCTCGAGAGGTTGTTCGGGATCGAGCCCTGCGGCACGGTGCCGGGGGCGTCCTTGCCCTGGCCGGAGCGGTGCACCCGGACCTGGACGTCGAGGAAGGTCTCGAGCTTGCGCACCGCGTCGTCCTCGAGCAGCCGGCGCCACGACTCGTCGTGGAGTAACGCCTTGAGCGCGTCGCGCTCGTACGTGTCGACCTCGAGTTGATCCGGGGTGGCCTGCATCGGGGCGGTCGCCGGGGCGTCGGCGGCGGCCTTGTGCTTGGTCAGGTGGTCGATCAACTGGTCGATGCGCGGCGCGTCGACCAGATCGAGCCCACCGCGGGTGAGCACGGTCCAGAGGTACTCTTCGATCTGGTTGTGACGAATCGGCTCCGGCATGGTCTCTCACCGTCTCGTTGAGGTGGACAAAGAGGGCTCCCCAGGTGCCGACATTATCGCGCCGGCGGGCGGATCCGTAGCGTCTTTCGACCGGCGCGCCGGGGTTGGACAGCAGGGCGGGGCCTCGGGTAGAGATCGGCGCCGAGATGGGCGGATTCGCAACACAAGCCGGGGTGCTGAGCGATTTGGGTTGGGCCGAGCTGACCTCTGCGCTCGCCGCC
>JBFYZW010000445.1:0-7874 GCA_041309305.1 Deltaproteobacteria bacterium | reverse complement strand
GGATGGTGTTGTGGTCGCCGGCAGCGAAGCGGCGCAACGTCGCGCGCGCGCCGGCCCAGGCCGCCAACCGCTCGGCGTTGTCGAACGGCACCAGGTGGTCGCCAGCGGCGTGCAAGAGCAGCACCGGCCCCGGGTAGCGGGCGAGCTTGGCGCGGTGGTCGAGGCGGCGGGCCGCTTCATGGGCGAGCGCCGCCTCGGTGACGCCGAGCTCGGCGGCGCTGACGCGCAGGCGGAGGCGCTCGAGCGGCTCGGCGATGCCGCTCTCGAGCACCAGGGCGCGCACGGCCGGCACGCGCGCGGCGAGCTCGAGCGCGAAGATCGAGCCGACCGAACGGCCGTAGACGACGACCTCGTTGGCCGGGCGACCGACGGCGGCGAGGATCGCCTCGACGTCGTCGAGCATCGCGCCGAGCGTCGGCGCGCCGGTCGAGCCACCGTAGCCGCGGTACTCGGCGAAGAAGACGTTGAGGCCGGCGGCGAGAAGGGCCGGGGCGAAGTCGTCGAGGTGGTCGGCGACCACCTCGCCGTTGCCGTGGAAGTGCAACACGGTCGGGGCCCCGGCGTGCGGGGCGTAGGCGTAACAGGCCAACGTCACCCCGGCGCTTCGCACCTCGAGGGCGCCCGGCAGCCGGACTCGGCGGGGGAAGAAGTAGCGGGACGCGATCAGCGGGTGATCGAGGAGGCTCGGCGTCATGGTCCGGACCGGCTGGCCGGCGGGGTGAGCTCGCCGCGGCGCTCGTAGCCGGGGGTGTAGAGGAGCAGCGCCACCGGCGTCGCGACCAGGTCGTAGACCAGGGCCAGGAAGACCACCATCCCGGAGAGCAGCCCGAAGTAGTAGGTCGGCTTGAACGCCGAGGTGCACAGGACGAGGAACCCGGCGCACAACGGCAGGCTCGAGGCGACCATCGCCCGGCCGACGGTGGCGACGGTGCGGCGCATCGCCAGCGTCCGATCGCCGCAGGCGCGGTGCTCGCGGCGGAAGCGGATCAGGTAATGGATGGTGCTGTCGACCGCGATGCCGAGCGCGATCGGTGCGATCGTCGCGGTGGTCGCGTCGAGCGGGATGCCGGCGTAGCCCATGATGCCCATCACGACCGCGATGGGGATCAGGTTGGGCAAGAGGCTCAGCAGGCCCAGCCCGATCTCACGGGCGACCAGCATCATCAACAGCGCGATCAGCGTCAGCGACAGGCCGAAGCTCTTCAGCTGGCCGGCGATGAGCGTGTCGACCATGTTGGCGTAGAGGACCGCGGTGCCGGTGACCGAGAGGCGGAGCCCGCGCTCCTCGTCGGCGGCGAAGATACGGTGCACCTCGGCCTTGACCTCCTGGACCAGGCGGACCAGGTCGTTGCTGCCCATCGTCTTGATCCGGGCGCTCAGCCGCGCGGCCGTGTAGTCGCCGTTGACGAAGCTCCACAGATCCTCGCTCTGATTCGAGGACTCGTAGAGGAGGAGCAGCTGGGCGGTCAGCTCGGCGCTCTGTGGCACGCGGCCGGCCTGCTCGCCGGCGAGGGCGCGGTTGAGCTCGCCGAGGATGTTGAGCACCGACAACGGGTCGTGCAGGCGCGGGTCGGCGTCGAACCAGCGTTGCGCCGCGTCGAGCTTGGCGAGCAGCACCGGGTCCTTGATCGCGTCGGGCGTGTCGGTCTCGACAACCACCTCGATGGTGGTGACGCCGGTGAGCTGCTCTTCGATCAGGCTCCAGGCCGTGCGGATCTCGGTGTCCTCGCGGAAGTACTCGATCAGCTTGGTTTCGACCTGGATGCGCGAGATGCCCACCGCGGCGATGGCGATGACGCCCAGGTTGACCAGGGCGATCGGCCAGCGCCAGCGCTGGTTGAAGGTGGCGATGCGATCGAGCAGGCGCGAGAGCCGGCCGTGCTGTAGCTGGGCGGCGACCCGGTCAACCCGCGGCATGCGGAACAGCGACAACAGCGGCCCGGCGAGCAGCAGGCTGACGACCATGACCACCAGCACGCCGAGCGCCGCGTCGCGGCCGAAGTTCCGGATCGGCACGATCTGCGAGATCATGTTCGAGCCGAACCCGGCGGCGGTGGTCACCGCGTTGAACAGGCTGGCCAGCGCCACCGAGGTGATGCCGGTGACCAGGGCGCGACGTTGGTCACCGTCCGCCGACGAGATGGACTCGAGGTAGCGGTTGAAGACGTGGCTCGAGATCGAGATGCCGTAGACGAGCAACAGCGGGGTGAGGATCGAGCCGACCATGTTGATTGCCCGCCCGGAGAGGTGCAGCTGGGCGAGGACGATGAACAGCGAGATCTGCACGACGGTGAGCGGCAGGACCACCGCCTGCACCCGGCGGAAGCTGAGCAGCAGGAACAGGACGATCAGGCCGTAGACCAGCGCCTGGAAGCGCGTGTTGTCGCGTCGTTGATACTCGGCCAGATCGGTGCGCAGCACCACTCCTCCGCTGACGTAGCTCGGGTAACGCGCGAAGCGCGGCTCGCGCAGGATCTGGCGCACGCGCTCGACCAGCTCGGCACGCATCGGCGCCAGGTCGGCGCGCTCGCTCGGCAGCTCGAGCCGGACGAGGATAGTCGCGGTGTTGGCGGCGCGGTTGAAGAAGATGCCCAGGTAGTCCTCCCGAGCTAGCGCCCGGGCGCGCAGGGCGGCCAGCCCCTCGGCGGTGGTCGGGATCTCGGGCACCAGCGCGCCGACCTCGAGCTCGTCACCGCGGCCGGCGATGGCGCTCAGGTTGGTGAGCGCCCGGCACTCGCGCAGCGACGCGCTGGCGGCGATGCGCTCGCGCAGCGCCTCGAGGTCGGTCAGAAAGCGCGTGGTGAAGATGTCCGGCGCGCGCAGCGCGACGAGCATCGTCTCGTCGCTGCCGAACACCGCCTCGAAGCGACGCAACGCCTGCAGGTCGGGATCGTCCTCGAGGACCATCGCTTCGACCGACGACTCGAAGCGCAGCTGCGGGTAGAACCAGCCCGTGCCCAGGGCGATGACCAAGAAGCCGCCCAGCACCCACCAGCGGCGGCGCAGCAGCAGCTCCTGGAAGCGCGCGAACACCGCGGTCGGTTATAGAGCAGAGCGGCGGGCCGAGCTACCCCGTCAGCGCCAGCGCGGCAGCGGCGCCAAGAAGGGCGTCCGGGCCGTGCGGGTCACCGGCGGCAGGCCCAGCTGTCGCACCGCTTCGGCGGCCGCCCGAGCCAACGCCGGCGCGTCGCAGCCGGTGTCGACCGACGCCGCGGCCATCGTCTCGCCGGTCGCCCGCTCGGTGAGCACGAGCGTCAGCTGGCAGAGCTCACCGGCGCCGGTGGCCACCGCGGTGAGTTCCGCCTCGGCCCGCTCCACGGCGACGCGGGTGACGTTGCGCGCCGGCGCGAGCGCCGTGGCCAGCTGCGCGATCAGGGCGTCGGTCCCGATCGCGGCGGGGGGCTCGATCTGTGCCGCGCCGATGGCCAGCGGCAGCGGCGCGCCGCGCGGCGCGGTCAGGGTCTCGCGCCGGCCGTCCTCCCGGTAGCGGCGGGTGTTGTAGGCGGCGCGGTAGGCGCGGTGGCCCTCCTCGTCGGGGTAGCGCTCGTCCGGCCGAGGGGGATCGGCGGTCATGCCCCAGAACGGCAGCGGCTCGACGTCGCGGTCCCGGTAGTGCTGCTTGTAGAACAGGGTCGAGCGCAGCGCCCAACTGCGCACCATCCCCGGCCCCGGCTCGCCCGGGTCGGCGAACGCGGCGGTCAGCTCGTCGCCGTGCTGCATGATCACGAAGTGGTTGTCCTGCGCGCCGAGCAGCTCGGTCACCGCGCCGAAGCGGGTGAAGTCGCCGAAGCTGAGGTGGTACTCGAGCGTGCCGAGCCGGTTGTCGCGGGCGCGGATGCGCTGGTGGTAACCGGCGGCGGTGTAGCTCAGGCCGCCCTTGTGGCCCAGGTAGGCGGCCTGCGCCGGCAGCTCGCGCACCACGGTCGGCTCCGGCGCCGAGGTGTCGAGCAACGCGCGATCGATCGTCCAGCGCGCCCGGCCGCCCGGGCCGGTGCCGGTGTGCACGCGGATGCGCTGGTCGTCGCTCAAAAACAAGTCGCCGAGGTCGATCGCCAAGCGCTTCGCGTCGCCCTGCGGGAAGCCGATGTCGCGGACGCGGACCCAGGCGCCCGACCGGTCGACGACCAGCAGGTGGCCGCGCACCTTCTGCTCGCTGACGAAGTCCTTGCCGAACATCGACCAGGCGTCGAGCACCAGCTTCGCGTGGGCCGGCTCGGGGATCGGGCCGAAGTCGAAGGTGTAGTGGCGCGGTGCGGCCGGGTCGGAGGGCACCGGCACGCCGTCGAGCTCGCGCGCCTCGGCGGTGACGTCGCGGCCGAGCCAATCGGTGGCGGCGCGCAGCGGCCGAGGCGCGCGCACCGTCTTGACCGTGGGCAGGTAGAGCCGCCGATCCTCGATCCGCTGCTCGGCCGAGGAGGCGATCACCTCGCTGCCGGCCGGGTGATCGATGGCGACCAGCTTGAGCTCGTCGACGTAGTCGAGCTCCTGCAGCGTCTCGCGCAGCTTGACCCGGTAGAGCCCGTCCGGATCGCGGTCGAGCTGGCCGAGCATGATGTAGTGGGGCCCGAAGAACTGGACCAGCGACTTGGCCAGCGCGTGCTTGCGCATCATCCCGAGGGCGTTGCCGGCGTCGTCGGTGACGTACTCCCAGCCGCCGCCGCGCCGGGCGAAGATGAACGGGCAGCTCGCCTGGCAGTAGCCGCCCATACAGTGCATCAGGCCGTCGCCGTCACACTGGCTGTACTCCGCGAGCGCGCCGCAACTCGCGCCGGTGCCGCTGCAGAAGTCGCTCGGGCTGCAGGTGTAGAGCTGCCAGGTGCACTCGTCCTTGAGGTCCTCGCCGGCGGTCTGGTTCTGGCAGCCGCCGCTGACGCACTTCTGGCAGGTCGGGCAGTCGCCGTGGTCGGTCGAGTTGACCGCGCAGCCGCCGCTGCCGTCGCAACGGCGGCAGGTGCCGCAGTCGACCGTGGTGCCCGGGTAGGTCTCGGTGCAGCTGGCGGTGCCGTTGCAGGAGCGCTGCACACCGCACGGTGGCGTCCCGTTGGTGCAGGTCACCGTGGTGCCGTCGCAGACGCCGCTCTGGCAGCGGTCGTTGTAGGAGCAGGCGTCCCCGTCGTTGCAGCTCACCGTTGGGTAGGTGACCGAACAGCTCGAGGTGCCGTTGCACGACCGCTGCGCGCCGCAGGGCGGCGGTTCGTTGGTGCAGCTCACGGTCGTGCCGCCGACGCAGGTCGTGCCGCTGCAATAGTCGCCGTACGTGCACAGGTTGCCGTCGTCGCAGCTCGAGGGCGTCGAGGTACCGCAGCTCGGTGTGTTGTTGCAGAAGCGCTGCGTGCCGCACTGGCCGGGATCGCTGGTGCAGGTAACCGTGCCGTCGACGACGCAGGCCCCGCCAGCGCAGTGGTCGCCGTAGGTGCACGGGTTGTTGTCGGTGCAGGAACCGGTCGGGTAGGTGACCGCGCAGTCGGGGGTGCCGTTGCAGCTGCGCCGCGCGCCGCAGGTGCCCGGGTCGTCGGTGCAGCTGACGGTGCCGTCCGGGACACAGGTGCCGGTGGCGCAGTGGTCGCCGTAGGTGCACGCGTTGTTGTCGGTGCAGGCGCCGGTCGGGTAGGTGACGTCGCACAGCGCCGTGCCGTTGCAGGCCCGTTGGGCGCCGCACGGCGGCGCGCCGTTGGTGCAGCTCACCGTGCCGGTCGGCAGGCAGCTGCCCGACTGGCAGCGGTCGCCGTAGCTGCACAGGTTGCCGTCGTCGCAGCCGGTCTCGCTGCCCGGGTAGGTGACGGTGCAGGCGTTGGTGCCGTTGCAGGTCCGGATCGCGCCGCAGGTCTGCGGGTCGTTGGCGCAGGTGATCGCGGTGCCGAGGCACAGCCCGGCGTTGGTGCACGCGTCGTCGTAGGTGCACGGGTTGGCGTCGTTGCACGGCGTCTCGGCCGGCTGGCCGGCGCACTGCGGATCCTCGCACCCGGGCGCCCCGTTCGGCGCGTAGGTGCAGCTGTTTCCCTGGCAGCTGGCGGTGTAGCACTCGCTGCGGCCGCCCGGGGGCGATTGGCACTGCGCGGCGTTGACGCACTCGACGCATAGCCCGCGCACGCACGAGCCGGTGCCGCTGCCAAAGGTGCAGGCCGAGCCGTCGGCGCGCGTGACGTACTCGCAGGTCCCGCCGGGCGGCAGGCAGGTCCCCTGGGTCAGGCAGCCGCCGTTCTGATCGGCGCAGGTCACCGCGTCGCAGACGTGCAGGCAGGTCGTGCTGCACGAGGCGCAGGGCACGGTGCGCGCGGCGTAGGCGCAGGCGCCGGTGCCGGGATCGCAGATGCCGTACGAGGCGTAGGCGATGTAGGTTGCGTCGTCGCCCGTGCAGCTCGGGTCCGGCGGCGTCGCGCAGATCACCGGGTCGCCGACGCAGGCGCCGGCGCGGCAGCGCTCGTCGGTGGTGCACGGGTCGACGTCGGCGCAGGGCGTGTCGTCGCGCACGCTCGGGTAGACGCAGCGGCCGGCGTCACAGACCGCGGCGGTGGCGCTGTGACAGACCGGCGGCGTGACGCAGTCCTCCCGGTCGCGGCAGGCGGTGGCGACCTCGAGGCAGACACCGTGGACACAGCGCGGCTGCTCAGGCGGACAGTTTGCGTCGCTCAGGCAGGGGCGGCGGCAGGTACCCTCGCGGCAGATCTCCTCCGGCTGGCAGTCGGTGTGCTCGCGGCACTCCGGGTCGCTGGTGACCGTGGCGTTGTCGCAGCCGCCGAGCGCGATCGCCCCGGCCGCGGCGAAGAGCCAGCGCAACAGGCGCGTGTCGTCGAAGAGCGCGCGTGACAACCGGCCAACCTCCGCTCAATGGTGACGCACCATTGTAGCAGATGGAGGCGGATCTCACAGGGGGGCCTCGGGGAGCGCGTCGATCGCCGTGCCCAGCAGGCCTGGACCGTTGCCGACCACCAGGTCAGCGAGGTCCCCGGGCAGCAGACCGTCACCGGCACCGACGCCAATCCCGTTGGTGGCGAACGCGCCGACGAGCTCGTAGATCTGTTGCCACAGCCAGGCGCGGTCGAGCCGGGCGGCGACCGCGTCGCCGAGGAAGGTGTCCCGCTCGGTGCTGGCGGTGTTCCGGAGCAGCTGCACGACCCGGACCGCGTCGATCACGTTCTGCCCCAGGCCGCCGAACATCACCATGCGCAGCGCCCGGACCCGGTCGACCGGGGGCGTCGGGCGCGGGAGAACAAAGCGCACGCCGGTGGCCAGCGCCAGGCGGGCGAGGGCGCCGGGGACCTCGTCGCGCAGCTGCGCGGGGTCGGGCACCCCGGTCAAGGCGTCCTGCGTCCTGGCCAACTCGACCGCGAGGGGCTCGCGCACCTGGCGCAGCGCCGCCGGCCCCATCACCGCGGCGTGCAATCCGAGCTCGCGGCACAGCGCCTCGGCCTTCTTCGGGCCGAGATCGAGGCTGAACTCCCGCCAGGCGTCGGCCAAACGCTGGTCGTCGGCGGCGGTGAGCGCGTCGCGCAGCGCGTCGATGTGGCCGCACGCCTCGCGCTGGGCGAGGAAGAAGAAGTCCGAGCCGACCGAGCGGCGCAACCCGGCGAGCAGCTCGTCGCGGGCGTCCGGATCGGTGACGCCCCGCTCGGCGAGCAGGCGATCGACCTCGGCGGCGATCTCGTGCCGCGACAGGCCGGCGACGTTCTCGGCGGTGATCACCGCCCCGCGGCGGCGGCGGTCACGTCGCCCCGCGGCGGCACCCCAGTCGTCCCAGCCCAACGGCGCGAAGTTGGCGCTGTCGGCCAACGCCTGACGCACGACCGCCAGTTGCTGTTGCCGGGAGCTCGGCGGCCGCGCTTGCCCGCAGCGGACGCCGACGTCGCGCGGCGGTGCGAGGGGCTCGCCGCCGC
>JBFYZW010000444.1:0-5957 GCA_041309305.1 Deltaproteobacteria bacterium | reverse complement strand
CGACGCCCGTCGAGCGCCCCGAGCGCCCGCCACAGCGCGGCGAAGGTGGTCGCCGCGGCGAGCGCCTCCGCCTCCCCGGGACGGAGCGCGCGCGCGTGCTCGGCGGCCAGGCGGCTGGGGTAGAGGCGTAGCTCGGTGGGCGGCGCGGGCAGGCGCATTGGCTCAGCGTCCCCCTCGCCCGGTCCGTCGCTGCGGGGTGGGCCCTACTTGCCCTTCATCGCGTCGTCGATGCCCTTGCCGATCTTGTTGGTGATGATCTTGGACAGCTCCTTGACCGCCGAGCGCTCGGCCTCCTGCAGGTTGCGGTGGCCGCGGCTCTTCGACTCCTCGAAGGCGGTGATGATCTTGCCGCCCTGGACGTTCTTGACCTCGACGACGATCACCGCGGTCGCGAACTGGATGTTCTGGGCGCTCTTGGTCCCCTTGCCCGAGTCGTCCATGCGGATCTTGACCAGCACCAGGACGTCCTGGTCCTCGTCGCCGCCGGCGCTGAGGTCGGAGATCTTCCAGCCGCGCTTGGTCAAGGTCGAGACGAAGTAGGCGTTGAACTCGTCCTCGTACGGTCCCTCGATGCGCACCCCGACCTTGAGCGCCTCGACCGCCGCCTCGAAGGCCGCGGCGACGTCGGCGTGCGAGTACGGTCCGGCGATGCCGGAGCCGTCGACGTTGACGATGCGCAGCTCGGTGTTGTGCGCCTCGCGGGTGAGGATCGCGTCCATCGCCTTGGCCAGGTAGCCGACCTTCGCCGCCTTGTCGGCGCCGCCGGCCCGCTCGAGGTGCCGGCCGGCCTCCTCGTCGAGCGCGGCGATCTGCTCGCCGAGGATGTTGGCCGCCTTGGCCCGGTCGAGGCAGGCGAGGCCGTAGACGTAGCCCTCACCGGCCCAGACCTCCATCAGCTGCACGCCGCTGAAGATCTTCGCCGTCGAGACCTTGGTCAGCGTCTCCGACGACTGGACCTCGAGCGACTGCGCGCCGGTCGCCGAGTAGGCGCCCATGAAGTCCTTGCTCATCGACGAGACGTTGGCGATGAAGATGCGCGCCAGCGCCGCGTAGGCGCCGTTCTCGGCCCCGGTGCGATCCTTGGCGAAGCCGACGCCGCACAGGTAGGTGTTGTAGGGGAAGTTGGCGTCCTCGCCGTCGATCCAGGCCGGCTTCTTGCCCGACCGCTCGCGCACCTTCGAGCCGTCACCCTTCGGCTCCGAGGCCGGCCCGCTGCCGACGTCCTGGGCCGCGACCCGCGGCGGCGGCGGCGGCGGCGGCGGCTTCTTGCCGTGCGCGTCGAAGATGTCGTCGACGTCGACCTTGGTCACGAAGCTCTTCGCCGCACCGGCGGCCTCGGCTTCGAGCACCTTCTTGACCGTCTCGAGGTCCAACGAGGCGAGCGCGTACAGGCTGCCATCGCTGCCGATGTAGCGGTCGACCACCTCGGTGCCCTTCAGCGACGACGAGGCAGCGGTCTTCACCGCCTGCTCGACGGTCTGCTCGCCGCCGGAGTTCATGTAGTCCTTCATCAGCGACGCCGAGTAGACCTCGAAGATCTTGGCCAGCTCGTTGCGCGCGCGGTTGTCCGCGGTCGAGCGGAGCAGCGACGGGTTCTTGATCCCGGAGGCGACGCCGACGCCGAAGAAGACCCGCCGGCCGTCCGGCATCTTCTGGGCGACGTTGCCGCGCATGATCCAACCCGGCCGGCCGTCGTCGGTCTTGCCGAAGGTCTCGGCCGCCTCGTCCGCCTTCGACTGGCCGCCGCCGGCCGCGGCGCCCTTGCCGCCCTTCTTGCCGCCGCCACAGGCGCCGAGCGCCAGAGCCAAACCCACCAACGACACCACCAAGACCTTGCGCATGAAGTGCCTCCGTGTCGCGACCTTCGTTGTTGGCCGCGTCAGTCTCGTTCCCACCCGATGATGACGGCCTCCCTTGGACGCCGCACCTTCACCAATGATTCTCGGGTGACAAACCCGGGCTCCCGTTCTACCGAGATCGGCCGGCCAACGCCAGCGGCTCGGGCGCAGGCAGAAAACGGCCGTCCAATCGGGGGGTTGCGTCGCTGGATTCAGGGCGCGCCCGCGGCCTCGTCCCCGTCCTCCTCGAGGGGCGCCTCGGCGGGGAGGCGCCCCGGCGGCGGTGCCAAAAACGGCCCACCCTGCTCGACCGGCTCGGCGATCTCCTGGAGCAGGGTCCCGTCCGGCCCGTAGACCCCGCGGCAGACCTCGGCCGGCGGCGCGTTGACGCGCACGACGACGCCGAACTCGCTCGGTGGGCTCGGGACCGCGGCGCCGAAGGTGCGCGCGACCACGTCGCAGCCGAGCGTCTCGCCGGCTTGCGGGTACTGGCAGACGACCAGCGTCTTCTGCCACTCCTCCTCGGGCAGCTGCACCTTCGCCTGCCCGCCGTCGGCCTCGAGCTCCTTGACCAGCGCCACCATGCGGCGCAGGTCCATCACCATCGCCTCGGGGCAGCCGGCGGCGCGCAGCTCGGCGGTCCCGGGCGCCTTGGTCGCCTCGAGCCCCATGCGCATCGTCTCGCCGATCAGCGAGCCGGTCTTGCGCACCGCCGGGTTCGAGAGCACGCAGTAGGCGCACGTGCCGACCAGCACGATGACGCCGAGCAGAAACACCAGGCCGATGATGGCCAGGATCTTCAGGGTCGAGGAGGTCTCGGGCGGCCGGTCGCTCACGGACGCACCTCGAAGCGCGCCTCGCCCATCCCCTCGTTCTCCGCCTCATCGAAGACCTGCACCGTCACGGTGTGCGCGCCCGGGGGGAGCTCGCCGGTGCGCAGCGTGAAGCTCTCGCCCGCGCCGTCAAGGATGCCGTCGTCCGGGCGCATCGGCCGCTGCGGACCACCATCGAGCGACCAGAAGGCCTTGACCAGCGGGCCGACCGCATCGGCGGCGACGACCCGGACCGTGACCCGCCGGCCGGCGGTGGTGATCTGCAGCGGATCGACGCGCGGCGGGTTGTTGTCGACCAGCACCGCGCGCGACTCGCGCGTGTCCTCGAGCTCCTCGCCCACCGGGTTCGACGGCGCGTCGCTGGCCTTGACCTGGAACTGATAATGCCCGTCGGGCAGCTGCGCCGCCTTCAGCGTGAAGAAGGGCGCGTCCAGATCCGCGCGCAGCGGCCGCCAGTCGGCCTGCCCGACCTCGCGCAGCGCCAGCTCGTAGCGCAGCTCGTCGCCGTTCGGATCCTCGGCCGACCACTTGACGGTCAGAGCGCCCGGCTCCTCGGTCTGCCGGGCGCGGTTCGGGTTCTTCTTCCCCTCCTCCTCGTCGTCGGTCGCGCTCGGCTTGCTGCTCTTGTCGTTGAGGCTCACGGTCTTCGACTTCGACACCTCCACCGGCACCGGCGCGAGCGTCAGGCCCTTCTTCAAGGTCGTCACCTCGCGCACGAACGGCGGCAGGTTCTGGCGCAGGTAGGCGAGGCGCAGGCGCTGCACCACCGGCGTCGCCTTCCCGTCCGAGGTCAAGGTCAGGCGCAGCTGGAAGAACCGGCCGTTCGGCGCCTCGACCCGCCCGCTCGGCGCGCGCACCTCTTTTGACCAGGCCGACCAGCTGGCGTCTGGCTTGGCCGTCTGCCCGGTGCGCGCGGCGACGCTCACCCCGGTGCCCTTCGGCAGCTCGGCGAGCAGATCGACGTGACCGTAGGTCGAGTTGATCCCCGCGTCCATCGGCTGGGTGACGAACTCCCCCGTCGCGGCGATGCCGCCGGCGATGTGGATGATCCGTCCGCCGGCGGCGGCAACCGCGGCGATGGCGCCGCGCGGCAGCGGCACCAGGTGGGTGATGCGACGCGACGGCGACTGGTAGACCATCGCGATCAGCCGCCGCTTCGGCTCGACGGTGTACAGTCGCCCGCGCGGATCGTCGCGCCCGGTCGCGCCGGTGGCGACCAGGATCAACCCCTGATCGTCGAGGGCCAAATCGAAGATCGCCTCGTCGCTCGAGCCGGCGATCACCTCGGCGCTGCCGTCCATCGCCACCTGGGCCAGCTTGCTGGTCACCTCGGCGCCCTCCTTCTTGCCCCCCTTCTCGTCGCTGGCCGGCGCCGAGGCGAGCGCGTCGGCGCCGGTGACCCCCGCCGGATAGACGTAGTTGCCGCGCGTGATGATCGCGGTGACCTCCTTCTGCCCGGTGTCGTAGAGCGCCCGGAAGGTCTTGAGATCGGCCGAGCGGTAGAGGACGCCGCGCTCACCGCCGCCGACGAACAGGCCGAGCTCTCGGTCGTAGTGCGCCGAGCGCAGGTGCTTCTGCTCAGCGGTGAACAGCACCGTGCCGTTCCCCTTCGCGTCGACGCGCACGACCTTGCCCGGCTCGCCGGTGACCAAGAGCAGCGTGTCGTTCGGGCCCTCGACCATGTCCCAGACGTAGCCGGCGTCAGGCGTGTAGAACGTGGTCGCCTTGCCCTTGCCCTCGACGCGGTAGATCTTCGCCGGCGTGCCGACGGCGACGAACAGGCCGCGGCGCGTCTCGAGCAGCGCGGTGACCAGGCTCTCCTCGACGTGGTAGACCGTCGTCGTCTTGCCGGCCCGGTCGATGGCGACCACGTCGCCGTCGTCGACCCGGCTGACCAGCACCTCGTCACCGCGGGCGGCGGCGGCCGAGAAGCTCGCCGCGGTGTCCTGGTAACGCTCGCGGATCGTCGCCGGTAGGATGATCGTCCCGTCCTCGCGCACCGCGGTGCTCTCCGGGTTGCCGTCGAGGAACTCGCCGAACCCCTCGAGCGTGTACAGCCGGGCGCCTTCGGCCTGCGCGGTGTTCACCGCGCCGAACACGAGCGCGCCCGAGAACGTGAGCCATCGACCTCTGTGCTGGTTCATCTCTGCCCTGCGCGCCGTCCCGGCGCCTCAACGGTGAAGGACCTCGAGCTCGACGCTGGCCTGGCCGTAGACCACCCCCGGCCGCGCCCGGTGCTCCTCCCAGGCGACCCCTTCGCGGAGCACGGCCCGCGATGGATCACCGGAGAGGGTGGCCACCGCCGACGGAGGGAGGAACGGGTTGACACCTCGGCTGGTCTGCAGCCCCGGCCCGCGGCGCACGGCCAGGAGGTAGAGCCGGCCGTTCGGACGCCGCCGCCCGAGCCAGGTGACGACCTCGGCCAGCGAGGTCGGCCAGGGCTCGGCCTCGACCTTGCCGCTGGCCTGATCCGCCTCGCCGGCGCCGGCGACGATCAGGCGGACGGTCTCGCCGGCCCAGTCGTGCGGCACCGGCAAGCGGAAGCGCTCGCGGATGAGCGGCCCGCGGCTGCGCCGCAGCTGGACGACCAGCTCGACCAGCTCGCCCGGGCGCACCTGGGTGCGATCGGGGTAGAGCCCCTCGACCAGCTCCTCGACCGGCTCCGGCTCGTGCGTAACCTCGAGATCGATGGCGACGTCGGGCGGCGCCGCGAAGGGTGTGTTCCAGAGCCAGGCGAGCGCCATCGCCACGTCGACGCCCGGGCGAACGAAGAGGCTCGCGTCCCGCTCGGCGGCGTAGACCTCCTCGATCACCAGGGGCGGCAGGCCCGTGCCGGCGACGGTGCCGCGCAGGCGGACCAGGCCCCGGTCGCTCGCCGGCACCCGTCCGGCGAGCGCCGCGGCGCTGGCCATCGCGACCAGACGGGGCGCGAGCAGCGGATCGCGGGCCACCTCGAAGCGGAAGGGCTTGACTCCGCCGACGGTCTGCACCCGGCCGCGCACCGGGATCATCTTCGGTGTCGGCCCGAGCACCCCGGCGATGGCCGAGAGGCGGTCCTGGGTGACCTCGCCGACCAGCGCGCCGGTAGCCGACATCTTGAACGAGCGGAGGCTCGAGACCATCGTGTTCAGGATCGTCGCGCTCGCCATCGGCATCGACACCGCGCCGGCGCCGAAGAACGGGTGACCGAAGGCCAGCACCCGGTCGCCGTCGACCAGCGTCACCGTCCCGGTGGCGGCGATGTCGACGTCGCCGGTGACCAGCACCGCCGCGACCGCGCCGCCGG
>JBFYZW010000443.1:0-8246 GCA_041309305.1 Deltaproteobacteria bacterium | reverse complement strand
GCGGCGGCCGGCGGGGCCGGGGGCGAACCGATCGCGGACAGGAAGGGCGCGGGCGAGCCGGGGAAGACCGGCTGGGTCGGCGCCTCGGGGACCGACATCATCGGCAGCGTCGCCGCGGTGGGCGAAGCGAGCGGCGGCGCGGCGACGACGACCCCGGCCGGCGCCGCGAGCTCAGCGCCGACGCTGACCAAGAGCGTCGTCGCGCCGATCACGATCTGGTCACCGTGCTTGAGCGCCGCCTTGTTGACCCGCGCCCCGTTGAGCAGCGTGCCGTTGGCCGAGCCCATGTCGATGAGCGACGCGCCGGTCGGCGTCACCTCGATCACCGCGTGGACGCGAGAAGCGGCCGGGTCGTCCACCCGGATCTGCGACGTCGGCGTCCGGCCGATCTTGTTCACCTTGCGCGAGCCGTCGAGCACCACGTGGCCGCGCAGCTGACCGCCGACGAGCACCTGGATCTGGACCGGTAGACTCATCACCCCGCCCCTTCAGGGCCGACCAGAGCAGAAACCAGCCGGCGGCACAAACCCGCTCAGTCCCGCGCCAGCGACGGGTGAGTCCGCCGACCGGTCTTCAACCGCATCACCATCTCGAGGTAGGATCGCGGCTGCCGCGAGAAGAAGGAGCTGGCCATACAGCGAACGAACGGCCCCACCCCGAACTCGCGGATGATGCGCGGGGCGGTCTCGACGAGAGCGCGTTGAGGCGTGGACGAGGTCATCATGGTGCTACGCACGCGTCCTTGCGCCCGGTGCCTCTCCCCGACACCGACGCGCAGCGCTTCCTAGCCGAAGTCGATCCGAAAAGCCAGAGCCGAGTGAGCGTTCGGCGATCGACGATAAGAGCCAAACATTTCGCCATGTTAGCCAATCTGTTACAGTCAGCGGGTGCCGCGAGACACTCCTAGCGACCCCTCGTCGCCGTCCCGGACGCCCAGCGTCGCAGCCCTTCGGGACCTGTGGCGCCGGCGCCGCGTGGAGCTGTGGCTCTTCGCGCTGGTCTGGGGCTCGGCGGCCTACTTCTTCCAGGGCGGGGGCTGGAACCAGAACGCCCACTTCGCGACCACGGTCGCGCTGGTCGAGCACGGCACCTTCTGCGTCGACGCCTACCGCGACTCGACCGGCGACCTCGCCCAGGCGCGCGGCTGCCTCGCCTCGGCCAAGCCCGTGGGCACCGCGCTGGCGCTGCTCCCCGGGCACCTCGTCGCGCGCCTGCTCACCGCCGGCGTCAACGAGCGAGGCAACCAGAGCGTCGCCCGGGCCTACCTCACCACCGTGCTCGGCCCGGCGCTGGCCCTCGCCGGCTTCGCGGTCCTGCTCTTCGGCTTCGCCCGCCGCCGCCTGGCCGACCGCGACGCGCTGCTCGTCGCGCTGGCGACGACCCTCGCCACACCGCTGTGGCCGCTCAGCACGATGACCAACTCGACCCCGTTCGTCGCGCTGGCCGCGCTGTGGGGTGTGACTCGGCTCTTCCCCGCCGACGGCGCACGCCTCGGCGCGAGGGCGCTCTTCTGGGCCGGCGTCGGCGCCGGCCTGCCCGCCTGCTTCGAGTACCAGACCGCGGTGATCATCGTGCCGCTCGCCGCCGTCGCGTGGTGGCGCGCCGCCCCCCGGCGCGGCGTCGTCCTCTTCCTCGCCGGCCTCGCCGCGATCGCGGTGGCACCGCTCGGCCACCACGCGCTGGTCTACGGCCACCCGCTGAAGGTCGGCTACGCCGCGCTGGTCATGCCCGGCATGGCCGCCGCCGCCAACGACGGCTTCTTCGGGCTCGACGGGCTGAGCCTCGCCCGCCTCTACGACCTGACGCTCGGCGACACGCGCGGCTACCTCTTCCTCAGCCCTTTCTTGGTCGCCGCCGTGCCTGGGCTCCTGGCGCTGGCGCGCGATCCGACCCGCCGGGCCGAGGCCCTCGCCTTCGGCGGCGCCGCCTGGCTCGTGCTGCTCACCGTCGCCAGCCTCGGCTATTGGCACTCCGGCTGGGGCATCGCCTCGCGCTACGCGACGCTCTTCCCGGCCCTCTCGGGCCCGCTGGTCGCCGAGCCGCTCCCGCGACACCGCGGCTGGGTCGGCGTCGGCGTCGCGGCCGGCTTCGCCATCGCACTGCTGGCCGCCAGCGTCACCGCCACCCCGCCGCCCCCCGGCCGCCGGCCCGCCGAGCTGACCGTCGTCGGCTGGCTCTACGACCAGCTGACTGCCGGTCGGGTGGCGTTCCGCAACGAGCCGGTGCTGGTCGAGCCGGGCGTCGCCCCGCCGAGCTGGCGGACCTCGTTCAACCTGGGGCAGCTCGCCGGTCTGCCCGGCCGCGCCTCGCTGCTGCCCTTCCTGGTGCTCCTGGCCGCCGGGCTGTGGCTCGGCTGGCGCTGGACGCGCTGTCCGGTCGCGACGGCGTCGCACGATCCCAACGATCGAGCCTGATTGACACGCCTCGGGGATCCGGCCATGATCGCGGCCGGAAGACAAGGAGCGACGCGACGATGCCAGCGGCGGCCGACACCATCCCCCCCGGGATCAACGAGGTCCCCGACCCGAACGCCTTCGCCGCTCCGCCGGGCGAGTCGCCCCAGCGGCGCAAGCGGCGCAAGATCGAGGAGCCGGGCAGCCTGACCATCACGTCGCTGATGGACGTGATGACCATCATCCTGGTCTTCCTGATCAAGAGCTACACGACCAACCCGGTGGCGCTCAAGCAGGCCAAAGACCTGAAGATGCCCTTCTCCACCTCGGACATGCAGCCGGACGTCTCGACCGCGCTGGTGGTCACGCTGAACAACATCATCGTCGACGACAGCCCGGTCCTGTCGATCGAGAACGGCAAGGTCGCCGACTCCGAGCTGTCACACAACGGCATGCTGATCGAGCGCCTGTTCCAAAAGCTGCAGGAGGCGGTCGATTTTCAGAAGAAGCTGGCCCAACGCAACCCGCAAGCCAAGTTCAACGAGCTGGTCACGGTGATGTCCGACCGGCACGTGCCGTTCAAGCTCATCACCCAGGTGATGTACACCGCCGGGCAGGCCCAGTTCAGCAAGTTCAAGTTCGCGGTCGTCAAGGGCGCGCGCGACGGCAAGAAGTAGCGCCGCGGCGCGACGTCTCGCAGCGGCTCAGAAGTTCCCGGGGCTGAGCACCACCTCGTCGAACAGCGTCCGCACCTCACCGGCCGCGTCGATCGTGTCCCGGCTGGCGTCCATCACGTCGGTCAACGCCTCGAACTCGATGTCCGGCTCGGCGGCGATGATGATGCGCCGCTCGTCGGGGAAGCGGTCCTTGACGTCGATGAGCTTGCGCGCCAGCTGCACGACGTCGAACAGGACGAAGCTGCGCGTCTCATCCGGCTTGGTGCAGGTCTTGGCGCCCTTGTTCTTCGAGCGCGGCGGAGCGACGGTGTCGAGGTACCGCTGACAGGTGGTCGTCTGCTCGAGGGTGGGGATGAACGACGCGCCGGGTGGCGTGCCCGCCGGCGCCCCGCTGGCCTCGCCCTGCGGGAAGAGCTCGACCGAGCCGCTGACCGTGTAGCCGCGCTCGGTGATGGTCACCGTGAGATTCACCGGGATGTCGTTGCTCTTCTGCTCGGCGCCGTCGGGCGGCGGGCCGATCGACGGCGACGAGACGTTGACCACCGTCACCTCGACGAAGGCAACCGAGACGAGCAGACACGGAATCAGGATGGCGATGAGGTTCATCATCGGAGTGAGATTGAGCTCCATCTCCTCCTCTTTGAAGTTCCGTCGCTCTGAGGGCTTGTTCGCCACCGTTCACCCTCCTGTCGTGTTGCGTCCGCCGGCGTCGCTCAGTTGCCGAGCGTGCCCTTGCCGCGCGCCACCAACAGGTTCTGCAGCTTGACCGAGTACTGGTCGATCTCGTCGATGATCTTCTTCGAGACGTTATTGAGGAAGATGTACATCGCCAAGGTCGGGATGGCGACGATCAGCCCGAAGGCGGTCGTGTTCATCGCGATCGAGATCGACTTGGTCAGCATCGTCGTCTTCATGTCCGGCGGCGCGGTCGCGACCGCGTCGAACGCCTGGATCAGGCCGATGATCGTGCCGAGCAGGCCGAGCAACGTCGCCAGGTTGGCGACCTGCTGCAACGTCGAGGTACGCTTGGTGATGTTCGGCACCACCTCGAGCGTCGCCTCCTCGATTGCGTGGGCGATCTCCAGCTCGCCCTTGTTGGCCCGGGTCAGGCCGGCCTTGATCACCTTGGGCAGCGCCGCGGCGGGCGCGGCGTTGCACAGCTTGATCGCCCGGTCGATGTTGTTGGCCATGACCAGCTTCTGCACCTGGGCCATGAACTGGGCGGCGTTGATGTTGAACTTGAAGAACAACATCACGAACCGCTCGACCGCGATCGCCACGCCAAAAACCGACACGATCGCGATGGGGTGCATGTAGAAGCCCCCATCCGTGTAGAACTTCGCCATGTCACCGAGCATCCTGCGCTTCCTCCTCGGATCCTGCACCTCGAGGATCCGTCGTCAGCCTCGCCGCGCCGGCCGAGCGCCCCGCCCGGCCGTCGTCCTCTCTTCTCGCCTCGCCGCCCATCTACAGCCATCGCCTATCGGCTGTCAAAACGGACCGCGCACCCGTCGCTACCTCTGCCCACCCGAAGGCGGGCCGAGGTGGCGCCGGGCCGGAGTAAGCCCGCAAATCGACCGGACCGCAAGGGGAAGGTTGGGGCCGGTCACCTTGTCCCGAGGCCGCCCCTCGTGCCATCGTCGCCGGCGATGACCGAGCCGCTGCCGCTCGTGCCCCCGACTGTCGCGGGGCTGTTCGCCGCCGACGCGCCGCTCGCGCGCCTGCTGCGCTTCGCGGCCGTCTGCGATCGCCTCAAGCGGGTCCGCCGCGCCAACGTCGTCGACGACCTGGACGGCCTGCGCCCGGAGACCACCGCCGAGCACTCCTGGCACCTGGCGGTGATGGCGCACGCCCTGGCCGGCTTCGCCCCCGACGGCACCGACCTCGGCCACGCGGTCTTCCTGGTCCTGGTCCACGACCTGCCCGAGATCATCGCCGGCGACACGCCGGCCTACCTGCCGCCCTCCGGCGACAAGCAGGCGCGCGAGGCGGCCGCGGCGCAAGCGCTGTTCAGCGCCCTGCCGGCCGCGGAGGCCGATCGCTGGCTCGCCTCCTGGTTGGAGTTCGAGCGCGGCACGACGCCCGCCGCCCGCTTCGCGCGCGCCCTCGACCGCCTGCAACCGCTCCTGATGCACCTGTCAACCTCCGGCGCGACCTGGCGGGCGCACGCCGTTCGCGCCAGCCAGGTCCGCGCGCGCATCGCGTCGATCGAGCAGGACGCGCCGGCGCTCTGGCCGGTGGCCCGGGCGATGGTCGACGAGGGGGTGCGACGCGGTTGGCTGCGCGAGGCCTGACCCAACGATCGTGATGCTCGAACAGACAAGCGTGACTTCGCCGCGGGAGAAACAAGAGAGGGGTGTTCGCGAACCGCCCCGGTTTGGCGGTCAGCGCGCCACCGAGGCCCAGCAGAAGTAGGCGCGCAGATCGTCGAGCCGCAGCTCGAAGACGCCGTCGTCCTTCCGGTCGGACCGCGCGCCGCCGGTCGGCTCGCCCTCGCCCCACGGGTTGCGCAGCCGGACCCAGCGCTCGCCCCCCTCCTCGTACACGCCGAGCAGCGTGTAGGCGTGGTCCTTGACCAGGCCGCGCCGATCGCTTCGCGGCCAATCGCTCTCCGGGCGCGAGCAGAGCACCACCGGCGCGCGCTCCGCCTCGGCGCGTCCGAGCGCCGCGAACAGCGCGTCGGCGTCGAGCTCGTCGAGATCGAGGTGCTCACCCTCGCGGCCGAGCAGCGCCTCGAACGCGGCGTACGGGTAGCCGCAGTCGATCGCGTCGTAGCTGCCCTTCCATTGCGCGTAGGCCTTCTCGATCAGCGGCCACCACAGCTCGGCGGTGTCCGGCCGCTTGCCGTCGCGCGCCCGACCGTAGGCGAAGTCGGCCCCCGCGATGCGGGGCAGCCGCGCGGTCACCGTCTCGACGTGATCGACGTAGCAGCCGGTCGCCTCGTCCCAGGCCTTGAAGGTCACCGCGTAGCGGCCGTCGCCGGCCGGACGGATGATCTCGGTCAGACGCTCGGGGCACATCCGGGCGATCGCCGAGACCGCGGCGACCAGCCAGCAGTCCCCGACCGCCCCCTGGAGCGGGTCGTCGCCGTCGATGCCGCCTTTGACCAACGGCCCGCTGGCGCTGGCCAGCCGGGTGCCGCGGGAGGGGCCACGATCGCCGAGGCAGAGGCTCGGCTCGTCGACCGGTTGGGTCGGATCGGTGACGCAGAGGCTCGACCAGCGCTCGCCGAGGCGCGCGTTGTGCACGCCGTCGGTCGCCGCGACGACGAACAGGTCGCCGGGCTCGGCGGCGAGCGCCGCACCGGCGGGGATGCGCCCGTCGTCGTCGAGCACCAGATCGTGCTGCGCGCCGGTGCGCTGATTGGTCAGCCGCAGGGTCACCCCAGGCTCGCCGACCGCCGGGTTGCGCCGGACGTTGACGAAGCGCGCCAGCCCGTCGGCGCCACGGACCAGCCGCAGCCCCTGGACCTCGACCTCGGGTCGGCGCTCGTCGCGCGCGGCGAGCCCGCGTAGGGTCAAGAGCTGGCGCACCGCGGCGCCGCGCGACACCTGGTCACCGACGACGAGGCGGACCCGGTCCCCCTCGCGGGCCACCGGCACCGGGCAGAAGAAGTCGCCGCCCGGGTTGGCGTGCACCACGTGCAGGCGACGCTGGCCGAGCGGGCCGTATGGCGAGGCGCTCAGGTTCTCGAGCGTGACGCGCGCGCCCGGGGCGACGCGGCCGTAGACGCCCTCGCGGGTGATGCGCTCGACCTGGACGCCGGTGACAGGCAACACGAGCTCCTCGCTAGAGGTCTGCCCGTATTATCGCGTCGCTGGCGCCCTGGTTGTGTGGGGTCAGGCGCACAGCGCCTGGTGCACCGCCTGGACCGCCTGGGTCGCGCGCTCCGGGGCGACGACGACGCCCAGCGCCAGCTCGGTCGCGGTCGCGCCTTCGGGCGTGACGCCCGCGGCGGTGAGGATCTGACGCAGCTCGGCGTAGAGCGACGGGCGCGACGCGAGGCCGGAGCCGACGACGGTGACCACCGCCACCTCGACGGCGGCGAAGCCGGCCGCGGTCGCGGCGGCTCTGACCCGCGCTCCATCCCGGCCGGGGACGCCGGTGCGATCGACGAGCAGATCGAGCTGCTCGCCGTCGTGCAACGCCATCACCCGCCCGCCCATCTCAGCCAGCGCCGCGAGCAGCACCGCGAGCTGCCCGCGGCCACGCAGGCGCGAGACAGTCGGGGCCGAGACCACTGCGGTGACCCCGGCGAGCGGCGCGGCCGCGTGGACCCGGGTCTGGCGACCGCTCGGGTCGCCGGTCTTGCGCGCCAGGATGGTGATGCCGGCCTTCTTCGCCCACTCCACCGCGTCGGCGTTGAGCACCTTCGCGCCGGCCAGCGCCATCGCCTGCATCAGCTCGTAGGGCACCTCGCCGAGCAGCCTCGCCTGCGGGCACAGGTTCGGGTCGCCGGTGTAGACCCCGTCGACGTCGGAGTAGATCTCACACGCGTCGGCGCCGAGCGCCGCGGCCAACGCCACCGCCGTGGTGTCCGATCCGCCCCGGCCGAGGGTGGTCACCTCCTTGGTGGTCGAGACCCCCTGGTAGCCGGCGACGATGACGATCCGGCCGCGATCGAGCTCCTCGACCAGGCGGATCGGGCGCACCTCGAGGATGCGCGCCCCCTGGTGGCTCGGCTCGGTGATGATGCCGCTCTGGCTGCCGGTGAACGAGATCGCGTCACCGCCGCGCTCGTGGATCGCCATCGACAAGAGCGTCATGCTGATCCGCTCGCCGGCGGTGACCAGCATGTCGAGCTCGCGCTGCGGCGGCGCCGGCGAGACCTCGCGCGCCTGGGCGATCAACGCGTCGGTGGTCTTGCCCATCGCGCTGACCACGACCACCACCCGATCGCCCGAGCGCTGGCGCGCGACGACGATTCCCGCCACCTCTCCGAGCCGCGCGGTGTCCGCCACCGAGCTGCCACCGAACTTCATCACCACGGTCGCCATCAGTCCTCCCGCGCGGCGCCGCGCTGGCGCAGAGCCGCGACGTTGTCGAGCACACCCCGGAGGCGCTCCACGGCCGCCGGATCTGCCCCGCGCCGCTGCCCCTGCGCCAGGGCCAGGAGCGCGCGCAGGCTCGTCGCGTCGCTCACCGCGCCCGCCAACCCGTCGCGGGCCGCCGCCGC
>JBFYZW010000442.1:0-4411 GCA_041309305.1 Deltaproteobacteria bacterium | reverse complement strand
TCGGCGGGCTGTCGGCGGCGCGGGCCTGGCAGACGCGCCGGGCGCAGCAGGAGGTGGTTGTTGCGGCGCAGGCGCGTGACTGGCGGCGGGCGATCGAGCAGCTCGCGGCGCTGGTCGAGCGCGGCCCGGGCGCCGAGCAGCAGACCACCGCGCTGGTCGCGGCGCTCGGCCGCGAGGCGGACCCGGCCGCCGCCTGCCTGGCGTTCGATCGGTTGGTCGAGCGCGTCGCCCTCGATCCGACGCAGAGCGAGGGGGTCGCGCGGCTGCGCCTGATGCACTCGTTCGCGCTCCTGCGCCGCGGGGAGCTGGCGCACGCTCGCCTCTGCCTCGAGGCGGTGGCGGTGGCCGTCAAGGCGCCGGAGGCGCGCGTGCTGCAGCTCAGCCGCGTCCACCTCGCCGCGCTCGAGGCGCTGCGCGCGCGCGACGCGAACGCGCTGTTCGAGGAGCTGCGCCGCTACCAGGAGTTCCTGCGCGCCGGCAGCGCGCCCGAGGATCACCTGCTGCTGCTCGCCGAGGTGGTCGCCGACGCCTACGCCTACCCGAAGACGCGGCCGCTGGCCGACTCGCTGGTGGTCGACTTCCTCGGCTCGCTCGCCGCCCCGGCGCTGGCCGAGCGGGCGGTCACCCGCGAGATGGCCGGCGTCGCGCGCAGCTGGATCATCGGCCGGCTCGAGCGGGTCGCCGGCGGCGCGGCGCTCGACTGGACCGCGGTCTACGCGGCGCAGCTGGATGACAAGTCCTGCCTCGCGCGGCGCAACGCCATCGAGCAGATCCACCGCCAGGGTCGACTGAGCACCGCCGGCCTGCTCCTGCGCGAGGCGGCCAAGAGTGACGCCTGCACCCGCGCCGCCGCCCGTCAGGCCGCCTACGACCTGGTCGCCAACGGCGACCCCGACCTGCCGCCCAGCGCCGGCGGTCTCCCGTTGGTCGTCGCCACCCGCTGAGTTGCGCTCGCCCACCGATCGGCTAGAGTCAGATCGCGGCCGAACGGTGAGGTGACGATGCGCAACGCGTGGGTCCTGGTGTGCTGCTCGGCCTCGGCCTGCGTCTACACCCCGCTCGAGATCTTGCGCCCCGAGGCCAAGGCGCCGGTGGCGATCATCGACGGTGGCCCGGCGCTCGAGGTCGGCCGCAGCGCTCGCGTCATGCTCGACGGCGGCGCCTCCTACGACCCGGACGGCGAGCCGCTGACCTTCGCCTGGTCCTACACCGGCGATTGCGCCGAGGCCGCGGCGCAGCGCGCCGCCGAGCCGTGGCGCTACGAGCTCGTCACCGCCGGCGCCGGGACGCGCTGTCAGGTGACGCTGGTCGTCGCCGATCCGACCGGCGAGCAAGGCGAGGCCGAAGTCGAGGTCACCGTCGTCGAGACCGGCGCCTTCGTCGCCGCCGGCGCCGGTTGCGTCAACCGCGCCGACCCGCCCGAGGGCTTCCTCGGGCGCGGCTCGCCGAGCGCGCCCTGGTGCACGCTGCGCGACGGCCTCGCCGCGGCCGAGGCGTACCACCTGGTCGAGGTGCGCGTCAGCGCCGAGCCCCAGCTCGACGACGCGCCGATCGTGGTGCCGCCTGGTCGCGCGGTGCTCGGCGGGCACCTCCTCCCCGGATGGATGGAGGACAATCAGGCGATGACGCCGGTCGTGCTCGGCGGCGACGCGACACTGCGGCTCGCGCCTGGTTCGGGGACTGTGCTGCGCGCGTTGAACGTCTATCGGACCACCGGCTGCAGCACCGACTGCGCGCTGATCGACGGCGAGGATGCGTCGTTCCAGCTGACCAACAGCCTCGTCGGCCGCGATCCGCAGGGGGGTAACCTGCTGCACGGCGAGCACACCGCGCGCCTCTGGACCGTCCGGGCGGTGAGCCGGCAGCAGCCGATCGCGGTTCAGCTCACCGGCGTGACCCTCGCGATGGCGACCCTCGGCGAGGAGATCTACGGCCTGGCGATCGACGGCCGCGGCGTGTCGGCTACCGGCCGGGTCGCCGGGTGCACGATCGAAGGGGCGGAGGTCGACACCGACTACGGGGCCGGGGTGCAGCTTCTCTCCACCGACCAGGTCACCATCGAGGACGCCACGGTCACGCTGGCCTCGATCTACCACAGCCTCGCGATGGTGGCCGGCGTCGTCGACGGGATCTGTGGCGCGGTCGCGCCGCCGAAGGAGCCGTGCGCCGCGACGACCTGCGCGTCGTCGTGGCGACCGCGGTTCTCGGACGTGCACGTCTCGGTGCGCTCCGAGCTCGTCGTCAGCCCACCGGACAGCGCCAACGTCGGTCTGGCCCTGTGCGGCTCGGAGGAGGCCGTGCTCGAGAGTCGGGGCCCCGGCGAGGCGTCGCTGACGGTCGAGGCGCGCACCCAGGCGGTGGGGCTGCTCACGGTCGAGACCCGCGACGTGCGCGTCCAGGGCGCAAACGGCGCGAAGTTGCCGATCGTCGCGACCTTGGGAGACGACGCGCAAAGCAGCTCGACGACGCCGCTCGCCGCCGGGTGGCTCGACGGCCTGCCGGAGCTGTTCGCGCAGAACGGGGAGTTGCTCGAGCACGCGGGCGGCTCGGAGCGGCCGCGGCTCGCCGAGGTCGAGCTGCGCGCCGCGCTGTCGCCCGAACGCGGGCAGGCCGGCGTTCTCATCGGCGCCGGACTCTTCGGCACGCGCGGCGCCGACGGGCCCCCGGTGCTCGACGGCGTCGAGGTTCACGCCGCGCCGGCGGCCGGGGCCCCGCTGGCGATCCGGGCGGTCGGGCTGTGGACCGCCGCGACCGAGGAGGTGGTGCTCGAGGAGGTGGGCTGTGCGCCGGATGCTCGGGTTCGCGCCGAGGGCCTCGCGGCGTGTTGGCTCGACGGCGAGCCAGGGGACGCCGACTTCGGCTCGCGCAACGTCGCGCTCCGCGGTGCCCGCTTCGCTGCGGTGATCGGCGACGCGGCGCGGCTCTGCGTCCTGCTCTCCGGCACCGAGGAGGGGGAGCTCAGCGGCAGCGTGCTCGGCTGTTCGCCCAGCGACCTGGAGGCGTTTCCGGTCTACCAGGTCGGGACCACCGCGACCTGGAAGACGATCATCCGCGGAAACCGGATCGGGGATGGCTTCGTCACCTCGATCGGCGGGGACTTCTCGAGCTGGATGATGGTCGGGGTGCGGGACGGTGGGGTCCCGGGCACCGGCGCTGACACCCCCGGGTCGGACGAGCTGACCCTCGAGCGCAACGTCTTCTTCCCCGGTGGTGAGCGCTTCAGGGTCGTTACCGGCGTCCAGCTTCTGCACGGCAGTGACTCGAGCGCGATCGAGGTGCAGGGCGAGGTGCGCCTGTTCGACAACGCGGTACTCGGGTACGCGACCGAGAGCTGGGCCGGGGTGGTGGTCCGCGACGCGAGCGCGACGCTGCTGCACAACACGCTGCGCGGCAGCCCGTGCGTCGAGCCAGGCCTCGTCCCCTGCCCGGCGCCGAGCGAAGGCCGGGCGCTGCAGGTGCTGAACCCCTCCGGCGGCCGCGACCACACCGTGATCGTGGCCAACAACCTGCTCGACGCGGGGGAGGCAGAGCTCACCGTGGTCTTGACCAGCTACCTGGTCCAGTCCGCTGGCGGCGGCGTTACCGAGCTCGGCCTCGACGTCTTGCAACGTAACGTCTGGTGGGCGGCGCCTACGGGGGTCCCTCCGCACGAGTACGCGGGGTGCCTCATCGCATCTCCGACGGCCGGGCCGCCGGAGTGCATCGACCTCCCGGTCGAGTTGGCAGCTGCCCTCGACCCGTTCGACTTCGACGGCGCCATCCTCCCCCGTGACGTGACGGTGTTCTGTCCGGACCGATATCACCTCTCCCCCGACAACTCCGCGGCCGCCGTCGGGGTCGTCGACGCCGCCGACCCCGGCTATCGGCGCGAGACCGACATCGACGGCGAGGCGCGCGGCGTCGAGGCCGACGTCGGCGCCGACGAGATCGGCCCCTGTCCGCCGTGGTGACGTCGATCTTCCCTGGCCTGCGCCGACCGCTGCTCTTCGCCCACCGCGGCGCCAGCGCTCAGGCGCCGGAGAACACGATGCCGGCCTTCGAGCTGGCGGTGCGGCTCGGTGCGCCGGCGCTGGAGCTCGACGCGCACCTGTCGGCCGACGGCGAGGTGGTGGTGATCCACGACGCGACGCTCGAGCGGACCACCGACGGGTGCGGCGAGGTGCGGGCGCACACCTACCGTGACCTGGTCAATCTCGACGCCGGCTACCACTTCACCCGCGCCGGCGCGCCGCTGTTCCGCGGCCTCGGCGTGCACCTGCCGCGCCTCGGCGAGCTGTTCGAGGCCTTCCCCGGGGTCGGCTTCAACATCGAGCTGAAGCAGCGCGCGCCGTCGATGGTGCGGCCGGTGCTCGAGCTGCTCGCCCGCCACGGCGTCGAGCGCGCGCTGCTCGCCGCCGGCGACGACGCGATT
>JBFYZW010000441.1:0-8162 GCA_041309305.1 Deltaproteobacteria bacterium | reverse complement strand
CTGGCGCCCCGGCGGCGCATCCGCCGAGCGCCCCCGCGGCGAACCCCGCCGCGCCGAGCCTCAAGATCTCCCGTCGCTCAAGCTGTCGCGCTTCGCTCATCGCCGGCACGCTCCGTGGGGTGGCCGAAAAGCGTAGACGAGCCCCCCGCGGTTGTCCAGGCGCGGTCGGGCGAGGGGTTTTGGGACATCGGTCCCGTCCGAACGGTCACCGGCGCGCGCCGGCGGCGATAACGGTGGGCGAACGACAGTCAAGGAGACGCGCCATGCCGAACCCAATTCGCGGAACCGAGATCATCCCCCAGCTGCCGCAGGGCCACGCCACCGGCGTCGCCGGGGACAAGACCTACCTCTCCGGCCGGTCGTACAACAACCTGAAGACGGTCAGCGCGCTGACGGCGCTCGCCTTCGAGGTGGCCCGCCGCGTCGACGGGATCATCAAGAATCAACCGCGCGACGGCCGGCTGGTGATCGACGAGATGGTGACGATGGAGAAACCGGACTACAAGGCGACCTTGTTCGGCGACGAGCAGGCCGAGCAGCCGGTGCTGTGGAAGGCGCTCGAGCTGCCGGCGGTCGCGGCCGCGCAGGCGCCGGTGGTCGAGGCGTTGCCGGCACTCGCCGGGCTGGTGCGGCTCGAGACGCAGGTGCCAAACCAGCTCGACCTGATGCGCTCGGTGCCGATCGAGAAGCTGAGCGCCGACCTGCGCCGCCTGGCGACCCGCATCCAGCTGGTGCTCAACGCCGACAACCAGGCGACGACCATCGCCCTCTCCGACATCAACGCGGTGATCAGTGACCCGCAGCGTTTCCTGCCTGAGGAGCAGGCGCTGTTCCAGCGGACCAAGGCGGAGATCGAGAGCCTCATCCGCCGCGAGCCCTCGGCGATGCGCGCCAAGCTGATCGTCCCCGAGCCGGGGGACGTGCTGCGGGCGTTGCCCCACCAGGGCCAGGTGGGCTTCACGCTGTGCACGCGCACGGTGATCCACGATGACACCCCGATGAGCCAAAACGGCTACGGCCAGCGGGTGGCCTCCGGGCTGCCGAACGGCGCGGTCGACCGCAGCCAACACTTCGCGGTCACCGTCCCGACCGGTTGCCAGGCGATCATCATGAACCTGCAGGGCGACGGCGAGGTCCTGCTCGACGCCGGGACGCGCGAGCTCCACCTCGAGGCGGGCACCCACCGGGTCGAGCTGTGGAAGAACGGCCAGCGCCTCGAGTCGAGCGAGGTAATCCTGCCGCCGCTCGCGAGCATGGAGTCGGTCAACCTCCAGACCATGCTCGGCGTGCCGATGGAGACCGCCGGCGGCAAGGCGCTGGTGCGCGTCGACGCGACCGTCGGGTCGAACCCGCGCCAGAACGTCCTGCGCGGCGAGTACGTCCTCGACAGCCAGGTCGGTGCCCGGCAGCGCCACGCCCTCGGCGACTGGTGCACCTTCAACGCCGCGCTGCCCACCGGCGTCTACCGGCTGCCCAACCGCAACGAGACGGTGCACGTCTACTCGTCGCGGCTGGTGGCGGTCTTCAGCGGCGGTGTCGAGGTCTTCCTCCGCCCGGGCACCAACGACTACGCCAGCCACCGGACGGGCAACGGCACGTACGACCGCGACATCTACGGCGCGCGCGGCCTGCCGAACGGTGACCCCAACCAGGCCGCGTTGCAGATCTGGATGAGCGGCAACCACATCGGCCAGATCTCAATCGCCGACCGCCTCGCCTGACCGCC
Organism: Deltaproteobacteria bacterium; assembly: GCA_041309305.1. GTDB lineage: Bacteria > Myxococcota > XYA12-FULL-58-9 > XYA12-FULL-58-9 > XYA12-FULL-58-9 > JBFYZW01. The sequence continues at coordinate 6,436 of JBFYZW010000441.1, read as the reverse complement.
CACGCGGCGCTCGCCTACGGCCCCCAGTAGTCGAAGGTGAACACCGTCCCGCGCGCGACCTCGATCTCGAGCGTCGGTCCGTCACCGCAGCCGATCCGGTGCACCCCCGGCGCGATCCGACCCCGCTCGCCGACCGCGTGCCGCCAGGGCTGGCCGTCGACCTCGAGCGGACCGCAGGCGCCGCCGTTGTCGTCGGCGATGGTGAGGTAGGTCTGGCCGTCGGGGGATCGCTCCACCTCGCCGCGCAGCTGGCGCGCCGGGCAGGCGAGGGCGAGCAGCGCACAGATGACGCTGCCGACAACCGCGGCGCGCGGCACGCGAACCGGGCTGACCGGGATGGACTGTCGGGCGGCGGGGTCCCCGGGCACGTCAGGTGGCGTTCTTGGCCGCGCGGAACGCGGCCCACTTCGCCTTCATCCGCGCCGAGAGGGCGCGGCGCGCCGCCGGGGAGAGCTGGCGCTTGACCTTCTTGGCCTTGGCTGGCGTGGCGGTGCGCCTGGCCCGCCGGCCGCTCTTGGCCGGCCGACCCGGCTTGCGTCCAGCCTTGCGCCCGGCCTTGCGTCCAGCCTTGCGTCCAGCCTTGCGTCCAGCCTTGCGCCCGGCCTTGCCCACCGCCTTCTTGACCAGGCGCAGCCCACCGCGCACGCGCTCGCGGATCGCCGCCTTCGCGGCCTCGAGTTGCTGGATCTGGGCGACGACCGTCTTGAGCTCCTGCTTCAGCTCCGCGATCGACTCGTCGATAGCCTTCACTGCCTTGTCGAACATCGTCGTTGCTCCTTCGCCGTCTTCGATGATGGGCGCGCTCGGTCGAGCGTTCCCGCTCTGGAGATGACATAGCGACAGATCTCCGGCGGCGCAACAGGGTGCGACACGACGCCGTGGTACCGCGACACGGACAGTCACGATCCCCGATCACCAAAGCGCGGCCTCGCCCGAGGAAGAACCGCAAACGGGGCGTGCGCGAATCGCGCACCCCCGTTTGACCGGCTGGCTGGCGCGGCGGTTTCGCGGTAGGAGGCGCACCGATGCTCACCGGCGTGCTCATCTTCGCGGTCACCTACGTCTTGATCTCGGCCCGGCGCCTCGGCTGGCTCAGGTTCGATCGCCCGGCCGGGGCGTTGCTCGGCGCGGTGGCCTGCGTGCTGTTCGGCGTGCTCACGCCGAGCGCGGCGGTCGACGCGGTCGACGGCGAGACGCTGCTGCTGCTCTTCGGCATGATGGGCATGGGCGCCTTCCTCGCCGTCGACGGCTTCTTCGTCCGCGCCGCCGACCGCCTGGCCGCCTGGGCCGGCACGCCACGGCGACTGCTCGCGGCGGTGATCTGGACCAGCGGGCTGCTCGCGGCGCTGATCACCAACGACGCGGTCTGCATCCTCGGCGCGCCGCTGGTCGTCGGGTTGATCCGCCGCTTCGACCTGCCGCCGCTGCCGTTCCTGCTCGCGCTGGCCACCGCCGCCAACGCCGGCAGCGTCGCGACCCTGGTCGGCAACCCGCAGAACATGCTCTGCGCCAACCTGGGCGGGCTGGTCTACCGCGACTACCTGCTCCGCCTGGCCCCGGTGGCGGTGGCCGGGCTGGCGATCAATCACCTGCTGCTGTTGGCGCTGTTCCGCCGTCAGCTCACCGGGAGCCTGGCCAGCCGCGGTGACGCCGCGGCCGTGCCGGTGCTGACCCGACGCACCGGCGTCATCCTGACCGTGATCCTCGCCACCGCCGTCGCGTTCACGGTCGGCGCCGATCTGGCCTGGATCGCGACCGCCGGCGTGGTCGCGCTGCTGCTCCTGCTCCGCCCGACACCGGCCGAGATCTGGCAACGCATCGACTGGGCGGTGCTGCTCTTCTTCGCCGGGCTGTTCGTCGTCGTCGAGGGGCTGGCGCAGAGCGGCGCGACCTCGTGGCTCTTCGAGCGCTTCCCGCTCTGGCAGGGCGAGGGGCCGCTCGCCTGGCTGCGGGTCGCGGCGATCTTCCTGGTCGGCTCGAACATCGTCTCGAACGTGCCGTTCATCCTGGTCGTGCGCGAACAGATGAGCGCGCTGCCCGATCCGCGGCTCGGCTGGGAGATGCTGGCCATGGCCTCGACCTTCGCCGGCAACCTGACCATCCTCGGCTCGGTGGCCAACATCATCGTCGCTGAGAAGGGCCGCGAGGTGGGAGGCTTCGGCTTCTTCGCCTACCTGCGGGTCGGCCTGCCGAGCGCGCTGGTCACGACGCTGCTCGGCACTCTCTGGCTCTTGTGGATCTCCTGAGCGCTCAGGGCTGAACCGCGGCCGGCCCGCCGGCGTTGCGCCGCGCCTCGTCGAGCGCCGCCTTGGCGCCGCGCTGCAGGATGCTGTCCAGCAGCTCGCGGTCGAGCCCGGGCGTCGCGGCGACGAAGCGGTAGCGCTTGCCGTCGACGTCGAACAGGCCCATCGCCGCCGGCTGTCCGTCGGCGTTGGTGCCAGCCAGGCGGAAGAGCGTTACCCAGAAGGTCAGCGCCTCCTCGTCCTCGCTCGGGCTGAGCACCGTGACCGCCGGCCGGTAGCTCTTCGCCGAGCTGGCGAACACCCGCTCGATCAGGTCGTCGATCTCCTCCTGACGCAGCTCACCCGACTCGCGCATGGCGCGCGTCGCCTGGACGACGCCCGGATCGGCGAAGACCTTCTCGAGCGCCAACCCCTGCTCGACGATCCACAGATCGTCGGGCAGGTTGCGCGCCCGCCCCGCGAAGCGCTCGGTCAGGAAGTGGTAACCGGTGCGCAGCTCGTCGAGCTCGCGCTGCGCGTCGGCGTCGCTCGCCGCCCCGCTCTGGCTCTTCGCCCGATACTCCTCGAGCAGCTCGCTGGCCTGGGCGCGGTAGATCAGCTCGTCGAGCTCGCCCGGGGGCAGCGCGGCGAGGCGCGCGGCGGCGGCAGCGCCGAGCTGGCCGGCGGCCTGGCTCTCACCCGCGCGCGCCAGCACCCGCTCGCGCACGCGCCGCATCTTCTCCGGCGCGACGTCCGGCTCCCAGGGCGTGCGCAGCAGGCGGAGCAGCTCGGCCTGATCGGCGCCCAGCGGCGGGGCGTTGGCGGCGCGGAAGGCCACCGGCACGAGGGCGTCCGGGGTGCGCAGCTCGCTCGGCGGCACGTCGACCCCTTTGACGCTCGCGGCGGTCAACAGCCCGGCCCGCCCGGCCGCCTCGGGGCCGCCGGCGAGGATCTGCTGCCAGCCTTCGCGGCTGATCACGCCGCGCAGACCGACGCGCACCTCGCCGTAGTGCTTGCCGAACAGCCAGCGCGAGTCGCCGACCTCGTGCGCCAACACCTCGAAGCCGGCGGCCGCGGCGCCGCCCTCGAGCCGGCGACGCTCGGCGCGGTAGAAAAGCGAGTCCTCGTTCTCGTGGCTGACCTTGGCCCAGACCTCGACCGGCGCGAACGCGCGCGGCACGCCGTTCTCGGTGGTCACCCGGGTCACCGCGTGCGCCGAGGCGGTGAAGCGGTAGCTCTCGGTCGGCCCACGCCGCTCGCGCGCGACCCCGGCCTCGGTCAGCTTCAACGTCAACCACTCCTCGACCACGCTGCGCTCCCCGGTGCTCGGATCGGTGGCCACACGCTCGGCGACGCGGAAGCGCTGCGTCTCGCTCCCCTGCCACTCGCTGCTGTCGACCGACAGCAGGTTGAGACCCATGAACTTGGCCGAGAAGGCGTCGCGGCGCTCGTCGCGCTCGCGCACGATCACCTCGCTCAGGTGCCCGTTCTCGATCGCCGTGGCCAGCGCCGCCGGCGAGCGCGGCCCCTCCTCGGCGCCGATCAGCGCCGCGAAGGCCTCACGATCGGCGCCGCGGCGCAGGTCGAGCCCGGTGAAGGCGAGCGACTCGTAGCCGAAGGCGGTGTTCTCGCGGCTGTGAGCGATCTGCAGCTTCAGCCGATCGGTGAACGTCTTCAACTGGCCGTAGGCCGCCTCGCCCAGATCGGCGGCGTAGCGCTCCAGCCCGACGCCGCCGAGCAGGTGCTCGGCGAGCGCCTCCGAGATCTTGCCCTGCACCGCCGGGTCGAGGGTCAGCCCGGCCTCGAGGGCAAAACGGCGCGCCATCACCCGGGTGTCGATCTTCCACAACCGCACGGTGACGCGCTGCGGATCCTCGGCGTCGTAGGCGATGCGGGTACCGACCACGTCGGTGTCGCGCAGGCTGCGCGCGAAGCTGGTCACCGCGCCAACCCCGAGCCAGCCGGGGATCAACGCGGTCCCTTGGTTCAAGCGCAGCGTCAGCTCGGCGTTTCGTTCGCCGGTGTAGACCGCCTGGGCGACCAACCCGGGCACGACGCGCTCCTGCAGCCGAGCGGCGTCGCGCCGCTGCAGCGCGGTGATCCACTCGCCCGCCTCCTCCTGGTCGATGAGCCGGCCGCCCGGCCCGTGGTCGGGCAAGGTCACGGTGAGCCGCTCCTGGCCCTGCAGGCCGCCGCCGACGCCGACGCCGACGTGGGCGCCGATCGGCGCGAAGACGTTGGCGCCGGCCTGCCGGCCGGCCAAGAGATCGAGGCTGTGCCGCCCGCGGCCGAGCTGGTCCAGGCGATCGGTGTCGACCCGGGCCGGCAAGAGGCCGTTCTGCCAGGCGATCGCCTCCTTCAACGCGGCGATCGACTGCTCCGCGTCCTCACCGCGCAGCGGCAGGCCGGTGTAGGTGTGCACACGATGGTTCGAGCGCGGCGCCCGGACAGTGGCGCCGACGTCACCGAGCCGGAGCGCCAGACCCGCGACGTCGCTGCGCAGCGTGTCGAAGGTGACGTCGACCCGGTCGGCCGCGGTCCACTTGACGTCGAAGATCACCTGCGTCCGCCGGTCGGCGTCGACGCTCAGGTCGGCGTCGCCGATCTTTGCCCCGCCGTGCACGTCGAAGACGCGCACGATGCGCGCCCCGGGCGGCAGCTCGAGCCGGCGCACCTCGTCCCAGAAGCGGTCGGACGGCAGCTTGGCCAGGGTGTAGAGCGGCTCGAGCCGGCGCTTCGCGTTCTCCCACTGCTTCTCCCAGGCGACGCCGGCGAAGTCGTCGAACGGCAGCTCGACACGGATCTCGTACGCGCCGCCGACCGCGCCGCGCAGGTCCTGGCCGAGCTGCAGCGCCGAGCCGGAGTCGCCGCTGACGCGGATCGAGGTGCTGAGGATGCGCCCGCGCGGGTGAGCGCGCAGGAAGGCCTGCTGCGCCGGGTCGGGCGAGCGCTCGAGCACGGCGTTGCGCACCTCGAGGTTCGCCGGGCCGAGCGTGAGCGCCTGCTTCAGCTCGCGCTCCAACAGCCGCTCGACCTGGCGATCGGCGAACTTGTCCAAGAACGAGCGCTTGGCCCGTTCGGCGGCGAACGTCGCCCGCTCCTCGCTCGACTGCGGCGCCGGCGCCGGGAGCCCTGCCGCCGGCGTGGTGGCGCGTGGCCGCAGCTCGAGGGTCGCGTCCTGGGCGACGTAGCCATCGGCGTCGACCCGCACACGCAGGAGCGCGACCTCGACCGCCTGCGCATCGTAGTGACGCAAGAGCTCGGCGCGGACATCGGCGAGCCTGACGCCCTGTTCGAGCTGGACCTTCATGGTGTGCTCCCCGCGGCCCGAACGACGGCCGCTCATCTCATTGGTGCGCGCGAGTGTAGCAGATCGCCCTGGAAAGGGAACCGCCTGGGGCAACCGGTCAGCCGGCCGAGACCTCGCGCAGCCGGCCGGCGAAGGCGAGCTCGCCGAGGCCGAGCGCAACGGCGTGCTCGAGGAACCGCGGCGTCGCGCCGGCGCCGAAGAGTGAGAAGGCCCAGGCGTCGAGCGCCACCGGGTCGACGCCGGCGGCGACCATGCCCATCGGCTGGACGTGGTCCAGGCTGCCCCCCTCCGGCCCGTCCTGCATCAAGACGCGCGTCGCGTCGACCACGGTGAGCGTCGGCCGCATCAGCGCCGCCAGCTCGGCGAGCGAGCGGTCGAGGTCCTCGTGGAAGGTCAGGCGCAGCTTGTTGGTGATGCCAATCCAGTTCTTCATCCCGGCGGCGACCCCGGTCAGGCCGTGGTGCTTGGCCACCGGGACGTTGATCACCTTGGTCGCGCTGGCGAACGGCTCGAGGATGTCCCAGGTGCCCAGGCGCGGCGAGATCTCCACCGCGACGTGCCGACTCTCCTCGGGGATGATCACCTCGGCGCCGGCGGCGCTCGCGGCGGCCAGGATGCCGCTGCGCTCGAACGCGCCGCGCGAGCGGCGCACCGGGCAGTCGCTGACCACCAACCGGGCGGGGCCCACCTCACGACACAGCCGCACCAGCTCGGCGACCACCTCCGGGTGGGTGTTGGCCGCCTGCTCTGGCGTGCGCAACCAACCGATGTTCGGTTTGATCAGGACGTGGTCCTGAGCGGTGACGTAGTGCGCGATGCCGCCGAGCGCCGCGATCGCGGCGCGGACGTTGGCCGCCGGGTCGCCACCGCGCGCCACCACCAGCGGCGGCGCGCCCGCCGGCGG
>JBFYZW010000440.1:0-18921 GCA_041309305.1 Deltaproteobacteria bacterium | reverse complement strand
TCGGCGGGTTGCGGTCTTGCTCCATCGGCGGGCGTCGTGTAGGCGATGGCTCAGGCGCCAACTTCGTGCGTCAATCTGGATGGTTTCGGGTCTCGGCGCGGCCAGCCTCGACGGCTAAACGGGGGTTCGCGATTCGCGAACACCCCGTTTACGGTATTCCCTCGGGCGGTGCACCTTCCGGTGTTCGAGAATCATGATCGTCCGTTTAGACGAGCGAGCATGATTCCCGCTTACCAACCGCGTCTTCTCCGAGGGAAAACGCCTACGCCAAGCGGCGTTTCGCGCGCGCCGGGACCTCGACCAGTGGCCGGTGGTCATCGGACGGCCGCCGTCTTCGACCCTCCCCGGTGAGGGCGAGGTAGGCCGCCGCCTCGGCGAGCTCCGCCGCGCGGAGGGCGGCGAACGCGAGGTCGCGGGTCTCCTCCGAGTCCGGGGCCCGCTCGTAGGCGCGCTCCGCCTCGGCGAGCTGGTGCGCGGCGGCGAGGTGCTCCGTCGACACGAACCGGCCCGAGCCCCCGGCTCGCGAGCGCCGATAGGCCTCGCGGGCGTCGTCGAGCGCGGTCGGCACGCTGGTCGCGCAGTTGCTGAACAGGCCAGCGCAGTTCGCGATGCCAGGCGTCCTCTTCGTGGTCATCGGCGGCTCCTCCCCTTGTTGGTGGCTGTGCTCACGCTCCACCAGCATCGTCTACTGCAGATGCGACGGATCCGACATGAGGTAATCGCGTCGGCCACGGTCGAGTATTCCTACTCGTCCGCGCGGCCGACCGACCGGCGAAAACTGCTCCGCCTGAGCGGAACGATGCTTAAGGTGTGAGTGAGGCCGAGCCGTGGCGAGGGGCCATCGATCTCATCGCCGCGGCCGCGGGACCTCGCGGGAGGGCGTTCGATGCGAAGCACGATTGCACTGGGTCTCTTGGTTGCGGTCTTGACCGGAGCCAACGCGCTCGCCAAACCGGCCCGCACGATCTGGCGCGTCCAGGGCGTCTCCACCACCCAGGACGAAGCCGCGATCGAGGCGGCGGTGCGCGCGCTGCCGGGAGTGACCCGCGCCTACACCACCAGGACCTTCGTCAGTGTCTCCTTCGATGACTCGCGGATGACACCGGCGATGCTCCGCGCCGCGATCGGCGAGGCCGGGGCCTTCCGCGTCCTCGGGGTCGGCATGCCGGTCATGAGTGAGGCCACCGCCGCCCTCGGTCCCCCGAAAGGGATCGTCAGCTTCGGCCTCTTCTATACGGCCTTGGAGCCGTACGGCGCGTGGTTCTCCGACAACGAGCTCGGGTGGGTGTGGAGCCCGACCGGAGTGGCGGCCGCATGGCGGCCGTACAGCGTCGGACATTGGACCTACACCGAGTGGGGGTGGACGTGGGTCGAGAACGACCGCTTCGGCTGGGCGACCTTCCACTACGGCCGGTGGCAGAAGTCCGACACGCGTGGCTGGACCTGGATCCCGGGCAACGAGTGGAGCCCCGGCTGGGTCGCCTGGCGGCACGGCGGCGGCTACCTGGGCTGGGCCGCGTTGACCCCCAAAGGCAGCACCTCGGTCGCCGTGCACGACGTCCGAGCGATCGAGCGGGGGATCCACCCCGACGCCTGGATCTTCGTACCGGCCGCGGAGTTCGCCAGCGGCAAGGCCCTCGCCGAGCTGCTGCCCGCCGACTGCAACCCGAGCCTGCTGGCCAAGTCCCGCTCGGCCAGCCGCTTCGACGTCGGCCACGGCCGCCGCATCAACGAGGGCCTCGAGCTCTTCGTCGTCCAGCGAGAAGCGCGTTCGTATCTGTCCCGGCACGCCGCGCACGTCTGTGCACCGTTGACGGATCTGACCCGGAACCCCAAGTCGTGGGCAACCTCGGCGCCGCCGGCGGCTGGAGCGACCACGCCAGACGACGCCCCGGCGACCTGCAGCGCCGACGGCAGCAACTGCCGTCGCTGAACCACCGCGTCCAACTGCTCGACCTCGGCGTCGCACGCACCGGGCCGCGACCTGTCGCTTTACCCGACCGGCTGCGGCGGAACTTCCTCATCGCCGGCGGGCAGCAGACTACGGTACGAAGGAGGGAGACCTGCGCGAAGGAGACCGTCATGGGATCACAGGCGATAGACTGGAGGCCACGGGCGCCCCAACGTCGAGCCGGCGGCGCGCGACCAGACGCCGTCCCGCCGTCGGCCGGCGATCGATCCGCGATGGGCGGCCAGGCTCAGGCGGTGACCCGCCGCCCGCAGGTCAGGATCCAGGTCATGGAGCGCGACCAAGGTCTGCGATGGCTCGGGGTCGTCATGCAGGCCCACGGCACAACCTCGCCGGTGGCCATCCCGAACGAACGTCCCCGGCCGCGGCTCCTGGTTCGAGCGCGGTGAGGGCGATCCGGTTCGGCGCCGTGAAGCCGGTCCACCAGACGAGCGTGGTTCGTCAGGAACGCACGCCTCACCCGAGGGAGGTCCGACGTCCGGGGACGCACGCACCCCGAGCGACCGTCTAAACGGGGGTTCGCGATTCGCGAACACCCCGTTTACGGTTTTCCCTCGGGCGGTGCACGTTCTGGTGTTCGAGAATCATGATCGTCCGTTTAGCGGCCGCTCACGGCGCGGACGCCGCCGGCGCCACGCTACCGTCCGCGAGGCCCTCACCCGGCAGAGCTCCGGGGAGAGCATCCACGACGGCCTTGGCCCGCGCGGCAAGGAGATGAGCCTCGGCCAGCTCCGCCTCGAACGTCGCGACCTGCAAGCGGAAGCCCGCCAGCCGTTCCCCCTCCGGGCCCCCTCTCGCTTTGGCCGCCGCCTCGTACCTGGCGAGCTCGAGGATGGCGCGCGCCACCGGGATCTCGGCCTCGCGCACCGCGACCAGCTGGATCACGAGGTCCCGCTGGGCCTGCGACCGCCTCTGCGTGGCCAGCGATCGCTGCAGCTGCGTCGCCGCCGCCGCGCGAGCCTGCTTGGCCGGCAACATCGTGTCGGCGTCCTTGGTCTCCTGGGCCGCCTGGAACTCGAGCTCGGCGATCTCCGCCGTCGTCCTGTCTCTGCTGACCATCAAGCCCGCGATCTGGGCCTCGCGCTCGGCGGCGGCCAGCGCCAGCTTCTGGGCGGCGTGGTCCTGCTCGGCGTCGCGCAGCGCCGTGGCCTTGGCCTCGAGCCCAGGCCGATCCTCGGCGCCGATGGCCGCGAGCTCGGGCTCCGTGACGACGAGGGCGTATCGGTGAGGCGAACAGAGCGCCGCAGAACAGGCCAGGGCCAGAGGCACCGCCAGCAGAGTGCGTTTCACGATGGGCTCCTACTTTCCGTCCCAGGGGGACAGCACGATCTCGATGCGCCGGTTGAGCTGTCGTCCGTTCTTGGTCGCGTTGTTGGCCGCCGGCCAATACTGCGACATGCCCACGGCCGCCAGCCGATTCGCCGCCACCCCGTTGGCCTCGAGGAAGCGGACGACGTTGGTCGCCCGCGCGACCGAGAGCTCCCAGTTGGTCGGGAAGACCGGCTCGAGCTCCTTGGCGATCGGGACATCGTCGGTGTGTCCCTCGACGTCGATCCGGCGGTCCTTCACCTGAGCCAGCACCCGAGAGATCTTCTTCAGCGTCTCGGTGCCGGAGGTCTTCAGCTCACTCTTGCCCGAATCGAAGAGGATACGGTCGCTCAGGTTGACGGTGATGCGCTGACCCTGCCGCCGGACCTCGATGAGCTTGTCCTTCAGCTCCTTCTCCAGGCTCGAGACGAGGTCCTCGAAGGTCTGGTTCTTGGCCGCGAGCGTGGCCCGCTGGCTCTCCAGTTGCTGGTTGCGCCCCGACAGCTGCCGCACCTCCTTCAGCCGGTCGGCCACCGTCTGCTCGAGCGCGACGACGTTGTCCTCGAGCTGGCCCTTCTCGGAGGCGAGTCGGGCCCGCTCCGCGGCCAGTTCATCCATGGCCGCCTGCAGGTCTTGCAGGGCCACCTCGAGCTGCTTCTTGCTCGCGTTCTCGTTCTCGAGCGCCTCGTAGCACTTCTTGGTCTCGAGCTCCTGCGCACGATACCGGCTCGCAGCGACCACGCAGCCGTTCGCGCCGAGAGCGACAACCAGCAACCCCCAGAGTCGTGTCATCTCGTTCCTCCCTTTCGTCGAGTCGTCCTTGCCCGAGGCGAGCCTTCACCGCCGCCCGTCGATCGCCGCCGGTGACGGCCGCTCCCCCGCCGGCCTCCAGGACGCGCGCGGCGCCGCCCCATCGCGCCGTCCGCACAGTTTCGTCGGTTGCCCTCGGCGGGTCCCCCCCGGCCCGCGCCACCCCTCCCCCGCCGCGACCGTTACGACCTCAACGAGCGACGCGGCAGACCGGTTCCTTGTAGGCCCTGGGGCGGGTCGTGACTATGCGGAAGATCCGCGGCGAACGGTCGACTTCTTCGCACGATCGCCGGCGGCGCCGCGGGCGCGCGCAGCGAGCGCGTGGCAGGTGGCGACCTGGACCGATCGCTCCCAATTCCCGACGTCTGACGAAGAAACTATCTCATGGTCGTTGGCCGCCGATCGGAACAGATTGGCAGCGTCGATGGCGCCGGGCGCAGCTCGGCGAGTGGAGCAAGGGGGCGGAGATGGTTTCGATCGTCGTCGGGATCGCGTTGGTGACGCTGTTCGTCGTGGCGGGGATCCGGGTCGTGCAACCCACCAACATGGGTTTGGTGGTCCGGTTCGGCAAGTACCGGCGGCTCGCCACACCTGGGCTCAACTGGCTGGTTCCGATGCTCGACCGCCTGGTCCTGCTCCGCGGCCCGGGCGGCGAGGACCCCTTCGTTTCGCCACGACCTTTGTGATCACCGCGGCGGCAGACTCGCCGCCTTGCCGAGGAGCTCACCATGCCGGATTCACCACGCCACGACCAGGACCGCACGACCCGCCAACTCCGCTCCCTGGCCAGGCAGAACCGGGTCTTGTGGGCGCTCGTCGCCGTCCTCGGCTTCCTGGTCGTCGGCGCCGACTCCTTCGCCGAGGGTTTTGCCGACGCCGTGCCGGCGGTCATCGAAGCGCAGCGCTTCGTGCTGCGCGACGCACACGGCGCGGTGCGCGGCGAGTGGGCCGTGCAGGCCGACGGCAAGCTGCGCCTGGTGGTCTTCAAGGACAACGGCCGGGTCGAGGCTGAGTTCCCGGGCGTAGCCGCTCCCATCCCGGCGAGCGTGAAGCGCTGAGCGGCGGGCCTGGCCGTGCCGGGAACCGTCGGGTGGCGCCGCGCCGCTCGAGCGAGAGGACGCCAGGCCGTCGGTTCGAACGACGGCTCGCGTTCGGATTCTCTCCTGTTCGACACCGAGGACGGCGCCACCTTGTAGGGTGACGCGATGAATCGATGTCGAGCCGACGCGGAAACGACGCGACACGAAGGAGAGGCGCCGTCACGTTGAACAGACTCTGCCCCCACGGGCCACGCTGAGCCCTAACCCCAAGCGAACGTCAACCACTGCAGTCGCGCCCATTGCAGCCACGTTCGCGAGAAGAAGGTGTCGCATGAGAGACCACGTCGTAACGGTGTCAGGCGTTCTGGCCGGTGTCGGCCTCTTGGCTCTCGCCGGGTGTGCCTCCTCGATGGTGCCGGCGGCAACGCGGCGTGCAGATGCAGGGACCACCTCGGTGATTCGGGCCTCACTGCAGGCCAACGAGAAGGTGAAGGCCAGCCGGGTGGACGTCGAGACCCGTGAGGACGTCGTCTACCTGACGGGCGTGGTGGCCACCGAGGAGGCCCGCCGTGAGGCCGAGCGCGTCGCCTGGCGCACCGAGAACGTCGTCGCGGTCGTCAACGATCTCACCGTGGGGGAGCAGACCAGCTCCGAACGGCGGGACGACGGGGTGATCAAGGTCAACATCCAATTCGGCCTGCTGCAACGGGCTGGCGTCAAGTCCGGAGACATCGACGTCGGCTCCTCGCAGGGGGTGGTGACGCTCATCGGCCGGGTGAGCTCCGAGTCGATCAAGCGGACGGCTGAGTGCATCGCGTATGAGACGAATGGCGTCACGGCCGTACACAACAAGCTCCTCGTCGGCATGGCCGAGTAGCTGGCGCAACAGGCCCGGCACCACGGCCAGAGCCGCCCCACCGCCCGGGCCCCCAGGCGGTGAATGATTGGCTCGCGCGGCGCGGGCCTTCCGGTCCGCGCCTCGCGCGCCTTGCCGAAACCTGGGCAAACGCCAGCGCCGATTTCTCGGCACCGGCAGCCTCCCTGCCCGGCTGCGCCAGGCTCCATCGAAATTCCACCTCGTTCCAGCGATCTCGTCACGGAGCGAAGCTCACGACGCCGAGGCGACGCTTCGCGTCGCTGCGCTGTGCGCCACTCCGCCGCGAGGGCTCGGGCCCCAAGTGACGAAAGATCGGCATCGGAGGTCGTCGCCGCCCGCGGCCCCTGCCAGCTGTGCGGCTGATATTGCTGATCTCTTGTCCAAAACGGCGCGCTGGCCCGCTCGATGCATCGGAGACGCCTGAATCCAACTCCGGCTTCGAAAGGGACGGTATCCATGAGACGCATCCTCTCATTGGCGTTGCTGCTGGTCGCTGCCTGTGGTGGTCCTCCGGCCGGCCCGGGCCCCGGGTCCGAGCCGGTTGCCGCGAGAGATTGGCCAGGCGATCTGGGCGCCGGACCGACGGCGCTGGGCCCGTACGCGCCGTTCCCGATCGACGATGGCGCCCCGCCGTCGGAGCCAACGGAGCCGGCGACAGACCCGACGACTCCGCCGGCGACGAGCGGCACGTTCTACGTCGACGGCCGCTTCCTTCACGATCCGTGCGGCAACAAGGTCATCTTGCGCGGCGTCAACAAGATGAACATCTGGACCGACCTCACCGGCAGCAAATCATTCGCCGAGATCGCCAAGACCGGCGCCAACGTCGTGCGCATCGTGTGGGACACGTCTGGCAGCGCCGCTGGGCTCGACACCGTCATCACCAACGCGGTGAGCCATCGCCTCCTGCCGATGGTGGAGCTGCACGATGCGACCGGCAACTGGTCGATGCTGCAGAGCCTCGTCGACTACTGGGTGCGCAGTGACGTGCTGGCCGTGCTCAAGGCTCACGAAAGCGCCCTGCTGGTCAACATCGGCAACGAAGTAGGCGACGGCAGTGTGAGCGCGGACCAGTTCCGCTCGGGCTACGCGCTGGCGCTCAGTCGCCTGCGCACGGCCGGCCTGAACATGCCGTTGGTCATCGATTCCACCCAATGGGGGTACAACATCAACATGGCACAGGAGAACGGGCCCTATCTTTTGGAACAGGATCCGCTGCACAACGTCATCTTCTCTGTGCACATGTACTGGTCTGATATTCCGGCGTCGACCATCGAGGCGGAGCTCCTGGAATCGGCCAATCTCAACCTGCCCCTGATCATCGGCGAGTTTGCTGCCGCCGGGTTCAGCTGCGAGCTCGACATCGACTATGCCGCGATCCTTGCTGCCTGCCAGGCGCACGAGATCGGTTGGATTGCCTGGGAGTGGGGTCCTGGCAACACGCCCTGCTCCACGATGAACATGACCACGGACAACAGCTTCGCGTCGCTTCACGACTGGGGCCTGGCGGTTGCGGTGACTGACCTGAACAGCATCGAGAACACGGCCGTGCCCATCCCCTTCTTCACCAACACCACCTGCAATTGACCGGCGCGACGCGAGCCGCCCAGGGGCTCGGCTCCTCGAAGACGGCGGTGGCCTACCGAGGCTGAATCGCACCCCCTCGTTGAGGGGCACAACCATGGCCGCTCTAACACCCGCTCCTGACCGCTACGGAACCCACGGCGCATCAGGCGCGATAGCGACGGGTTTGGAATAGGAGGCCAAAGCATAGATGGTGGTGCCGCTCGCGTACCAATCGACGATGACCACGTGCGCCAACGTTGCATTGGACGTCACCGTGATCGAGCGCCAACCATTCGCCTCCGATTTCCGCGCGATCGTCACCTTCAGGAGCTTGGCGATCTCGACCCGGGCACGGTTCTCAGCCACGGCAAACGCCAGGGTTCGATTGGCGGTCGTGCCGGTGAACACGCCAACGCCGAAGTAGACCTGGTCTGGTGCTTTGCCTTCGATCCACGACGACTTCTTCGACCACGCTGGCGCCATCTTCTTGCCGGCCATCTTGTCCTTCAACGATCCGACTGCGTCAGCCAGCTTGCCGTCGTCATCGCCATGCGCCTTGCCATAATCCACGATTTCGCCGACCCGCGACGCGACGGTATCGGCGCTCGCGAGCCACTCCACTCTCGGCAACACCGGCTCGGCAGCACCTGCCACTGACGCGGTTCCTGCCAGCGAGAGGGCTGCCCACAGGATCGTTCTCATCGGGCCATTCCTTTCGAGGTTGCGGCCTCCCGCGCCGAAGGCCTCGTGTCTGGACGAAATCGAATTATGGGCGCGATGGCCGACGACGAATATGAGGAAATTCGGACAACGTCCGGCGCATTAACCGACGTGTGACGAATTGGCCTGGCGGCGACGCGGCGACGAAGAGCGATACCACGGGAATTTCGACGTCTGGAGCGCGGATTTCCTCATATTCGCCACGGACGCGGGTGTGTAGTTTGCCACTCCAAAAACCCGAGCATCGAAGGCGGCGTATTTTGAAGTTCGATCTTCGTGGGCTCTTCGGCATTGCCAGGACGTCAGGCCCACTCACTGCGGCTGGGCTCGACCGCTGGGCCGAGGAGTTGTATCGGGCCAGCGTTACGGAACCGCCGTTGCCGGCGGCAGTGTTTACGATCGAGCAACTCGAGCTGCACGCCAGAACGCTGGCCGCGAGCCACCAGCTCGGTCAACGCCGTGGCCATGACCGGCTGCTCAAGCGGCTGGCGGATTCGGAGCAGGTGATCGCCCGCTGTCACGATCTGATGTCTTGGGAACACGCAGCCGGGCGAAGATTGACACCTGCCGCCGAATGGCTGCTCGACAACCACTACCTCATCGAGGAGCAAGTCTACCTGGCACGCAGACATTTCCCGCGGGCCTATAGTCGAAAGCTGCCGCGGCTTTCCGGCGGCGAGCTCGCCGGGGTGCCACGGATCTACGATCTGGTCACGGAGTTCATCGCGCACGTCGATGGTCGGGTGGACAACGAAGCACTGACCCGGTACGCAGCGGCCTATCAGTCGGTCACGCCTCTGACGCTGGGCGAGCTGTGGTCGGTCGCCATCATGTTGCGACTGGCGCTGGTCGAGAACCTTCGGCGCGTGGCGACGAGCATCACCTGGCAACGGGCGCACCGAGACCGAGCCCTGGCGTGGGCGCAACGGATCGACGCTCCTGCGCAGGAGCGAGAGACTGCCCTCCTGGTGCTGGCAGACATGGTCCGCGAAAACCCGTCGCTGTCCACGGCGTTCGTCACTCAGTTCACGCAGGCCCTCCAGGGGCGGGGAACGACCACGACGCTGGTGCTGGCGTGGCTCGAGCAGCGCCTGGCCGAGCAGGCGCAGACCATCGAGGAGGTCGTTCGCGCCGAGAGCCAGAGCCAGGCGGCCGACCAGGCGTCGATGGCCAACAGCATCGCCAGCTTGCGGCTCATCAACGCCACTCCATGGCGCGAGTTCGTCGAGGCGAACAGCGTTACGGAGAAGATCCTGCGCCAGGATCCGGCGGGCGTGTATGACCGAATGGATTTCACGACCCGCGACGAGTACCGCCACGTCGTAGAGAAGACGGCGCGGCGGCTGCACCTCGACGAACAGACCGTGGCGCAAACGGCGGTGGCGCTGGCCGAGAAACGCTACGCGACGCAGAAGGCCGACGTCGCCGCTCATGTCGGCTACCTGCTCGTCGATGAGGGGATACGGCATCTCGAGCGGCAGCTCCGCGGGCGGCAATCGGCGCGGTTGTGCCCGCGGTCGGTCGTGCGCGGCCTGACACTTTTCGCCTACCTCGGACCGGTTGCGCTGCTCTCGGCCGGCGGGGTCTTCTGGGCGGTCAGACAATCGTTTACGGCGCCCGAGCTCGCTTGGCCGGTGCTGGCCCTCTGTGCGGCCCTGGCCGTGTCACAGTGTGCTGTCGCGGTAATGAACTGGCTCGCCTCGGTCCTCAAGAGACCCCGCACCTTGCCCCGAATGGACTTCGAGTACGGGATTCCCGAGGAGAGCCGCACGATGGTCGTCGTGCCCGCGCTGCTCTCGAGCCCCCAGTACACCGCCGGGCTAGTCGAAGGTCTGGAGCTGCGCTACCTGGCCAACCGCGACCCGAATCTGTGGTTTGGCCTGCTGACCGACTTCGCCGACGCCACCGCGGAGCACGTCGAGGGGGACGAGGAGCTGCTGGCCCTGGCCGGGCGCGGCATCGAGGCGCTGAACGGCAAGTATGGCAACGGCGCGCACGGTCGTTTCTTCCTCTTCCACCGGCCTCGTCTCTACAACCGGCAAGAAGTCTGCTGGATGGGCCGCGAGCGCAAGCGGGGCAAGATCGAAGACTTCAACGCGCTCTTGTGCGGCGGCGATCGGCAACCCTTCAGTCGGATGTGGGCGACACAACGCAGCTCACCTCGATTCGTTACGTCATCACCCTGGACACCGACACCGAGCTGCCGTGGGGGACCGGCTGGCGATTGGTCGGCGCTGCCGCCCACCCGTTGAATCGTCCGACCATGGCGCCGGACGGCCGGCGTCTGGCGCGCGGCTATGCGATCCTCCAACCGCGCGTCAGCATCTCGTTGCGCAGCGCCGTGCAGAGCGCGTATTCGCGGCTCTTGGCCGGCGAGGTGGGCCTCGATCCGTACACCCACGTGGTCTCGGATTTGTACCAAGACTTGTTCGCCGAGACCTCCTTCATCGGCAAAGGCATCTACGACGTGGGCGTCTTCCGCCGCGTGCTGGAGGGGCGCTTCCCCGATAACGCGGTGCTGAGCCACGACCTGCTGGAGTCGTGTTATGCCCGCTCTGGACAGTGCAGCGACGTGGAGCTGCTCGAGGACGCGCCCTCCGGATACCTGGCTGACGTCAGCCGCCGTCATCGCTGGATGCGCGGCGACTGGCAGATCGCCCCGTGGTTGGGGCCGAGGGTCAGCAATCGCGCCGGCCAGCGCAGCACGCCGTCGATTGCGGCCCTGGGTTGGTGGAAGATCTTCGACAACCTGCGCCGGGCCCTGGTGGCGCCCGGCTATGCGGTCCTGCTGGCGCTGGGATGGATCGTGGTGCCGGTACCCGTGTCGTGGACCTTCGCGGTGCTCTCTTTGCTCGTCGCCCCGGAGCTGTTGCCCGGCCTGACCGAGCTCTGGCAGCGTCCGCCGAAGCTACCGCTCTGGACGCACCTGACCACCGTCGTCCGCTCGACGGCGCGTCGTCTGACCAGGCTCGCCTTGTGGCTGACGTTCCTGCCGTTCGAAGCGACGATCGCCGTCGACGCCGCCGTCCGTTCGCTGTGGCGGATGTTCTATAGCCGGCAGCGCTTGCTCGAGTGGCAGACGGCGGCGGCGATCGAGGGAGGAGCGGCGGCGGGCGTCGGGCGCACGCTCCGGCGGATGTGGGTGGGGCCGGCGCTTGCCGTCACCGTGGCGTCACTGCTGCTGACGATGGGCGCGCCAGGAGCCAGGGTCTCGGCAGGCCCGATCTTGCTGCTCTGGCTTCTGTCACCCCTGGTGGCGTGGCGGGTCAGCCGACCGCTGCGGATTGACGCGAAACCGCTCCCGGACGGTGACGTGCCCTTCTTGCGCCGCGTCGCCCGGCTCACCTGGCGTTTCTTCGAGGTGTTCGTCGGCGCTCAGGAGTATTGGCTGCCCCCCGACAACTTCCAGGAGCTGCCCGGACATCGGGTGGCCCATCGCACCAGCCCAACGGATATGGGCCTGGCGCTGCTCGCCAATCTGGCCGCCCACGACCTGGGATACCTGAGTGGTGGGCAGCTGCTCGATCGCACGACCCGCACGCTCGAGTCGATGGAGCAGTTGGAGCGCCACCGGGGACACTTTTTCAACTGGTACGAGACCAACACCCGCCAGCCGCTGCGGCCCCTTTACGTCTCCACGGTCGACAGCGGCAACCTGGTCGGGCACGTACGGGTGCTGTGCCGTGGCCTGCTGGAGCTACGTGAAAGCCCATTGTTGCCGCCAGGGGCGCTGGCGGGGCTGCGCGACACCTTGGCTGTTCTGACCGACCAGGTCAGCGCGCGTGAGGCCCCGGAGTCGGTGGACCGACTCCTGCTGACTCAGCCCGACTCCCTGTCGGGGAGCGCGGCATGGCTGAACAGGCTCAGCGCTGAAGCTGCACGACTGTCCGAGTCGTTCGATCGCGATCGGCACCGGCAGCCCGAGGCGACCTGGTGGGCCAACGCCTTCGAGCGGCAGGTGAGATCCTTCCTGGCGGATCTGACTGAGCTGGCACCGTGGCTGGAGCTCGAGGCCGGAGCAGGCGGCGAAAAGACCGAGCGCTGGTTGGCTGAGCTGGACCCGGCGCAGAGCCTGCAGCAGCTCGGCGACCTGAGCCAACGGGCCGCTGACGCGTTGGCCGCGAGCCCCGGTGCCGACACCGGCAACGCGCTGGTGGACGCCTTCCGGGTGGGTGCGCAGCGCATCTCCTCGCGCCTGCGCCAGATCGAGGCCTTGACGCAGCGCTGCTCGAGTCTCACGGATGCCGAGTTCTCGTTCCTGTACGACGCGCAGCGCAAGCTGCTCGCCATCGGCTATTGGGTGACAGATCGCCGGTTGGATCACGGCTCGTATGACCTGTTGGCGTCGGAGGCGCGGTTGGCGAGCTACGTGGCCATCGCCTCGGGCCAGATCCCTTTCGACCATTGGTTTGCCTTGGGTCGACGTTTGACGCTTGCCGGCGGCAGGCCGGCGCTCCTCAGTTGGAGCGGATCGATGTTCGAGTACCTGATGCCGCTGCTGGTCATGCCGGGCTTCGGCAGCACGCTCCTCGATCAGACCGGCGCGGCGGCCGTGGCCCGCCAGATCGCCTACGCCAAACAGCTCGGGGTACCCTGGGGCATCTCCGAGTCTTGCTACAACGTGACGGATGTCGAAGGCACCTACCAATACCGCGCCTTCGGGGTGCCGGGCCTCGGGCTTCAACGCGGGCTCGGCGACGATCTGGTGATCGCGCCGTACGCTTCGGCGCTCGCCCTGCTCGTCGATCCGCGGCGCGCCTGTGCCAACCTGCGCCGCCTGGTCGAGGAGGGCTATCTGGGCCCCTACGGCCTGTACGAGGCGATCGATTTCACTGCGGCACGCGTCGAGGAGGGCGCGCGGGCTGCCGTGGTGCGGGCCTTCATGGCCCACCATCAGGGCATGAGCTTGTTGGCGCTCGGGCAGGCCGTGCTGGGCCCGCGGATGCAGGATCGATTTCTGAGCAATCCCGATTTCCGGGCGGCGACGCTGCTGCTCCAGGAGCGGATCCCGAAAGCCGACGCGCAAGTACGCCCGTTTCCGCGTGAGGCCCGAGTCTCGCGCCCGGGCCAGAGCCTGGCGGCAGAGCCCGTCATGAGAGCGATCACCAACCCGAACGCGCCGGTCCCGGAGGTGCATCTCCTCTCCAACGGTCATTACCACGTCATGGTCTCGGCCGCGGGGGGTGGATACAGCCGATGGAACGACCTGGCGATCACCCGATGGCGCGAGGATCCCACCGTCGAGTCGTCCGGGGTCTTCGTCTTCATCGGCGACCTCTCGACTCACCGTTCGTGGTCGAACTCCTTCCAACCGACCCTGCGCGCTGGCCGGCGCTACGGAGCGATCTTCACCTCGGGGCGAGCCGAGTTCCGCCGGCAGGACGATCAGGTGGAGACCCACACCGAGATCGCGATCTCGACGGAGGATGATCTCGAGATCCGCCGCGTCCGGCTCACCAATCGCGCCGAGACTTCCCGTTCCCTCCTGGTCACCGGCTATGCAGAGGTGGTGCTGGCACCGGGCATCACGGACGAGCTGCACCGGGCGTTTGGCAGTTTGTTCGTTCACGCCGAGCTCTTACCAGACCACCATGCCATTCTCGTGACCCGCCGTCCGCGCGCGGCGGAAGAACAGCCGGCGTGGATGTTCTGTATGATGCAGGCGGTCGACATCGAAACCGGCGCCTGCAGCTTCGAAACGGATCGGGCCCGTTTCATCGGCAGGGGCCGCAACAAGCGTCAACCCGCCGCGCTCGACAACTGGGGCCCACTCTCTGGCACGGCGGGCTCCGTGTTGGACCCCTGCGTCGCGATCCGGCGGGTGGCCAACCTGCCGATCGACGGCAGCGCGCAGCTCGATCTGATCCTCGGCGCCGCGCCGACCCGCGAGGCCGCGATGGCGCTGGTGTCGAAGTACCAGGATCACCGAATGGCCGACCGCGTCTTCGAGGTCGCGGCGGCGCACAGCCGGGCCGGCCTGGGTCACCTGGGCGCCAGCGAAGCGCAGGCTCAACAGTACGCGCGGCTGGCGGCGGCGGTCATCTTCCCGGTCGGCGCCTATCGGGCCCCCGGCAGCATCCTGCGCCGCAACCGCAAGGGTCAGGCGGGCCTGTGGGGTTACACCATCTCGGGGGACCTACCGATCGTGCTCCTGCGGGTCAGCGATGCCAACAACCTGTCGCTGGTGCGCGCTCTGCTCGGGGCGCACGCCTTCTGGCGAATGCGCGGCCTGTTGACCGACCTGGTCATCTGGAACGAGAACGCCTCGGGCTACCGGCGCTCGCTCAATGACGAGATCGTCGCGCTCATCGCGGCGGGTACCGAGGCACACCTGGTAGACAAGCCGGGCGGCGTGTTCGTGCGCCAAGTCGACAGTTTCTCCGAAGAGGACCGCGTGCTCTTGCAGGCGGTGGCCCGCATCGTCATCCGCGACGTCGACGGCTCTCTCGACCAGCAGTTGGAGCGCTGGCGGCAGGTCATTGCGCCGTCGCGGCCTTCGATGTTGGCCCCGGTGCGCCGATCGCCGCCCGCCGCGGAGCGCGCGGCGCCGGCGGCTCTGCCAGCCGGCCTGGCCTTCGCCAACGGCATCGGGGGGTTCACGCCGGATGGGCGCGAATACATCATCGACCTGCCGCCGGGCCGATACACCCCGGCGCCATGGGTGAACGTCATTGCCAACCCACGCCTCGGCACCGTGGTGAGCGAGAGCGGCAGCGCCTACACCTGGTACGGCAATGCCCAGCTCTGCCGCCTGACGCCGTGGAGCAACGACCCGGTCACCGATCCGAGCGGCGAGGTCCTCTACCTCCGCGATGAGCAGAGCGGACGGTCCTTCAGCCCGATGTCATGGCCACGCCCGAGCGAGACCGGCTACACCTGCCGGCACGGTTTCGGGTACAGCATCTTCGCGCACACGGAGGACGGACTCAGGTCAGAGCTGACGACCTACGTGGCCGTCGCCGCCCCGGTGAAGTTTCTGGTGCTGAAAGTCAAGAACCTCAGCGGGCGTAGCCGGTCCGTCAGCGTCTTCGCCTCGATCGACCTGGTCCTCGGCGATCTGGCGTCCCGACAGGCCATGCACGTCGTGACCGAGCTCGAGCCGTTGACCGGCGCGATCCTCGCCAGAAACAGCTACAACAACGAGCTCTCCGGCGCGGTGGCGTTTTTCGACTGCAGTGAGGCGCGGCGCAGCGTCAGCGGCGATCGCGCCGAATTTCTGGGGCGCAATGGCGACCCGTCGAGCCCGGCGGCGCTGCGCCTGCGCCAGCTCTCCGGGCGGCTGGGGCCGGGCCTGGATCCGTGCGCCGCGATGCACGTGCGGGTGGAGCTGCGCGAGGGCGCCGAGCGGGAGATCACCTTCATCTTGGGTGCGGGAGATAGCACGGCGGAGGTGATCGCGCTGATTCAACGCCACCGCGGCGTCGGGGCAGCGCGGGTCGCGCTGGAGGAGGTCTGGCGGTTCTGGAATGACAAGCTGGGCGTGATCCATGCCGAAACGCCCGATGCCGCGATGGACGTGCTGGTAAACGGCTGGTTACCTTACCAGGTGCTCTCGTGCCGCATCTGGGGGCGCAGCGGCTTCTACCAGTCGGGTGGAGCGTACGGCTTTCGCGATCAGCTGCAGGATTGTGTGGCCTTGCTGCATGAATCGCCCGACGTCTGCCGGCAGCATCTGCTGCGCTGCGCCGAGCGGCAATTCGTCGAGGGAGACGTGCAGCACTGGTGGCACGCGCCCGGCGGGCGGGGCGTGCGGACGCGCTGCTCGGACGACTACCTCTGGCTGCCGTACGCCGTCTGCCGGTACGTGGCCTTCACCGGCGACACCGGCGTGCTCGACGAGCCGATCCCGTACCTCACCGGTCGGCCCCTCCGCGATGGCGAGGAGAGCTACTTCGATCTGCCGGGTCGAGCCGACGAAACCGGGACCCTCTACGAGCACTGCACGCGGGCGATTCTCAACGGCGCCAAGCGCGGCGTGCATGGTCTACCGCTAATCGGCAATGGGGACTGGAACGACGGGATGAATCGCGTCGGCCACCTCGGGCAGGGTGAGAGCGTATGGTTGGCCTTCTTCCTCCACGAGGTGCTCTCGCGCTTCGTCGCTCTGGCGGAGCGACGCGGGGACGAGGCCTTTGCCGAGCGCTGCCGGGCAACCTCGAGCGAGCTCGCGGGCCAACTCGAAGAGCACGGCTGGGATGGCCAGTGGTACCGCCGGGCCTATTTCGACAACGGTGAGGCTTTGGGCTCGGCCGAGAACCCGGAATGCCGGATCGACTCGTTACCGCAGAGTTGGGCCACGATCGCTCAAGTGGGTGACCCCGCACACCGCCGGCTGGCGCTCGACTCCATGTGGGAGCAGCTCGTGCGCCAGGACCTCCAGATCATGCAGCTGCTCACCCCGCCATTCGACCATGGTGCCCTCGAACCCGGTTACATCAAGGGCTACCCGTCGGGGGTGCGCGAAAACGGCGGCCAGTACACCCACGCCGCCGTGTGGGCGGCCATGGCTCTGGCGTTGGCTGGACGAAGCGAGCAGGCCGCGACCCTCGCGAGCTTTTTGAACCCCATCAACCACGCGCTGGATCCGTCGGCGGTCGAGCGTTACCGGGTCGAGCCGTACGTGCTCGCGGCGGATATTTGTAGCCAAGCGCCACACGCCGGGCGCGGTGGTTGGACTTGGTACACGGGCTCGGCAGCCTGGCTCTATCGGCTGCTGCACGAGGTGATCCTCGGCCTCGAGCGCCACGCGGACACGCTGCGCTTCCGGCCGCGGGTGCCGGCCTCGTGGAAACAGTTCAAGGTGCACTACCGCTACTGCCAGACCTTCTATCACCTCGTCTTCGCCCAAACGCTGACAGCTCCTGACCCGATCCGGCTGACGCTCGACGGCCAACCGTTACCGGATGACACCCTGAAGCTCGTCAATGACCACCGGGAGCACACGGTCGAGGTGCTCTTCTCTCCCTATTCGGCAGACCGTCGAAGGCCAGTTGACCGCCGCCGGCAGGCCGCGAACGGCACTCCCGAGCCGACTCGACCGGTTTGAGCTCCACGTCGCACAATTGAACGGGTGGGCGCACAGCCAGCGCCGCGCGCGAGCGGACCGGCGTCACCGGGCGCCCGAGGCGGCGTGACGAACCTCAACCTCAGGCTAAAGCCTTACGACCGCCGAACAGGACTAACATCAGGCCGCCGATCGCCGAGGCCACGCCGCCGATGATGGTCCACACCGTGGTCTCAGTGAAGTGCCCGGTGAAGAAGTCACTCCACCGCTCAACGACCGAGCCCGATGCGTTCATCCCGACCACGAACAGGGCCACGCCAATTAGCAGCAGGATGGTTCCGACAACCCGTTGAGTATTCATGATGGACTCCCTCGGACGCAGGGCACGCGGCAACCGCTCAATCCCCATCCTTCCGTAACTACCTCAGGGAAGCTTGTCGACCTTCTTTTTGATCGCCGCCTTGGCGTCGCCGAGCTTCTCTTGAATCGCGCCGTGCGCCTTGTCCACGGAGCCTTCGGCCTTCTTGGCATTGTCGTCCGTGACCTTGCCCCAGGCCTTCTTCGCCGTCCCTTTTGCCTGATCCAACTTGCCCTTCGCCTGATCCCGGTTCATCGGTTTCACCTCTCAGTTGTGGGTGCAGGGATCGATTTGGGTGTGGGAGGCACTGCAGACCATGAGGAAGTTCAAAGCGCCGTCGACGCAAAAGACGACATATCCCGGTAACGGCGGCGGGTATCCCGCATCCCCGACGGCATTGCGTGCACCCAACCGTCGGGATTCCCTGCTCGACAATCGAGCCGGCACGGCCCATGGTGAGTCATCTGATTCTGTTTCCAGGAAGGAACGCAATGCTGGTGTACGCAGTTTACGAAGTTGAGCATCCCCATCCTCCGCGCGGCCAGAGTCGGTCGCCTCGCCAGACCAACGGGTGCAGCTCGTCTACAGGACCACCGCCGTGCAAGAGAGGAAGAACAAATGCCGAGACCCATCACGCCCAAGCCAACCTATCCGGCCTTCGCTAGCATCTTCGAGGCTCACGAGCACGACCTCGTTGAGCGTCTGCCGACCCTCTTCGTCAACGAGCCCGACCGCAAGATCGCGCAAGAGGTGCTCCTCGGCCTGTGGCGTTCCTGCCTGATCACCGCGTTGACCTCCTTCGTCGAGCGGACCAGGTCCTTGCCCCCGGGCGGACCCGCCAGAGAGGCCGTGGCCCTGCTCTGCGCCGATGTGGACCGGACCATCCGCGACAGCCGCTTCCTCCTCGACCTCGACGGTCGCGGCCGACCGTTCTTCGACTACGTGATGCGCTACCGTCGCGCGGTTGGCACCGCGATCACCCACTCGCTGACGCGAGACAACAAGCAGGCCGGCATCTACAAACAGCGGCGAGCGCGCGAGCCGACGGCGCGACGCGACGGTGTGCAGCGTCTGACGGCGAGCCCGCGCAACCCCACGGGCAAACGGGCCGGCGGTGCAACGGACGGCTAATCGGGGATTCGCGATTCGCGAACACCCCGTTGGCGGTCTGCTCTCGAGCGCGGTGCCAGGTCTAATCGAGGATCCGGTGCGGCCGATGATCCGATCACACTACCGCGAACGACAACCCGATGCGCCCCGGGCCACCTC
>JBFYZW010000439.1:0-3448 GCA_041309305.1 Deltaproteobacteria bacterium | reverse complement strand
AGCGCGGTGCCCTCGCCGTCGACGTGGAAGGAGCCGCCCTCCATGATCAGCGGTGCGCGGTAGCGATCGACGCCCTCGAGCTCGGCCACCTTGGCGGGCACCAGCTGGTCCTTGTCCCAGGGGAAGTAGAGACCGTCGTACGACCCGCCCCAGGCGTTGAAGCCCCAGTGGACGAGGCGCACGCCGCCCTTGTCGTCGACGACGAAGGTCGGGCCGCAGTCGCGTATCCAGGCGTCGTTGGAGGAGAGCTCGACGACGCGGACCTCGGGCGGCAGCATGTTCCGCGCGTTCTCGAACTGGTCGTGGTTGACGCCCACGGTCACCGGCTCGAAACGGGCGATCGCCGTCGCCACCGCGACCCAGGCGCGCTGCGCCGGCTTGGCGCCGAGACGCCAGTTGTCGGGGCGCTGGGGCCAGAGCATCCAGGTCTGGGCGTGGGGCTCGAACTCGCCCGGCATGCGGTAGCCGTCGGCGCGGGGGGTGCTGTCGACGAGATGTGCCATGGTTTCGACCTCCGTCGTGTCAGAGGGGAGCGACGACCTTGGCGGGGCGGCTTCGGGGCGGCGCCCGGGCCCGGCCCGCACGGCCGAGTCTCGCGCTTTTTGACCGGACGGTCAAGAGGTCGCGCGTCGTTGCGTGTCTCGTGCGGCCGGCCGCCGCGACGCGCTATGGCCGCCGCGACGCGCGCCGGCCGGCCGTGGCGACAGAGGGCTGCGGCGACAGAGGGCTGCGGTAACGGGAGGGCTTTGCCGTCGCCGGGACCAGCGGCTAAGGTTGCCGGTATGACCGCGCGCTTCGTCCTCACGTCGATCGGCGCCGACCGGCCGGGGCTGGTCGACGAGGTCACGCGCTTCATCCTCGAGCGCGGCGGCAACCTCGAGGACAGCCGCATGGTCAACCTGCACGGGCAGTTCGCCATGGTGATGCTGGTCGCCGGCGACGAGGCGGCCGCTGGGCGCCTCGAGACCGATCTCGGCGAGCTCGAGCGAGCGGCCGGCATCCGCGCCGAGCTGACCGCGGC
Organism: Deltaproteobacteria bacterium; assembly: GCA_041309305.1. GTDB lineage: Bacteria > Myxococcota > XYA12-FULL-58-9 > XYA12-FULL-58-9 > XYA12-FULL-58-9 > JBFYZW01. Next base: position 2,427 of record JBFYZW010000439.1, on the reverse strand, counting down.
CGCGGCCGCCGGGCGCCCCTCGGCCGCGGCCGCGGCGATCCCGTACCGGCTGACCACGACGGCGATGGACCACCCCGGGCTCGTACAGTCGGTGGCGCACGTGCTCGGCCGGCTGGGTGTCAACATCGAGAGCGCCGACACGGCGCTCAAGCCGGCGCCGATGACGGGCGCGCCGCTCTTCGCCATGGAGCTCATCGTGGCGGTGCCGGCGACGACCAGGGTGAGCGAGTTGCGCGAACGCCTGGCCGAGGTCTGCGACGACCTCAACATCGACTGGCAGCTGACCGCGCTCTGAGTGCGCTTGGGCGCCGGCGGCGCCGGCGGCGTGGGCAGTGACAGGCGCTGTAGGTGCGGGGTCGCCCGCGCCGTGAGTCCCGCCGTCGAGGTCGGCGGTCGGCGGCGCGGTCGCTTCTCGCGTCGCGGGCGTGGTCAGTCCGGGGGCAGCGGGCGAGGTGAGCCGGGGGCGCAGCGGGTGCGGTGAGTCCGGAGGCCGCGGGTGCGGTCAGTCCTTGCGTCGGGCGGCGAGCGCCCGGGCAGCCTCGTCGACGGCGAAGCGCGGCCACACGACCGGTCGGTTTCCCTCCAGCGCCCGCACGCCACTCTCGTCGGCGGAGAGGCGGCCGATCTCGGCAGCGGCGATGCCCTCCTCGTCGAGGGCCGCGAGGAGCGTCTCGACGGCCGCGGGACGGCAGACGACCAGGAGGCTCCCGGAGCCGATGAGGCCGAGCGGGTCGAGGCCGAGCGCCGCGCACACGCGCCGCGTCTCGGGGTAGACGGGTACCCTCGCGGGCTCGACCAGGAGACCGTGCCCGCAGGCCACGGCGAGCTCCTCGAGCGCCGTCGCAAGCCCACCCTCGGTGACGTCGTGCATGGCCACCACGCCGTCGAGACGCGCTGCCACGCGCGCCTCGGGGACGACGCTGATGCGTTTGAGGAGGCCGCGGCAGCGCGCCAACTCGTCGTCGTCGAGGCCGGCCGCGAGAAGGTCATCGGCGAGCTCCGCGGCGAGAAGCGCGGTGCCCTCCACGGCCACGGCCTTGGTGAGCACGACGCGGTCGCCCAACCGGGCGTCACGCTTGTCCCGGAACCCGGTGCGGTCGACGACGCCCAGCATGGTGCCGCTCACCACCGGCCGCGACACGACGCCCGTGACCTCGGTGTGACCGCCGACCGGCGTGACGCCGAGCTCGCGGGCCGCGTCGGCGATGTCGCCGAGCAGGCAGAGTGCCTCGGCCGCCGAGGTGCCGGGGGGGAGCAGGACCGTGGCGAGGAACCAGCGCGGCGTGGCTCCAGCGGTCGCCACGTCGTTCGCGTTCACCTGCACGGCTGCTCGGCCCAGCTCCTGGCCCGAGAGCGTGATCGGGTCGCCGTGGACCACGAGGACCTCTTCGGCGCCCACGTCGAGGGCGGCGACGTCCTGGCCGACGCCGGCGGCCACGAGCAGCGCGGGGTCGTCCGCGGGCAGCGTGGCGAGGTGTCGGCTGAGGAGGCGCTCGGGCAGCTTCCCCTCAGGGACGGCCAGCCCGAGACGGGCGATGCCGAGGGCCTCGTCGAGGCGTTCGATAGTGAAGTCCGGCCGCGCGTCGCGATACCCGGCCTCGGCGGCACCGGGGGAATCGGCCTCGCGGCGATTCGTGAGCAGCGCGGTCAGAGCGCCGGCGCGCCGCCCCGCCTCGGCGTCGAGTACGTAGTCGCCGACGAGCAGGGTGCGCTCGGGTGAGACCCCCATGCGCTCGCAGGCCAGGAGCACGCCGTCGGGCGCCGGCTTCGGCGCGGCGGAATCGTCGCGTGTGACGATCGCCGCAAAATCGCCGACGCCGATCGCCGCGAAGTTGCCGAGGGCGCGGACGACGGCGGCGCTGCCGTTGCGGGTGAGCACCCCCAGCGCCAGGCCGTCCCCGCGCAGGGCGCGGACAAGCTCCTCGGCGCCCTCGTTCGGCTGCGAGCGCGCGGCGGCCTCGAGCTCGAAGCGCTCGAGGGCGGCAAGGGCGCGCTCGCGCTCTGCGTCGTCCTCGAGAGCGTGAGCCCACTCGAGCACGAGGCGGTCGGGCGGGCAGCCGACGGCGCGCTTGATGGCGTCGAAGTCGAGCTCCCCGGGTGCGGTGAGTGTGCCGTCGAAGTCGAAGAGGACCGCCTCGAGCCGGAACGGCCGTGGAGGCCGCGGCGCGGCTGGCCACGTGCCGGCGTCGTCGGCTGCCGCAGGAGCCGGCACCGTGGCGCCGCCGCCCTCGGCGGTCATCTCGCCCATCGCCGCGAAAGGAGTGCCCGGCACCATGCGCACTCCGGGTCAGCCGAGCCCGAGCCGCTCGAGGTCGTCCTCGTCGAGGCCGATGTAGTGCGCGGTCTCGTGGGCCACCGTGATGCGGATCTGGTCGGTCAGGTCGTCGAGGTCGCGCGTCTCGCGCTCGAGGTTACGCTGGAAGAGGA
>JBFYZW010000438.1:0-8567 GCA_041309305.1 Deltaproteobacteria bacterium | reverse complement strand
GACCAGGCCCGCAGGTTTGTCTTGGTCACGCTGACCAACGAGATCTTCCCGGCCTGGATGGGCACCCCGTGGCACATGGGGCAGGACGACGACGCCAGCCTGCCGCACGAACCGGGCAAACGGGTCTCCTGCAGCTTCTTCGTCACCGCCGCACTGCAGAACGTCGGGTTGCGCTTCAGCGACCGGCGCGCCTTCGCCCAATCGCCGGCCCTGCACATCCAGCGCTCATTGGCCCCCGAACCGGAGGCGCTGTCGCGCTACCCGAGCCTGTCGGCCGCCCGCTTCGCCGAGGCCGTCGCGGAGTTGGGCGATGGCTTGTACGTGGTTGGCCTCAACTGCCATGTCGGCTTCATCGTGGTGCGCGATCGCCAGGCCCGCTTCATCCACTCCAACTACGTTGACCCGGAGACCGGCGTCACCGACGAACCGGTGGCCACCTCGCAGGCGATCGCCAACTCGGCCGCCGTTGGCTACTGGGTGACGCCTCTGTTTCAGGACGATCGTCTGATCGAGCTGTGGCTCGAGGACCGCCCCGTTCCATTGCAGCGGCTGGGCAACGTGCCCAAGCGGTTCGCCGGCCGCCGCTGAGCGTGCCGGCGGCCAGGACTTCGCGCTGCCGCGAATCCCCGGGGGGAAGGGATGCTGACGCGAGTTTTGCCCTCCTCTCTGTGTTTCTCACCGTACAGCTCGGGGTGGGGATCTGTCTGCGGGGCGCCCGCCTCATCCACCGACGCCATGGTCACAGGCAAGCCTCAACGCGATGTCGATCGCCATCACGACCAGGACCTCGACCGCGGTGGCACCCGCCAGCACCCAGAACGTGCGTTTGTCGGAAGTGCGCCACCTCGCTGCGGCGAAGGCCGCCACGGCGATGACGACACCGGGTACGGCGGCGCAGCGGAAGAGGGCACGTTCGGCGCGGTCGAGCTCGGTGAGAGTGCCGTCGGGGAAGCCGAGCCACCGAATGTGCAGGACGTAGGCCGCGGCGATTGCAGCGAGGATGGCTATTCCAAGCAGAACGAGACGGAGCCGCACGGCTTGACGTCCTCCCTCAACTCTCCGGGGGTGAGCTACCCCCAGAAGATCCCCGTCGGGTCGCGGACGTGTGGACGGCATTCGAAGACCGTGGCGTTGTTACCGCGGACCTCGAGCTCGATCTTCACCTGGTGGCGCACGGCCTCTGGTACGCGCTCGACGACGGGCGCGAGCGCGGTCTCGACTCGGCGCCTGGTCAGCTCATCCATCGCCATCGCCTCACCCCTGCTCGAAGACGGCCGGCCCAATGCAGGTCCGTCCCTTCATCCCCTCCCAGACGAACACCGGTTCGTTGGGCGTCGACCAGGTCATGTTGCCGTCGGGGGTGATCGTCACGCTCACGTTGCCAACGCCCTCGGCGCTGGTCGAGAACACCTTGGCGCCGACGAGCTTGAGGGCGTGGTAGGCCTCCTGCCTCGGGAGGCAGTGGGTCTGCTCGTGAAACCCGGCGGAGATGACCGCGTACCCGGGTTTGGCTCGTTCGATGAGTTGCTCCGAGAAGTGGGCCGAGCCGTGGTGGGGCACCTTGAACACATCGGCCTCGAGCTTCGGGCAGGCCCCGTCGGTCGGGCAGTGGGTTTGGACGAGCCAATCCCCGGCGTCGATCTCGATGTTCCCGGGGAGGAGGACGGCCCGGCCGGCGTAGATCAGCCGGAGGACGAGGCTGTCGTTGTTGATGTCCGAGCCGCTGCCCGGGTCATTCACGCGGCCGGCGGTGGCGAGGACCTCTAGACGGAGTCCGGGCGCCGGGTCGAACGACTCACCGAGGTTTGCGGGTTCGGCGACGAGGCCCTCGGCCGCGAGCGCGGCGGTGTACCTTTCGAAGAAGGCGGGCGTCGTCGCTTCGCGCGGTGGCCCGCGCGTCTCCCCGCTGGTGATGACGCGGAGGACCTGGAGCTTGGCGAGGACCTTGTCGGCTTGGCCGAGGTGGCCCTCGTGCGGGTGGCTGACGACGAGCAACTCGAGCGGTCCGTTGACGGTAGCCAGCGCGGCGTCGAGCTGCCCGTCCCAGGCGCCGCCGGGGCCGGTGTCGACGAGGGCGTCGAAGTCGCCGGCTTGGATCAAGATGGCATCTCCTTCGTTCACGTCGACGAAGGTGATCTTGAGCGGCGGCAGGGCAGGGGCGACGGTGGCGGCCGGTTCAGGTTGGGGCTCGACCGTCTTGGGCGACGGGGCCGGCGCGGACGAGGTCGCCGGCGGCGCGCAGCCGAGGGCCGCGACAAGAAGAACGGGGAGGAGCGTGCGCATCCCGGTGTCCTACTGCGAGGGGCCGAGATCGGCAACAGCGCTGCGTCCAACCCGCCGAGCCGAGCCCGACCCTCGCTGCGAACGTCGCGCTGCAGGGGGCAGAAACCAAGAAAGCCCGGAAACGCAGAAAGAGCCGCTGTCCGCCCCTCGACTCCGCCCGCGTCAGGAGATGCTGCTGGCCCGCGTCGAGCGGGCGCGCCTGGAGTGCTTGACGGCGCCGATGGCAACGCGGCCCCTGCCGCCGGCCAACTTCAACGTTCGGGGACGTGGGCAACGTCAACATGAACAACCAACTCGGTCGGTTCTGGCGGTCCACGCCAATCGAGTACTGGGCGCCTTGATGGTCAGGACGCGGAGATCAAGCCGCACTGGTGGGTGGGTCAGCTCGTCAGGCCAGGCCTCGCCAACTACGGCCGGCGGTAGCGCAGGGTGACCTCGGCGTAGTCGGTGGTGATTCGGCCATCCTGCCAGCCGCCGGGGGCGGTGGGCGCGGCCGCGACGGAGAGCACGCGGCCGGGACCGAGAAAGAGTCTGCGCAGCTCGGCCTCGGTTGCCTCGGCGGGCATCGACCACTCGATCAAACCGGGCGTGGCCGCGGCCGCAGAACCGGTCGCGACCTCGACGTACTCGGTCCGATCCCAGACGTAGAGGGTGACGCCGTGGGTCTCGACGCCGGCGGGCATGCCCGTACCGCCGGCGTACCAACGCCCGGCCACGCCGGTCAGGGTGACGGGCGTAGCGGCGTCGCCGGTGAGCACGGCCAGCACGTGAAAGACCTGTGCCGGCCGGGTGGCGCCGCTGCTCTGCCACAACCAGGTATCGCCGAGCTGGCCGACGGAGTCGTTGCGGCCGCCGAACAACACGACCTGGTTGTGGCCACGGTCATAGGCCATCGCGTGATCTTGGCGCTCCGCGGGCGCGCCGTCGAGCTCGGGATCGGCGACGCGGGGCACGGCCCAGGCATCGTCGAGCTCCCAGACGTCGCTGCACTGTGGGATGCCGGTGCCACAATCGTCGCGACCAAACATGCCGTAGGTGCGTACGTCCCCGCCGAACATCACCGACCGGCCGCGGCTATCGTCGAAGACCATGGCGTGGGCGGAGCGGTTGAGCGGTCGCGGGTCGGAGGTCCCGATCTCCTCCCAGAGCGTGCCGGTCCAACGGAAGGACTCGCGCGTGGGTATGGCCCAGGCGCCTCCCCAGAAGAGGCCACCGAACAGCACGGCTCGGCCGGCAACCCGGTCAAACACCATGGCGTGGCGGGTGCGCTCGAACCCGGGTCCAGTGGCCTGGCAGGCCGGTGCGGTGCAGAGCTCCGACCAGGCAGAACCGGTCCACTCCCAGAAGCCGGCGGCTGGCTCTGTCCCACCATACGTGGGGACCCCGCCGTACAAGAGGAAGCGGCTGCCGCCCCAGACCACCTGGTGATCGACGCGGGCCGGGATGGTGGGCACGGCGCAGGCCCCCGCCGCGCAGATCGTCCACCCCGAGCTGGTGTAGGAGCGATGGTACGAACGGACCGCGGTGGCGTCGTAGCCGCCATAGTAGAGCAAGGCCTGTGCGTCGCCCCGCTCGGCGAGCCCGTGGTCATCCACCGCCGGCAGAGTCATCGTCGTGTCCGGGCGCCAACACAACCCGTCCCAGCGCCAGATCGTACTGGAGCGCGTCGTATTCGCGAGGCCTCCGTGCATCAGGATGGTCGCCGCGATGCCGTCGTATGCCATCGCGTGGCCGTCGCGGGCCGTTGGGCCGGTCTCCGGCAGCGTTTGCCAAGCGACACCGTTCCAGACAAAGGCGTCCGTGAGGGTGACGTTGCTGACGAAGCCGCAGATGCCTTGCACGGCCTCGGTGTGGCCGGCCACGAGCACCACACCGTCCGCCTGCGGATCGAATATCAGAGTGGCGCCGGCACGAGCACTGGGGGCGCCGCTGGCTTGGGTATGCCGCGTCCAGGCGCCGGCCTGCCACCGCCAGGTGTCGGCCAGCGCGACGCCGGCATCGTCTGTGTCACACAGCGGATACTGCCCACCGCGACAGCCACCGAAGAGGACGACCTCCTCGCGCCGCGGATCAGTCACGAGCTGGTGGCCCCACCGCCCCTCGGGCAGGGAGGCGCCACACTCGTTGCCGGTGCACAGCCGCTGCCACCGCGCGCCGTCGAAACGCCAGGTCTCGTCGCTGCCCGACGAGCCGCCGAAGAGCAGCACGCCGCCGGCATTGGAGTCGTAGGCCATCGCATGACCGACCCGCGCGGAGGGTCGGCTCGCGGCACAGCTCGCGTCGACACAGGCGCGGCTCCAGCTCTGGCCGTCCCACTCCCAGGTCTCGTCGCTCAGCCCGGCAGCGCTCAGACCGCCGAAGAGCACGAGGCGGTGGCGATCGAAGTCGGTGGCCAGGGCGTGGCCCGCGCGCGCGGTGGGAGCTTGGTCGCTGCACGCCAGATCGGTGCAGAGCTCCTTCCAGCTGCTGCCGGTCCAGGCCCAGGTGTCTCTGAGGAGGTTGGCGCCGGTATGTTCGCGGCTACCGGCGAATAGAATGATCGCCCCGTTGCTCGGGCTCCAGGCCATGCTGCCATGCCAACGCGTGAGCGGCTCGCCGTCGAGCTCCGGGTCGGCGACCTCGACCTCGTGCCACCTGCCGCGTTGCAGGCTCTTGACGCCCTGGCAGAGACCGACGCAGCGATGCGGGCAGGCGATGTTGCTCGCGGTCGCGCCACCGAAGATGATGGCCTGGCCGTGATTCCAGTCGGTGGCCGCCTGGGCGAAGGTGCCGGCAGGGACCGGTGGGGCGGATGGCAGGGTGACGTCGATCCAGGTGCCAGCGCCCTGGGTCGAGAGCGGCTGGCCGTCGACCTGGTCGAGGCCGTTGCCACCACCGTCGCCGTCGGCCGGCGGGGAGAGCGTTCGGGGATCGAAGCTCAAACGCAGGCGGAGGTCGTGCGGGTTCTCGTACTCGCTGGCCGCGCGTTTGTTGGCCAGCGACGCGGTCCACCAGATGTCGCGCACGGCGCTGGCCTGGGCGCCGTTGACGAGGTTGCTGTCGGCGTCGCTGGCGTTGCCCGCGGCATCCACAGCGACGACGTAGACGGTGCGGCAGTCCTGCGTGCGCAGCTGGAGGGGCTCGGTCGGGTCGCCGAGGGCGCCAAAGGCTCCGTTTTCGTCCGACACGGTGCGGCCGAGCTCGACCGCGTCCGCAGGTTCGGCGTCGTCGAGCACCACGACCACGACTTCGGCCTCCACGGCGCCGGCCGAGCCGCGGACGGTGAAGGCCGGCTGCGCGGCCAACGCCGGCGTGACGTCTGCCCCCGGCGCCTGGGAGGATCCCCACGGCATGCGGTGGAAGGTGATGACGTTCTCTACGTCGACCGCCGGCGGGTCGGGCGCGGTGAAGTCGAAGAGGAGCTCAGCGAGGAGGTTGCCGTTGGCGAGGCGCAGCGGCAGCTCACCGTCGGCCGGGTTGCCGGCCAGGTCCTCGAGGTGCGCCCAAAGCTGGTACTCCTCCTCGCACGGCGGCTCGGCAGCGATGGGCGTGACCGTACAGAAGAAGGCCGCGCCCCCCCCGTTGCAGGTGAGGGGGAGCGGGCCGCAGGCGCTACTGGCCGCCGATGGCCGAGCCTCGACCTCGATCAGGCGGAGGATCTCGTCAGCGAGCAGGCCGACCTCCAGGCGCGCGTCCAACGCCAGCGCGGTGACTCGGCTGAGCAGTGCGCCCGGCGGTGGCTCGAGGGCGACGCGGGTGGCGTCGGCGACCAGCGTCGGCGCCGTGAAGTCGAAGGTGACGGAGGCAACCAGAGGTACGTTGGCGGTGTTGCCGGCGCTGTCGGTGAGAGTGGCGGTGAGGGCGGCCGCGCCGTCGATCTCGTCTCCCTCTTGTACGTACTGGAGGTGGTAGATGGGCTGCTGGCCTGGCTCCGCTGGCCGGCCGTCTACGCCCTGGGGCCGGTCACCTCGCACCACGAAGCGTCGCTCCCGACCGTTGTTGGCGAAGACCACCACCGGCGCGGTGAGCAACGCCTCGTTGACGATCAGGTCCAGGTCGACCGGCACGTTCTCCATGGCGAACTGCGGATCGACGAGCGCCGAGAGCGCCTGGGGCGCGACCGAGTCGTCGGCATTGGCATCGACGCAGAGCTTCGAGGAGAGGTTGCAGGTGGTGCCGGAGGGGCACTCGTCACGGCTCGTGCAGGTTACCCTTCCTTTCGGGATCGCAGCGAGGTCGACGCCGCAGGCCTGGGCGGCGAAGGCCGCGAGCAGCGGGCCGACCCCGGGGAGGGTGCGGCGCGCCAGCGCGCGAAAGGCGGTGCGGGGCATCTGCTGTGCGGGTCCGTTCATGCCGCAAGTATGTCAAATCGGCGCCGCCGGGGCACTGAGGATCCGCTCGGGCGGCCGACGGAGGCTCTCCACGTCGTTGCGCCGAGCTCTGACAACGGCTCGCCTCGACACCGATCTCGATGAGGTCCTTTGGGCCCGATCAAGGGGGTCTCCCAGGAGGGGAATCGTCAAGGGCAGATCTTCGCCCTCCTGCCCTTGGGGGGCACGGTCGCCTGCGCTTGGTGGCAACTTGCTCCGTGCCAGTGGGCTTCCCCCCCACCATCGCGACGACCCTCAACGCACGACCGGCAACCCCGGGGCCAACACCGGCTGCCTTGGCTGAACCACGGATTTGCGCCGGATGGACAGAGCGGCGCCTGCCTGACCTTCGCCGGCGCCAATCATTCGCCCTCGGCCTCGCTCAACGGCGACTACCCGACCCGAAACGGCAACCGAAGTTGAACCGACCCCGACGCAGGACTGCGAGCCCGATGGCGAATCCACTCCCGCCTGCCGACCACGGCGCCAACAACCAACTCATCACATCCACACGCCACTCCAGTTCCTAGTTCCCAGGGACAATGAGGGTCAGCGACTTCTCGGCTGCTCGGGTTGTCCCGTCGAGGTAGACCTCGAGCGTCGCAGTGAAGACGCGATGCGTGGAAGTGGTCGTGGCGCAGCTGTCATTCCACGTGCGGACGTCGAAGGTCACGGTCGAGCCCGGCTGCGCGTTCAAGACCTTGTCGTTGATCTGATCGTCGTTCGAATCGGCCAGGGTGAACGGCAGCGCGCAACCATTGCGCGGCGTCACACCGGTCGGCACCACCGCGCTGACCAAACAGCTCGAATCGACCCCGTAGGTGCTGAAATCGCTCTCGTTCCGCACCACCCGCGTCGTGACGTCGAACGGGGTGTAGTTGAGAAACAACTGAATCGCCTGGAGGAGCGGCGCCTCGATCTCCGTGGTCAGTGCCTCGTAGACCAGCGGGCAGGCGCCGTTGCCGACCGGATCGAGCCCGGACGCTGCCGTGCAGCATTTGTTGGCACCGCAAGCATCGGCGAAGGCGCACACCGGCACCACCGTGCCGATGTCGGCGGCGAACGGTCGCAGCTGGAGGTGCGCGGCGCTCGTGCCGGTGATGCCGATGACGTGGGCACCAGCGGCGATGGCCGCGGCTTGCGTCTCAACCATGCTATGCGCGGTCGTCGAAATCGCGCTGTACTCGGAGGCATCATGCGAGCCGAAGTTCTCGATGTGCACGACCAGTCGCGCCGAACCCTGGCGGAACCCAACCCCCGGGAGCGGACCGTCGGCGACGCCAACGACCTGATTCACCGTCTGCGAGAAGACATTGACGAAGCCCGGATAGGTTCCGGTCCAGGTCACGCCTTCTCCGGTCATGACCTGATAGAGCGCCTCCCACCCCGAGTTCGGTTGATCACCGCCACCGGCGGCGGAGAGGCTGCTCAACTGCCCATTGAAGGCGGTCGTGTTGCTGGTCAAGCGTTGCATCAATGCGAATGGTACGTCGTTCTGGGCTCCGAATGGATTTCCGGGAAACTCCACGAACCGCGATAGCCCGAACCAAACGGTCGGCCGCAGCGTTTGCACATCGTCGACCAGCGCGGCGATGGCGACCGTCGCCGCGCTCGCTATCGCGGCGTCGGCGCCACCGGCCGCGATATTGTAATGGAGATCCAACATCGTCCGGTCGACGACCAACGGGTACTGCTGGGTAGATTCGACCGCCGTCTGGGCGACGAGATAGAGGCGCGTTGGATCGGGGATTGTCCCCCCGTCACAGGCGGCCGAACCAGCCGCCAGCTCGACGAGGTCCCCGGCGCCGTCGTCGTCCGAGTCGGGATCGAGTCGGTTCGAGGTGCCCGGGCAACCTGTCTCCTCCGTGTCGGTGGCGAGGTCGCCGTCCGAGTCCCGATCACGAAAATCGGGGATCCCGTCGCTGTCGGTGTCAG
>JBFYZW010000437.1:0-7865 GCA_041309305.1 Deltaproteobacteria bacterium | reverse complement strand
GTGGCGCGCACGACCGCCTGGGCCGAGCGCTGCCTCGCGGCGGCTCGCCGCCCCGACGTCGCCTGGTTCGGCATCGTCCAGGGGGGCACCGATCTGGCGCTGCGCGCCGAGCACGCCGCGGCGATGCGGCAGCTGCCCTTCGCCGGCTTCGCCATCGGTGGGGTCTCGGTCGGCGAGCAGGCGACCGAGATCGAGCCGGTGGTCCGCGCGGTGGCGCCGCTGTTGCCGGAGGGGAAGCCGCGTTACTTGATGGGGGTCGGCACGCCGCAGGATCTCGTCCGGGCGGTGGCGTGCGGGGTCGACCTGTTCGACTGCGTGATGCCGACCCGCAACGCGCGTAACGGCCAGCTGTTCACCAGCGGCGGGCGGATCGTCATCAAGCACGCGGCGCACCGGACCAGCGACGCGCCAGTCGATGCGCGCTGCGACTGCTCGACCTGCCGCCGGTTCTCGCGCGCCTACCTGCGCCATCTGTTCGTCTCCGGCGAGCTCGGCTACCACCGCCTGGCGACGATCCACAACCTGCGCTTCTACCTCCGGTTGATGGAGCGGATGCGCGCGGCGATCGCCGCGGACTGCTTCGCGCCGCAGGCGTTGCTCGCCGAGCTCGAGGGCGCGGGCGCCGGAGGATAGCGAATTGATTTTGCAGCGCAATCGCAGGAGGCGCCGTTGCGTCGCGCGGGGGCTTGTGGTAATCCGCCGCGACTGGTGGCGCGACTGCCGCCGCGCGAGAGGGAAAGTCGATGAACGCCTGGTTGTGGATGACCGTTTCGTTGCTGGCCCAGGGTGAGGGGGGCCAACCGGCCGGCGGCGGGGGCTTGTTCGGCGGCGGGATCGTCGGGATGCTGCCGTTGATCCTGATGTTCGCGGTGATCTACTTCCTGCTCATCAGGCCGGCGAGCAAGCAGCGGCGGGAGCACCAGGAGATGCTCAACGCGTTGAAGAAGGACGACGAGGTGGTCACCGCTGGGGGGCTCTACGGCAAGATCGCTACGATCGAGGATCGGGTGGTGACCATCGAGATCGCCGACAAGGTCAAGGTCAGGATCCTACGCGATCGCATCGCTGGGCGCTGGATGGCCCAGGGTGCGACGAACAAGAAGTAGCCGGAGCCGAGAACATGACGCGAAACTGGTACGGACGACTGGTGGTGGTCGTGGGGGCGCTCCTGTTGGCCGCCTATTTCCTCTACCCCAGCTACGTCTACTACTTCGAGGCCAGCGAGGAGCAGCGCGACTCGAACGAGAAGTTCTGCGCGATGCTGCCCGAGCCGTTCGCGTGCAGCAAGTTCAACCTCGGGTTGGACCTGCAGGGCGGCGTGCACCTGGTGATGGGCGTGCGCGCCGACCGCGCGGTCGAGAACCGGGCCGACCGGTTGGCCGACGCGTTGCGCGACGAGCTGAAGAAGGAGACCATCGCCTTCGCGCGCATCGACCGGCCGCGCGACACGGCGTTGATCCGCGTGACGTTGGCCCCGGAGACCGACCGGAACGCCTTCGAGACCTACCTGAACAAGGAGTTCTCGATCCTGCAGGTGACCGGCAAGCGCGACGCGGTCTACGAGCTCGAGATCATCGGCGAGGAGGTCAAGGCGGTACGCGAGAACGCGGTCGAGCAGGCGATCAAGACCATCCGCAACCGCGCCGACAAGCTCGGCGTCACCGAGCCGACGATCGCGCGGCGCGGCGAGGAGAACATCCTCATCCAGCTGCCGGGCATCAAGGACCCCGAGCGGGCGATCACCCTGATCGGCAAGACCGCCCAGCTCGAGTTCAAAATCGTCGACGACGAGGCGACCGCGGTCTTCGACGAGATCCCCGACAGTGAGCTGCCGGCCGGGACCGAGCGGGACCAGTACACCTACGACGGGCCGGACGGGCGGCGCATCCGCGAGGTCTTCTTCACCGTGCCCGAGAGCCAACAAGAGGCGCTCCTGAACCTGCTGACCCCCAAGCTGCCGGGCAATCGCGAGGTTTTGTTCAGCGAGGAGAAGGCGCCGGGGATCGACGCCAAGGTCCGCCGCTTTCGCACCTACGTGCTCGACGTCCGGCCGGGGATCACCGGCGACTACCTGTCGAGCGCGGCGGTGCAGCAGAACCCCGAGCTGCCGACCGACTACTACGTGACGATGACCTTCGACACCCGCGGCGGCAAGATCTTCGAGAACCTGACCCAGGCCAACGTGCTCCGCCGGATGGCCATCGTCCTCGACGGGCGGGTCAACAGCGCACCGCAGATCCAGGAGAAGATCGGCGGCGGCACCGCGCGCATCACCCTCGGCGGCGGCGGTGACCCGGCGAAGAAGCTCGACGAGGCCAAGGACCTGTCGCTGGTGCTCAAGGCTGGCGCGCTGCCCGCGCCGGTCGAGCTGCGCGAGAAGCGTCAGGTCGGCCGCAGCCTTGGCCAGGACGCGGTACGCTCGGGGGCCTGGGCGAGCCTGATCGGCGCGATCGGCGTCATCCTGTTCATGCTCATCTACTACCGGGTGAGCGGCCTCTACACGACGGTGGCGCTGGTGTTGAACCTCGGGCTGATCCTCGCGGCGATGTCCTTCCTCGAGGCGACGCTGACCATGCCCGGCATCGCCGGCATCGTGTTGACCATCGGCATGGCGGTGGACGCCAACATCATCATCCTCGAGCGGATCCGCGAGGAGCTGGCGATCGGCAAGACGCCGCGGGCGGCGATCGACGCCGGCTACGGCAAGGCCTTCAGCGCCATCTTCGACGCCAACGTCACGACGCTGCTCATCGCCGTGGTGCTGATGCAGTACGGCACCGGCCCGGTGCGCGGCTTCGCGGTGACGCTGTTCATCGGCGTCTGTTCGTCCTTGTTCACCGCCATCGTCGTGACCCGCTTGCTCTACGACTGGACCATCGGGGCGCGCCGCCTGCGCACGCTGAGCATCTGACGCCCCCGCTGAGGAGTTCGCTATGCAACTGTTCAAGGGCGAGATCGACTTCGTCGGCCGCATCCCGGTCTTCGGCGCGATGTCGGCGCTGCTGGTCGTCTCCAGCCTGGTCGCCGTGCTGGTCTTCGGCCTCAACTTCGGCATCGACTTCGCCGGCGGCTACGAGATCCAGGTGCGCTTCCCCGAGGCGGTGAGCGAGACGCAGATCCGCGGCATCGTCGAGCCGCTCGGCCTCGGCGACGCGCGCGTCCAGCGTTTCGGTCGCGTCGAGGACAACGAGTACCTGATCCTGATCCGCGAGCACGGCACGGTCACCGAGACCGAGAAGACGGCCCTGCTGGCCGAGTTCCAGACCCTGGCCGGCGGCGCCGAGGAGCTGCGCAACTGGTCGGTGGCCGAGAGCGGCGAGAAGGTGCTGGTCGGCTTCAACCGGCCGGTCAGCGAGGCCGAGGTGCGCGCGGTGATCGAGCGGCACAAGCTGACCATCAAGAGCGTCAGCCGCGGTGAGCGCGAGGACCGACCCGAGTACGCCATCGACATCGTCTCGCTCGCCGATCAGATCGAGAGCGGGCTGCGCCAGGGGCTGGGGATCGCCGCCGGCACCGAGCTGGTGCAGCGGGTCGAGTTCGTCGGCCCGCAGGTGGGCGAGGAGCTGCGCAACCAGGGCTTCATGGCCGTGCTCTACGCCTTGATCATCATCCTGCTCTACATCGCCATCCGCTTCGACCTCGCCTTCGCGCCGGGCGCGGTGCTGGCGTTGTTCCACGACGTGATGATCACCGTCGGCGTCTTCGCCGTCCTGCAGCTCGAGTTCAACCTGCCGATCATCGCGGCGCTGTTGACGCTGGTCGGCTACTCGATCAACGACACGATTATCGTCTACGACCGGATCCGCGAGAACGGCGTGCGCCTGCGCGGCCGTGAGCTGCGCGCGATGGTCAACACCTCGGTCAACCAGACCCTGTCGCGCACGATCCTGACCTCGAGCACGACGCTGGTCGCGGTGGCCGCGCTGCTGATCTACGGCGGCGGCGTGGTGCGCGACTTCTCGATCGCGCTGTTCGTCGGCATCCTGGTCGGGACCTACTCGTCGATCTACATCGCGTCGCCGGTGTTCATCTGGTTGCGCGAGCACTGGAAGCGCGCCGCGGCGACGCGTAGCGAGCCAAGGCCGGACGCGGTGGTCTAAACGGGGGTGCGCGACTCGCGCACACCCCGTTTGCGGTTCTTCCTCGGGCGAGGCCGCTCGTGCTGATCGGGAATCGTGACCGTCCGATTACGCTCGCGCGCGGCTGCGCGCGGTGCCGGAGCCGACCGGTGGCGTGACGACCAGGCACCCTTTGGCGGTTGGCAAGGCGAAAGAACTACCCGATCATCACACCACCGCTCGACTCCGGCGTGCGGCCTCATACCGCAACCCCTCCAGGATGGCTAGAGGGGAATGGTCGATTGTCACCCATCGCCGCCGGATGTCAACCCGAATCCGCGCCCGACAGAGCTGATTGATATCAGTATCTTATGGCTCTGGGGTGAGCGCGTTGACGCGGTGCGGCAGGTCGATTTCCATTTTTGTTCCAAGGCCTTGAGCGCTCTCGACCCGGACCGTTCCGCCGTGCTCGGCGATGATCTGCTGGGTCAACGACAGGCCGAGGCCGGTTCCCTTGGGCTTGGTTGTGAAAAAAGGCTCGAAAATACGGTTGATTAGATGATCGGGGATCCCCGGGCCGTCATCCTGGACGCTGAGCGTCACGCCGGCGGGTGAAGCGAGGGTGCGTACGTGGAGGCGGCCGCCGCCGTCCATTGCTTCACGGCTGTTGCGCACGATGTTGAGCAGCGCCTGGCGCAGCTGTCCGGGGTCGCAGAGGGCCACCGGCGCCGGCGCGGCCAGCTCGAGGTGAACGGTGATCTGGTGGGTGCGGAGCTCCTCCTCCAGCATCGCGAACAGGTCGGTGATCACCTGGTTGACATCGGTCTGGCGCAGCTCCGGCTGAGGCAGGCGGGTCAGCTGGAGGTAGCCCTCGGTGATCTCGGTCAGCCGTTCGATCTCGGCGCCGATGGCGCGCAGAAGGCCCGTCGCCTCGGCGCGGCGCTCCCCGGTCAAGCTGGCGGAGAAGTCCTCCTCGAGCAGCTCGGCGTTGAGGCCGATGGCCGAGAGCGGGTTGCGGATCTCGTGGGCGACCTGGGCCGAGAGGCTGCCGACGGCGGCCAGCCGTTCGGCGGCGAGCAGCTGCTTCTTCGTGCGCGTCGCCTCGGTGACGTCGTCGGCGACCCAGATCACGCCGCGCGCCTGTCCGCTCTCGTCGAGCGACGGCGCCAGGAGCAGATCGACGAGGATCTCCTGGCCGTCGCGGCTGAACGGTACGGCGTCGAAGCGGACGACCGCGCCGTCGCTGAGCGTGCGGGTCAACTCGCTCTGCGCGTCGCCGTGGCGCCGCTCGATCGCGCCGACGAGCGGGTGCTCGGCGAGCGGCCGGCCGATCCACGCGGCGTCGAGGCCGAGCAGCCGGCGTGCGGTGCGATTGACCGCGCTGATCGCGCCGCGCGCGTCGGTGACGACGATCGCCGAGCGCAGGCTGCTCATCAGGTTGTCGTTGTAGATGCGCAACAGCGCCAGCTCCTGCTCGGCGCTGCGCAGGCCGACCTGAGTCTTCTCGGCCTCCCGCGTGCGCTCGGCCAGCTGGCGCTCGAGCTCGGCCGTCCTGGTCGCTCCTTGGGTGAGCTGCGCGGCGAGCTGGGCTTCCTCACCGCTGGCTGGCGCGACCGACTCGCCGCGGGCCAGCCGGCCGAGGCGGTCGAGGCGACTGGCCGCGTAGGCGAACGCCGCGGCAGCCGCGCAGAGGGCGAGGAACCAGACGCCGGTCGGCACCGCACGGCGGCCGGTGAGCGCGTCGGCCTCTTGTCTCTCGCACAGACGGCTCACCATGCGCCGCGCGATCTGCAGCACGCTGACCATCGTCCGATCCTGACGATCGACCTCTTGCTGCGCGGCGGTCAGCTCGTCCGGATCGCCGGCCTCGGCCGCGATGAGCAGGCGCTCGAGCGTCGGGGTCAGCTGCGAGACGACCTCGGCGACGCGCTCGTACTGGCGCTCGAGGTGCGCGAGGTCGGTCACCACCCGGAGGCTGAGGGTGCCGCGCGGTGCGCCGTGCAGCGTCGCGAGCGCCTCGCCCAGGTTGCGATCCATCTCCGCGGCGTAGTGCTCGGCGGTCCAGGCGAGGATCGCCACCTGGTTCGCCGCCCGTGGGTCGAGCAGCGCCTCGCGGACCCGGCGGACCGTGCGCTGGTGTCGATCCTCGAGCCTGCCGACCGAGCGCTCGAGCGCCTGGCGCAGGCCGCCGATCGCGGTGAGGCGCGTGGTCAGGCCCTCCCGTCCGTGCAACTCGATCGCGACCAGCACCGCCGTCCCGATCACCACCAGCGCCGGGGCGAACAGCACCTGTGCGCGCAGCGACCCCCGCATCGGCCGAGCCTACTATGGAACCCCGGGGCGCGCACAGCCCTTCGGCCGCGACGACGCCGCATCCGCTCGAGCACGGCCGCACGAGCGGCGAGGCGTGCCCGGCGATGAGAGTTCGGCGCCGAGTGGCCGTGTTGCGGGGGGATGCAAGAACGCGCGCGGTGCTTGACCCCCCCGGGCTGCGTGGCATTTAATGGCGCCGACCTTCTCCTTTGCGCGGGCGCTTGCGCCCGGGGGCAGGACAACGTGGCGCGGGTTTTTGTCATCCTTCTCGTGGGGCTGAGCGCCGTCGGCGCGTCGGCGAAGACCAAGGTGCTCCTGTTCCCGGTTGTCCCCCTCCCCGGGGAGGCGGAGCTGCAGCCGGCGGCGCAGATGACCAAGGCGGTGATGACCGAGCTCGAGCGCAGCTCGGCCATCGAAGCGGTCGTCGGTGAGGAGCCGGCCAAGGCGGTCACGGTGCCCGACTCGACCCGCCGGCCGGCGCGTTCGGACGCGGACTATCGGTCGGCCCTGGCCCAGCTGAAGGACGGCGCCAACCAGGCGCAGAAGCTGCGCTTCCCGCAGGCGATCCGCGAGCTGCGGCGCGGCATCGACGGGTTGACGCGCAACATCGATCTGCTCGACGACTACAACCAGTTGATCGACGCCTATGTGCTGCTCGCCGTCTCCTACTTCCGGCGCGGCAAGCAGCCGGCGGGGGTCGACGTGCTCGAGACGCTCGCCCGGTTGAGGCCCGAGTATGTGCTCGAGGAGGGGCGTTATCCACCGGTGTTCGTCTCGGCGCACAACGACGCGCGCAGCCGTGCGCTGGCGCGGCGGCGCGGCGCGTTGCGGGTGACCAGCGCGCCGGAGGGGGCCGACGTCTGGTTGAACGGCCGTCGGCTCGGCTCGACCCCGCTGGTCGTCGAGGAGGTGATCCCGGGCGACCATCACCTGGCGGTGCGCCTTGGCGACGGTGTGTTCGGCCAGGTGGTCACGGTGCGTGAGGGGGAGACGCTCGAACGCCACGCCGACCTGGGGGCCGGCGGACCGCAGGCCGGCGTGACCCTGGGCGACGCGATCGCCGCCAACCGCTTCGATCGGGAGGTGCGCAAGACGGCGCGCGCCGCGGCCAAGGCGGCGGGCGCGGAGTACGTCCTGGTCGCGGCGATGGGGATGGGCAAGGCGATGTTCGTCGTTCAAGCCTACCTCGGCCAGGCGAAGAGCGGGCGCTGGGCAGCCCTCTCGCCCCTCTCGCCGGACCTCGATATGCTCTCCGACTCGATCGAGGCCCACACCCTGGTGCGCGAGCTGACCGCGCAGGTGAGCAACTTCACCGGCGACCTGAGCGAGGACGATCGGCCGTTCGTCGCTGATCGGCCGGCGCGCAGTGGCAAGCGCGGCAGCGGCCTGAAAGAGGCGCGCGTCGCGTTCGTCGGCGAGGGGTTGGCGGTCGCCGGTGGCGCCGGCGAGCGCGTGCCGGTGGGCGTCGGGGCGCGCACGCCCGTGCAACCAACC
>JBFYZW010000436.1:0-6160 GCA_041309305.1 Deltaproteobacteria bacterium | reverse complement strand
CCGGCGGTGGTGGCGCCTGCCGTCGCTGGGCCGGTGAGCCCGTCTGCGCGCGAGGAGCAGACGACCCGGCTCTGGTGGTGGGCAGGGGCCGCCGCAGGGGTGCTGCTCGTCGGCGGCGTGGCGATCTGGGCGGCGCAGCAGGACGCCCCGCCCGACCCGCGCCCGGCCGCGACCTGGGCACTGCCGTGACCCGCTACTTCCCGCTGCTGCTCGTTGCCGCCGGCCTGCTCTCCGCTTGCGGCGACGAGACCGCGCTGTGGGTCACCGTGGACCTCTCGGCCTTCGCGGTGCCGGCCGAGGTGGACCTGGTCCACCTCGAGCTGCGCGATGGCGAGACGCCGCTCATCGGCCGCAGCTTCGCACCAACCGAGGAACGCCCCCTCTACCGGCTGCTGCCCGGCCC
This sequence comes from Deltaproteobacteria bacterium, assembly GCA_041309305.1. Classification (GTDB taxonomy): domain Bacteria; phylum Myxococcota; class XYA12-FULL-58-9; order XYA12-FULL-58-9; family XYA12-FULL-58-9; genus JBFYZW01. The sequence continues at coordinate 5,757 of JBFYZW010000436.1, read as the reverse complement.
GCGCACGCCCGCCCGGTTCGACCTGGTCGCCTACGCCTATCTCGGCGACCAGCTCGTCGGCCAGTCGCCGGTCCAGGCCGCGCGGTTCGACGACGGCGAGGCACGCGAGCTGACGCTGGTGGTCAGTCGCCTCTGAGCGCCGCAGCTGGGACCTTCCTACCCCAGGCGGGATCCGAGCGGTGCGTGGCTCTGGGTCATTTCCGTCCCAGCTGAGCGATAACTGCGCGGATTTGGTGGCGCTGCCGTTGGCCCGCCGCTTGCTACGCACCCGAGCATGAACCGAGCGAACCACGGCCGCCCAACAAGGAGGACTCCAATGAACCGGCAGCTCACCAATCCCAAATCCCACTGGCTCGCACCCCGCCTCGGCGTCGTGCTCCTCAGCCTCGCCACCACGCTGGCGATGACCGGCTGCAAGCTCGGCGACGGGTCGATCCTCTTCGATGACACGCTGTACGAGGAGGCGCTCGAGTACTACGACATCAACACCGGCGAGCCGTGCATCCCCGATCCCGAGACCTTCGTCTCCGGCAGCGGCGATCAGGGCGGCGACACCGCGCAGGGCGTGCCGACCACGAACCCCGACGAGGACCGCCAGGGCGGCGACGACAACGCCTATGGCGGGAGCGGCGGCTCCGGCTCGGGCAGCGGCTCGGGCTCGGGCAGCGGCTCCGGCTCGGGCAGCGGCTCCGGCTCGGGCTCGGGCAGCGGCTCGGGCTCGGGCTCGGGCAGCGGCTCCGGGTCGGGTAGCGGCTCCGGTTCCGGCAGCGGGTCCGGCGCCAGCTTCGACACTCAGCAGGCTGACCCCGAGGCGGGCGGCGATGGGCAGCACACGGCGAGCGGCAGCTCGTCCGGCAGCGGCATGGGCGCCGGCTGCGACGCGTTCGGCTGCTGCGCCGGTGGCGAGATGGACCGCGAGCGGGACCGCGTCCGCTGCCGTTGCCGGCTGCGCATCCGCGGCGCCGACGAGTACGTGATGCCGGAGTGCTGCGCGGTCGAGCCGACTGAGCCGACCGAGACGGACGATGAGATGCCGCCGCCGCCGCCGCCGCCGCCAGCAGAGGACGAGGACGGCGTGCCCGCCGACGACGTGTAGCCCCCTCCCCCCCCGACCACCGTCACGCGAGGGGGCGCCGCCTGGCGCCCCCTCGTCGTATTCCATAGCGGCCACGCGACGCTGACCCCTGGCGCCCCACCGCGCCAGATGCCGGGCCCGGGCTACCTGTCGTCGGCGGTTCGTGGCATGGAGGGGCGATGAACCCGTACGCGACGATGACCCGGGAGGAGCTCGAGCGCGCGCTCGCCGATTTCGCCAAGAACTGGCTGGCGCACGACGGTAGTTGGTTTTTGGCCCTCGAGGAGCGCTACGGCCTCGAGACGGCCATCGAGCTCGACGCGGCGGCCTGGGCGCGCTTCGCCCCGGTGGAGGCCGCGCGGATCGTCAAGACCTACCAGCTGCCGCCGCGGGGCGGGCTCGAGACTCTGGCCCGGGCGCTGTCGCTGCGCATGTACAGCGTGCTCAATCCCCAGCGGGCCGAGTGGTCCGCCGACCGCAGCGAGCTGGTCTTCACGATGGATGGGTGTCGCGTCCAGGAGGCGCGCCGGCGCAAGCGCCTGCCGGACTTCCCGTGCAAGCCGGTGGGCCTGGTCGAGTTCTCGAGCTTCGCGCGCACCATCGATGAGCGCATCGTCACCCGCTGCGTGCACTGCCCGCCGGAGAACCCGGAGGGTGCGTTCTGTCGTTGGGCCTTCACCCTGGGCACCGCGCCGGCGCCGCGCTGAGCCGGTCGGCCGCGGGCGCGTCGACGGGCTCGCGCTCTGCCCGCGACAGTGGCATGCAGGGGGGGTGGACAACGCCGTCGACCAGATCACCTTCGCCGCCCTCAACGGCCTGGCCGACACCTGGGCCGGCTGGCTGGCGATGCTCTTCTCGAGCCGAGCGCTCGGCGCGCTGGTCTTCGCGGGCCTCGCCGCCTGGTTCTGGCGGCGACGGCGGCCTCTCGTGTGGCGCGCCTTGCTGGGCATGGCCAGCGCGGTGGCGCTGACCGACAGCGTCGGCGCGCGACTGCTCAAGCCCTGGTTCGGGCGCGTGCGCCCCAACCACGCCCTGCCGCCCGAGGCGGTCAACGTCCTCGAGCAGGCGGCGAACGTCGGCTCGATGCCCAGCTTGCACGCGGCCAACGCCTTCGCGGTGGCCACCGCCGTGACCCTGCTCGACCGGCGCCTCGCGCCGGTCGTCTACCCGCTCGCCGCGCTGGTGGCGCTCAGCCGCGTCGTGCTCGGCGTGCACTGGCCGACCGACGTCCTCGCCGGCGCGGCCTATGGCAGCCTGATGGCCGGCGCCGCGACCTGGTTGGTCCGGCGGGGTTTCGACGAGCTCGATGCGCTGCGGCGCCCGCCCACCGCCGGTGACGGCGCCCGCTAAACGGGGGTGCGCGATCCGCGCACACCCCGTTTTCGGTTTTCTTCGGGCGAAGCGGCTTGTAGTGATCCAGAATCGTGACCGCCCGTTTGGCGGTGCGCCGCGAAAGGACCTGCCCATGCTTCGCCTCCGTCTCCTCGCCTCGTTCACGCTGCTCCTGCTGGTTGGCGGCTGCGCCGCGACGCCACCTTCGGCCAGGCGCGTTCCGCACCAACTGGTCGCGCACGGCCACACGCGCATCGACGACTACTTCTGGCTGCGCGACCGCGAGGCGCCGGAGACGCTCGCCTACCTCGCGGCCGAGAACGCCTACACCGCGGCGCGCCTGGCGCCGCTCAGGGGCTTCGAGGACGCGCTGTTCGACGAGATCGTCGCGCGCATCAAGCCGGACGACGACACCGTCCCCTACCGCGAGCGCGACTTCTTCTACTACGTCCGCTTCGCCGCCGGGCAGGAGTACCCGATCTTCTGCCGCAAGCGCGGCTCGCTCGACGCCGCCGAGGAGATCATGCTCGACAGCAACCCGCTCGCCGCCGGCCACGACTTCTTCAGCATCCGCGCGGCGCGGATCAGTTCCGGGCAGAACATCCTCGCCTTCGCCACCGACACGGTCGGGCGGCGCTTCTACGACATCCGTTTCAAGGACCTGACCACCGGCGCGCTGCTCGCCGAGACCATCCCGCAGGTGACCGCGAACGTCGTCTGGGCCGAGGACGGCAAGACGATCTTCTACGCCAAGCAGCACCCGGAGACCTTGCGCTGGTACCAGATCTATCGCCACGTCCTCGGCACCGACCCGGCGAGCGACACACTGGTCTACGAGGAGCCGGACGAGACCTTCTCGGTCTACGTCGGCAAGACCACCTCGCGCGCCTACCTGGTGATCGCCGCCGAGCAGACGCTGAGCAGCGAGGTGCGCCTGGTGCCCGCGGACCGGCCCGACGCGCCGCCGGCGCTCTTCTGGCCGCGCGAGCGCGAGCACGAGTACGCGGTCGATCACCTGGGCGACACCTTCTTCGTGCGCAGCAACTGGCAGGCGAAGAACTTCCGGCTGCTGGCCACCACCGACCCGGCGGCGGGCAAGGAGGGGGCGCGCGAGGTCGCCGGCCACCGCGACGACGTGCTGCTCGAGGGCTTCGATCTGTTCACCGGCCACCTGGTGTTGACCGAGCGCCGCGAGGGGCTCGTGCGCCTGCGCATCCGCGCGCTCGCCGACGGCGCCGAGCACGAGCTCGACTTCGGCGAGGCGGCCTACGTCGCCTGGCCGACCGATAACCTCGAGCCGGCGACGACGACGCTGCGCTACTGGTACTCGTCGCTCACCACCCCCGACTCGATCATCGACTACGACATGGTCACCAGAGAGAAGACGCTGCGCAAGCGCGACGTCGTGGTCGGCGACTTCGACGGGGCGCGCTACCAGAGCGAGCGGCTCTTCGCCCCGGCGGCCGACGGCCGCCAGGTGCCGATCTCGCTCGTCTACCGGCGCGACCGCGGCGACGGCCCGCGGCCGCTGGTGCTCTACGGCTACGGCGCCTACGGCGCGAGCAGTGACCCGCAGTTCGACTCGGCGCTGCTCAGCCTGCTCGATCGCGGCGTCGCCTTCGCCATCGCCCACGTGCGCGGCGGCCAGGAGCTCGGCCGCTGGTGGTACGAGGAAGGCAAGCTCGGGCAGAAGATGAACACCTTCACCGACTTCATCGCCTGCGCCGAGCACCTGGTCGCGCGCGGCGTCGCCGACCCGGCGCGGCTGTTCGCCTATGGCGGCAGCGCCGGCGGTCTGCTCATCGGCGCGGTGATCAACCTGCGCCCGACGCTGTTCGCCGGCGCGGTCGCCGACGTGCCGTTCGTCGACGTGGTCACGACGATGCTCGACGAGACCATCCCGCTGACCACCAGCGAGTACGACGAGTGGGGCAACCCGAACGACGAGGCCGACTACTGGACGATGCTCGCCTACTCCCCCTACGACAACGTCTTCCCCCGCCCCTACCCACACCTGCTGGTCACCACGTCGCTGCACGACTCGCAGGTGCAGTACTGGGAGCCGGCCAAGTGGGTGGCGAAGCTGCGGGCGACGAGCACCGGCGACAACCTCCTGCTCCTGCAGACCGACATGGCCGCCGGCCACGGCGGCAAGAGCGGCCGGCTCAAGCAGCACCGCGACACCGCGCTGCGCTACGCCTTCCTGCTCCACCTGGCCGGCCTGGCCCGCTGACCGGGCGCACCTGGCGCCGGCGGCCGCGCCGGGCTATGGCTAAACGGGGGTGCGCGATCCGCGCACACCCCGTTTGCGGTTCTTCCTCGGGCGAGGCCGCAGACGGTGATCGGAAATCGTGACCGTCCGTTCAGGTGCGAAAGGAGTCCGCAGCCGATGAGCCAGCCGGGGCAACCCAAGCTGACCCACCTCGTCACCTGCGCCGGGTGAGCATCGAAGCTAGGTCCGGGTGACCTACGCCAGGTGCTGGAGGGTCTGCCTCGCGTCACCGACCCGCGGGTGTTGGTGGGCACCGGTACGTTCGACGACGCCGGCGTGGTGCAGCTCGACGACGAGCTGGCGCTGGTCCAGTCGGTCGACTTCTTCACCCCGGTGGTCGACGACCCGTTCGACTACGGGCGGATCGCCGCGGCCAATGCGCTCTCCGACCTCTACGCGATGGGTGCGACGCCGCTGTCGGCGCTGGCAGTGTGCGCCTTCCCGATGCAGCTCGGCCTCCCGGTGCTGCAGCGCATCCTCGCCGGCGGGCTCGAGACGCTGCGCGAGGCCGAGGTGGTACCGCTCGGCGGCCACACGGTGAAGGGCCCGGAGCTCACCTACGGCCTGGCGGTCACCGGCACGATCCACCCACGGCGCATCCTGGCCAACGCCGGCGCCCGGGTCGGCGACGCGTTGATCCTGACCAAACCGCTCGGCACCGGCGTGATGTCGACAGCGCTGAAGAACGACCAGCTGCCGGCCGAGCACGAGCGGGCGATGATCGCCAGCATGATGCGTCTGAACCGGGTCGCCGGCACGGCGGCCTGCGCGACCGAGACCCACGCGCTGACCGACATCACCGGCTACGGGCTGCTCGGCCACGCGCTCGAGCTGGCGCTGGCCAGCGGCGTCCGCCTGCGCCTCGACGCCGCGGCGCTGCCGCTTTTGCCTGGCGCCTACGCCGCCGCCGAGCAGGGCGGCGACTTCGGCGGCCTGATCGCCAACCGCGCCTGGGCGGCGGAGCGCTCGAACCTCGGCGACCTCGAGCCGGTGACCGCCAAGCTGCTGGTCGATCCGCAGACCTCGGGCGGCCTCTTCGCCGCCGTCGCCCCCGGGGCGGCGGAGGCGTTCGTCGCCC
>JBFYZW010000435.1:0-4930 GCA_041309305.1 Deltaproteobacteria bacterium | reverse complement strand
CTGGCGCAGCTGCTCGCCGTGTGGCGCTGGCTGGCCGGCGCCGGGCCGCCGCCGGCGCGCGACCCCGGTTGCGCCGGCGACGAGGGCTGCCTACTCTCAGGCTGAGGCACCACCGATGACGCTGCCGCCGAGCACCAACCGCTGCAAGGGCACCTGCTTCACCGACTTCCGCGCCGTGGTCGTCGCGCAGCACGGCGCCGACGCCTGGGAGCGCATCGCCGGCGCCCTCGACCGGGACCTGGGCGACCCGCTGCAGTACGGCGCGATCGTCACCGGCGGGTGGTACCCGCTCAGCTGGTACCGGCACCTGCACGAGGTCACTCACCGAACGCTGAACGTCGGCCTCGAGTTCTCGCGTGAGGTCGGGCGGGCCTCGACGGTGCACGGCCTGACCCGGGGCCTGTACAAGGTCTTCCTCAAGATCGTCTCCCCCCAGTTCGTCGTCACCAACGCCGCGAAGCTGTTCAACGCCTACTACGAGCGCGGCGCGATGGTGGTCGACGAGAAGCGCGCTGGCCTGCTGCGCGCCTCCTGGAGCGGCTGCGCCGCCTTCGACCAGGTGATCTGGGAGGACGTCTTCGGCGGCTGCCTCGGCGCGCTCGAGGCGGCCGGCGCGCGCGACGTCCGCCTCCGGCTGCTCGGCGGCGGCCTCGACGGCTGCGAGACCGCTGAGCTCGAGGCGGCCTGGTAGAGCAGCGCCGCGCTGGCGAAGGCACGACGGCTACTGGAAGACCACCGTCGCGTCGTCGGTGAGCGGCGGGTTCGTGCCGTCGTCCCAGGTGCAGGTCACCGTCGGGCTCGCTGGCACGCAAGAGCGGATCGCCGAAGTGTACAGGCCCCCGCCGCTGTCGCTGATCGCCGCGAAGACCAGCTCCCCGGTCAACTCAACGTCGTCGACCGCCGCGTACTCGTCACCCACGCCGCTGTTGGTGTGGGAGAAGCGCAGGCGCAGCGCGACGCAGTTGTCGAGGCTCCCGCCAAGCGCGGTCGGTCCGACCATCCGGCAGCCGTTCGACCCGCCGGTCTCGCTCCCGTTCGGGACGAAGAAGACCTCGGCGAAGGCGCAGCTCGCCCCGCAGCACGCCTGCACCGAGATGTGCTCGTTGGCCTCCGGGGCGTTGGCGCCATCGTCGTAGCCGGCGCGGAAGCTCAGCGTCAGGTTGCGATAGCCGGTGACGTCGAAGGTGCGCGTCAACGTGCCGGTGGTGCCGTTGTCGAAGCGTATGAACTGCCCGCTGCCGTCTGCTGGACACGTGGCGCTCGGGAAGCCTCCGCGCCAGTCTTGCCGGCCAGCGCTGCTCGGCGTCCAGCCCTGGTCGTCACCCTCGAAGGTGGCGACCCCGCTCGCGCTGCCGGCCGGGATACGAATCGCAGGCGCGGTGCAGGAGAGGTCGGCGGCGGCGCCGGTGTAGCCGTCCAGGTCGATGGTCAAGGTCGAGCTGCTGCACAGGCTGACCGGCGAGGTCGCGGTAAGCGCGAGGGAGCTGGGCAGCAGGCAGGCCGGCTCGATGCCGCACGCCCCCGCCCCGTCGCAGCTGCCGGTGTTGCAGACGTCCGGGTCGCAGTTGTTCTTGAGGTCGCTGCCCGGCGGCTGGTCGTCGCAGGCGCCCCCGGCGACGCACTGCTCGCAGGAGCCGCAGTCACCATGCCGGGTCAGGTCGTCGTCGCACTGCCCATCGTCGCTGCAGCGCCGGCAGGTGCCGCAGGCGGTGCCGCTATCCTCGTAGTCACAGTCGCCACCACCGTCACAGTCGCCGCTGCCGCAGCCGACGTCGGGGCTGCACTGGTTCTTCAGGTCCTCGCTGCTGGTCTGGTTCTGACAGGCGCCAGAGACGCACTTCTGACACAGCGGGCAGTCGGTGTGGTCGGTGGAGTTCGCCCCGCAGTCGCCGGTGGCGTTGCAGCTCTGGCAGATGCCGCAGTCGGTGCCGCTGTCCTCGTAGTCACAGTCGCCGCCGCCGTCGCAGTTGCCGCTGCCGCAACCGGCGTCGGGGTCGCACTCGTTCTTGAGATCCTCGCTGCTGGTCTGCCGCCCGCAGCTCCCGGAGACGCACTTGAAGCACAGGGAGCAGTCGGCGTGGTCGACCGAGTTGGCGACGCAGGCGCCGGTGGTGTTGCAGCGCCGGCAGACGCCGCAGTCCTGGCCGCTGTCCTCGTAGTCACAGGCGCCGGTCCCGTCGCAGGTGCCAGTGCCACAGCCGGTGTCCGGGGTGCAGTCGTTCTTGAGGTCCTCGCTGCTCGTCTGATCCTGGCAGGCGCCGGTCACGCACTTCTCGCACACCGGGCAGTCGGCGTGATCGCTCGAGTTGGTCAGGCACGCGCCGTTGGCGTTGCAGCGCCGACAGGTGCCGCAGTCGGTGTTGTTGGTCGCGAAGGCGCAGGCGCCGGCGTTGTTGCAGTTGCCGGTGCCGCAGCCGGGATCGGGGCTGCACTCGTTCTTGAGGTCCTCGCTGCTCGTCTGGTCCTGGCAGGCGCCGGCGACACACTTCTCGCACAGCGGACAGTCGGCGTGATCGCTGGAGTTGGCGACACACCCGCCGTTGGCGTTGCAGCACCGGCAGGTGCCGCAGTCGGTGCCGGAGTCGAGGTTGTCGCAGGCGCCGTCGCCGTCGCAAGAGCCGGTGCGACAGAGGTCTGCCGCGCACTCGTCCTTCAGGTCGTCGCCGGCGTTCTGGTCGACGCACAACCCGCCGCTGTTGCACCGTTGGCACAGTGGGCAGTCGGCATTCACGGTGCAGGTGCAGCTGCCCTCGGCTTCGTTGCACGGCAGCGACGGGCAGGGGTTGGTCCCCGCCTGACAGCCGCCGTCGCCGTCGCAGGTCTCGAGCCCGTTGCAGTAGGTCGTATCGGCGCACTCGCCCTTCAGATCGCTCCCCGCCGGTTGATCCTCGCAGCCGCCGCCGGCGGCGCAGCGCTGGCAGAAGCCACAGTCGGTGTGCTGATCGAGGTCGTCGGCGCAGGCGCCGAACTCGTCGCAGCTCTGGCAGGTGCCACAATCGGTGCCCGGCGTGACGATGGCGCAGGCGCCGAAGCCGTCGCAGTCGCCCGGCCGGCACCCGTCCGCCTCGCAGTCGCCTTTGACGTCCTCGCCGGCGAGCTGCGGCACGCAGGAGCCGCCGGCGGCGCACTCCTGGCACGAACCGCAGTCGGCGTCGCGCCCGAGGTCGTCGGCGCAGGCGCCGACGGTGTTGCAGCTCTGACAGGTGCCGCAGCCGGTGCCGGGCGTGACCACGGCGCAGGCCCCGTCGCCGTCGCAGACGCCGGTCAGGCACGGGCCGATCGAGCACTCGTTTTTTTCGTCCTGGCCGGCAGCCTGCGGCTCGCACAGCCCGGCGCCGAGGTTGCAGACCTGGCAGACGGGGCAGTGGTCGTCGCTCGAGCAGGTGCAGCTGTCGGTCGCCTCGTCGCAGTCCCGCCCGGCGCACGGATCGACGCCGGCGACGCAGGCGCCGCGACCGTTGCAGCTCTCGAGCCCGTTGCAATAGAGGCCGTCGCTACACTCCCCCTTCACGTCGCTGCCGGCGCCCTGGTCGACGCAGAAGCCGTCCACCCCGCACTCCTGGCACAGCCCGCACTCGTCATGCCCGGAACAGGCGGTCAGCGAGCAGTCGCTCCACCTGCCCTGCTCGCAGGTGCGGCAGCCCTGGCTGCAATCCTCGACCCCGTCGACGCAGGGGATGAACGAGCCCTCGCCGCTGCACGGGTCCCCGGTGGCGACCTGGCTCGGACAGACCCCGCCGCCGGCGCAGTCGACCTGCACCGGCGCGACGCAGATGTCACGCTCCGGGTGGCAGACGAAGCCGTCGAGACACTGGCCGTCGTCGCAGCGCAGGCCGGTCAGGTCGATCGACTCACGCTTGCACGCCGGCGCGGCCGCCACCAGGCCCGCCACCAGCCCAAAGCCCCAGCGGGGGTTGCTCATGCGGTCGATCCTAGCACGGCGCGTCCGGGTTTGCCGCCATGTCGGCGCCGGCGGCACGAACACCGTATCAGGTCGGGTGTTACCTGTTGTTCTGACGCCCGTCGACTGAGCACGAGGCGCGAGCACGCACGCCCGCCGTGTTGGGTTGCGTCCACAAGAGCGCGCGGCGCGGTTCCAAGAAGCAAACCCTTCTTCGTCGAGCTGGCGGTGCGCACGGGCTGCCATCTCGCGACCTTCGACGAGCGCCTCCTCGCGCTCTTCCCCCGGATCACTCAGCAACCGGGCGAAACACGCTCCGACCGGGCCTGACCGGCGAACCCACCGTCCCGCCAGGGGGACTCCTGCACCCTTTTGTCCCCCCGTCCGCGGTGCCGCCGAACCCGGATGAGTTGAACGCGGCGCGTCAACCGCCGCGCACGAGCCGCGCCAGGCCGCAGGCCGCGCCGACCACGACCGCGGAGACGGCGCTGGCGACGAACAGGAACGGGGCGGCCAGCTCGGTCACCCTCTTCGCCGGGCGGTCCCCGACCTGCTTCGCCAGCGCCAGCTGCATGCTCGGCCCGGGCAGCACCCAGCCGACCATCGCGCCGGTGGCGAAGCTGTCGAGGACCAGGACGCCGCGGTGCGGTTGAACGGCTTTTCTCGAACCCTTGCGCGGCTTCGCGGTGACGACCGGCACCGCTCCCGAGGCGGCGGCGACGGAGCGCACAGGATCGATCGCAGGCATGGCTCCCCCTTGGTGTGAATCCGATTCAACATCTTTTTCGGCAACCGGAAGCCCGAGTTGCGCACTTCACCCGGCGGCATCACCGGCAGCCCGCAGCAGCCGCTCGCGCGCCGTCCACGGGAGCGGCTCACGCGTGGCCGCGAAGTAGGCGGTGAGCGGGTGACCGACCGGCGGGCTCGGCGGTGGCGGTGCCTCGCGACGGAACAGCTCAGTCAACCGGGAGACCAACCCGCCGCCGCGGCGCGCGCGCACATCTTGCGCCGCCACGCGCGGAGCGCCAG
>JBFYZW010000434.1:0-2874 GCA_041309305.1 Deltaproteobacteria bacterium | reverse complement strand
CTGGCGCTGGTCGCCGGTCTCTGCGCCGCCGCGGTCAAGGGGCCCGCCCCGCCGCGGCGGTGAGCCGGGGACCGGCTCAGAAGCAGCGCGGCTCGGCGTCGAGCTCGACCAGCGGCGCCGGCAGGGTCCAGATGATGATCTCGTCGTTGTACTGCACGCCGGCCGAGACGGTGGCCGCCGCGTACATCCCCCAGTGCGCGGTGCGCAGCACCGTGCCCGGGTTGGCGGCCAACTGCGCGACCTCGGCGCGCAGCACGCGCACGCCGTCCTGCCAGGCGATCACCGTGCCGGTGGTGCCGGCGTAGTGGACGTAGACGGTGAAGCGCACCCACTGGCGCAGCGGGAAGTCCGGCTGCGGCTGCGGGCCGACGTACTCGCCCAAGAAAGGCTCGGTGTGGGCGAACTCGAGCTTGCGGTCGCGGACGCTCATCGTGTGCAGCGCCCAGACCCCGGCGTTGGTGCCCGCGTCCCAGTTGCCCCAGGTGCCGAAGTGGATCCAGTCGGAGGCCGACAGCTGCGCGTAATCGGCGTCGAGGTAGACCCAGAAGGTGTTGACCAGCGGCGTCGCGATCTCGGTGTGGATCCCCGGGTAGGCGCGGTGGCTGTCGGCGGCCGGGCCGATGATCCAGCCCTTGTAGGCGTGCGCACCGGCGAAGATCGGCTCGCCGCTGGTCTGGTCGATGATCGTCCAGGCCGAGACACGGCCCGCCGGCATCGTCCCACCCGGTGACCAGGAGCCGTTGTCGTAGTTCAACCACTCGCCCGGGAAGCTGTTCTCGAAGCCGCTCTGCCACGCCAGCGCGCAGGCGAGCGACGCGCCGCTGTCTCCGCCCGCCGGGTCGGACGGGGACGGCTCACCGCCGGCGGCGGTGTCCCCGCCGGCGTCAGCCTCGCCACCGCCGGCCTCGCCGCCGTCACCTGGGTCGCCGGGCGCCGCGGCGTCAGCGCCCTCCCGCGCATCGGCGCCGATGGTGCCGGAGCAGGCGCCGACGAGGGCCATGGCCACGACGATGGTGCAGCGCGGGTTCGGCATGCCTGATCGAGAGCATACCCGAACCGGCGGGTGAGGTGCGATGGTGCGCGCCGCGGGGATCGTCCCGATCGTCTCCGTGGACATGCGCGCGCCTACCAGCGCCCGCTGGCGCCCCGACCCGACGACCGGCCGCGTGACCCCGACGAGGAGCCGAACGAGGACCGACTGGTGGTGGAGGACCGGGTCTTGCGCGGCGTCGAGCGGGTGAACGAGGCGTGGTAGTTGCAGTGCTTGCAGTCGTCGTCGACGCGCACCAGCCCGCCCGAGTCGTAGGTCGCGGCGCGCAGCGTGGTGGTGCGCGAGCTCTTGGTCACCTGGTGGCACTTCGGACACCGCCCGTAGCTGGTGAAGACCGCGCGCCAGCGGGTCTTCACCGCCAGCTCACAGGCGTCGCAGAACCAGATGTCGTAATCGACGCTCCCCAGCTTCTCCTCGGTGCGCTCCCCCGGTGTCAGGTGCGCGTCGTCCTCGGCCTCACCCAGGCGCACCATCGCGCGCTTGCAGGTCGGGCACTTGCGCGGCCGCCGGCGCGCGAGCGCGCGCAGGCCGAGCAGCAGCCCCGCCAGCCCCGCGCCGCCGCCGAGCATCTTGTAGGGCAGCGGCCAGAAGCGCCAGCGGGCGTGCAGGCCGTCGAGCCAGCCGGCCTGCACCGAGACCGGAGAGCTGGTCGAACCGATCGGATCGGCGGTTGCGGCCGACGGCGCGGCGGACGCGCTTTCGGGCGTGGCCTCGTGACCACCGCTCTCGGCGACCAGGGCACCGCGCTCCTGGCCGAACAGCTCCTTGCTCACCGCCCAGGCGCCGTGCAGCAAGGCGCCGCCCGGGTCGCCGGCGCGGAAGCGCGGCACCATCTCGCGTTGCATGATCCGCTCGCTCGCCGCCACCTGGGGATCGCCGTCGATCCCGTGGCCGAGGATGATCTCGGCCGCGCGATCATCGAGCGCGGCGAAGAGCAGGACGCCCCGGTCGCTCACCTCGCCGCCGATGCCGAGGTGGTTGAACACCTGGGTCGCGAAGCGCCGCGCGTCGGCGCCGCCGGTGCTCGACACCACGACGACCAGCAGCTCGCCGCGCTTCTGGCGGACCAGATCTCCAGCCAGCTCGTCGAGCGCGGCCCGCTTGGCCAACGTCAGGCTGCCGGTCTGGTCGAGGACGCGCGAGCGCGGGCGCGGATCGACGAGGCTCGACGGCGCAAGCGCGCTCGCGCCGGCCGGCGCGATGAGGAAAAGAGCGAACAGGGCGGCGTGAGGGCTCGACATGGCCCAACGATACCAAGGCCCCTGCGGCGAAGAAACGGACGCCCCGAGGCTGTACGCTGCCGACACCGGAACGGCCGAGCTTGACTCGGCGACCCCTCTGCCGCAACCTTCGCGCCGGCGACGCGATCAGCGCCCGAGCGCGGCGCGATCGCCGGCACGGGAGGCCCCGATGAGCACGTCCGACCCAAAGGCCCCAGGAGCGCGCGCCACCGCGCCGGCCGCCGACCTCGCCGCGCCTGCCGGCGCCGACCTCGCGGCCCTCGCGCACACCGAGCTCGACAGCAGCGCCAAGAAGGCCGCCGACGCGGCGGGCGCCGTGCCCGACGGGATGCCCGCCTTCGCGCAGACCCCCGAGTGGCAGCCGCCGCCGATGACCGTGACCTTCTGGCAGAAGCTGGCGCCGCGGTCGCGCCGCGGCCTGAAGCCCGTCCACCTGGTGCTCGGCGTCGTCGGCGCATCGGCGCTCACCGGCGGGTTGGTCGTCGGCGCGCTGGCGCTCTTCCATCAATCGACTCCCCCGCCCGCGCCGACCCCGGTGGTCGCGACCGCCGCGCCGGCGGGGACCCCGACGCCGACCGCACC
>JBFYZW010000433.1:0-7734 GCA_041309305.1 Deltaproteobacteria bacterium | reverse complement strand
TACCCGAACCCCAGGACCTTCGCCTTCGCCAGCGTCGAGGTCGCCTTCAAGAGCGGCGCGCGGGTGACCATCGACGGGGCCGAGCTCGACGACGCGCTGCAGTACGGCGCCACCGAGGGGCACGCGGCGCTGCGCGAGCAGCTGCGCGCCTGGCAGGCGCACAAGGACGGGGTGACGTTGGGCGACGACCAGCTGGTGGTGCTGAGCGGCAGCCAGGAGGGGTTGTTCGCCGTCGCCTACCTGCTGCTCGACCCGGACGACACGGTGGTCATCGGCGAGCCGGAGTACCCGGGGGCGCTCAGCGCCTTCCGCGCCTTCTGCCCCGGCGTCGAGGTCATGCCGGTCGACGGCGGCGGGCTCGACACCGCCGCGCTCGCCGCCCGGCTCGCCGAGCTGCGCGCCGCGGACAAGCGCCTGCCCAAGCTGGTCTACTGCGTCTCGAACGGCCACAACCCGGCCGGCGTCGATCTGGCGCTCGACCGGCGCCGGCAGCTGGCGGCGCTGGCCGAGGAGTTCGATCTGCTCGTCCTCGAGGACGACCCCTACCAGCTGCTCCGGCTCGAGGGGGGGGCGCGGCTGCCCACCGTGCAGTCGCTGGCGCCGGAACGGGTGATCCGGCTCGACTCCTTCTCGAAGATCTTCGCGCCCGGGCTGCGGCTCGGTTACGCCAGCGGCCCGCCGGCGCTGATGCGCGCGCTGGTGCTGTTCAAGCAGGCGGCGAACCTGCACACCAGCTCCTTCGCGCAGGCGACGCTCTCGCGTTACCTCGCCGCGGTCGACTTCGCCACCTTCGGTGGGGAGATCGAGAAGTGCTGCGCGCTCTATCGCCGCAACCGCGACGCGATGATCGCCGCGGCGCGTGCCCACCTGCCGGCGGAGGTCACCTTCAACACGCCGGCGGCGGGGATGTTCCTCTGGCTCGAGCTGCCGCGCGGGTACGACGCCAAGCGGATGATCGCCGCCGACACGCGCGACGAGCTGGTGCTGCTCGTCCCCGGCGAGGCCTTCTCGACCCGCGGCGCGCTCAAGCACTGCCTGCGCGCCAGCTTCTCCACGGTCGAGCCCGAGGCGATCGACGAGGGGATGCGCCGGCTTGGCCGGATGATCGCCCGCGAGCGCGCCCGCGCGTCGAGCTGAGCCGGTGAGCATCGCGCTGTGGCGGGAGCTCGCCGGGCGGCCGGGGCCAGCCGAGCGGTTGAGCGCGGCCGAGGAGAGCAGGGTGGCCGGCGCGGTCCGGCGGCTGAGCGCCGGCCTGACCGATGCGCGCGGGCTGGCCGGGCATCGCTATCTCGACGACCCGGATCTGCTCGGCGCCTATCTGCTCTTCTTTGCCGAGGTCAGCCGGGCGCAGGCGCGGGCGATCCTCGGGCGCCTGGGGCCAGGCGGCGGCGCGGCGCTCGATCTCGGCGCCGGCCCGGGGCCGCTCACCGCCGTGCTGCTCGAGCGGGGCTTCGCGTCCGTGGTTGCCGCCGACCACAGCCCGCAGGCGCTGGCGATCCTGGCCCGCGCCTTCGCCGACGCGCCGGTGCGCGCCGTGCCCTGGACCGCCGGCGACGAGGGGGCGCTGCCGCCCGGGCCGTTCGCGCTGATCACCGCCGGCCACCTGTTCAACGAGCTCGACAAGCGGGCCGGGGATCGGATCGAACGGCGCGCCGCGTTGTGCGACCGGCTCGCGCCCCGCCTCGCGCCGGGCGGCCGGCTGGTGCTGCTCGACCCGGCGAGCCACGCGCTGAACCTCGACCTGTTGGCGCTGCGCGACGCGCTGCTGGCGCGCGGCTGGCAGATCGAGGCGCCGTGCTTCCTGCGCGGGCCGTGCCCGGCGCTGGCGCAGCGCGCCGTCTGTCACGCCGAGCTGCGCTGGCGCGCGCCGCGGCTGGTCGCCCGGCTGGCCGAGCGGGCCCACCTCGACAAGGAGGTGCTCGCCTACTCCTACCTGGTGCTGCGCGCCCCGGGGCCGCCGTTGCCGCCGGCCGATCCCCGCGACGTGCGGGTGGCCTCGGAGCTGCTGCGCAACAAGGCCGGCCGCGAGCGGCGGATCGTCTGCGGCGTCGCCGGCCGCTTCTCGCTCAGCGCCCCCGGGGGTGACGGGCGGCTGCGCCGGCTCGCCCGCGGTGACGCGCTGCGGGTGGTCGCGCCGGAGATGCGGGAGAGCGGCTGGGGCGTCGGGCCGAGCACGCTCCTCGAGCGGCCGCCGGAGGCCGCGGACCGTTGAGCGCGGGTTCCCTCGCTGAGCGGCAGCCGGTATGGTCGAGCGATGACCCGCATCACCGCACTCGTCGGCGTCACGCTTGCCGCCGCCTGTCACGCTGGCGGTGAGCCGCTCGCCGGGCTCGCGTTGCCCAACCCCCAGGACGGCGGTCCGGCGATCGTCTGGGATCTGTTCGCCACCCCGCTGCCGGAGATCCCGTTCCCCAACGATGTCGCCACCCGCCCCGATCCCACGGCGATCACCGGCCGGCGCCTCAACCTCTCGCGCCAGGCGACCACCGGCCACGAGCGCGCCTTCCGCGCCCTGGTCGATGAGCTGGACGGGTTCGGCACCTACGCGCCGCTGTCGGTCCGCTTCGCCGGGCCGATCGACGTCGGCGCGCTGCACGCGGCCCAGACCGACGACGAGCCGGGCAACGACGGGGTGATGCTCATCAACGTCGACCGCCGCTCACCCGGCTTCGGCGCGGCGGTGCCGCTCGATGTTGGCCCCGGGCCCGAAGACCTGGGCCAGACTCGCTTCCCGGTTCTGCTCTCGCCCGGCGCGCACTACTTCCTCAACGACGCGCACGCCGGGCGCAGCAACCTGCTGTTCGAGACCCGGGACGAGGACGCCGACGGCGACGGGCGCCTTGCCCCCGAGGAGGATCTCGACGACGACGGCGTGCTCGACCGGCCGAACACCTGGACCACGGCGCAGGGCGGCGCGCCGCGGCGCCTCGACGAGGCGCTGGGCTACCTCTCGGCGGCCGGGCTGCCCGAGGCGACCGCGCGCGATTACCTCGACCTGGTCACCGCGTACGAGCTCGAGACCGACACCTTGATCCTCCGGCCGGTGGTGCCGCTCGATCCGGCGACCCGCTACGCGGTGGTGCTCGGCCGTCGCATCGTCGGCGCCGGTGGCGAGGGGCCGATCCGTTCACCGTTCCCGTGGGTCAACCACCTGCAGCAGACCGCGGCGCTCGCGCCGTTGGTCGAGGACGGGTTGCTCGAGCGGCACGGCCTGCCGCTCGAGCAGGTGGCCTTCGCCTGGAGCTTCACCACCCAGTCGATCGCCGACGAGCTCGAGGCCTTGCGCGCCGGGCTCTACGGCGTCGGGCCGTTCGCCTGGCTGGCGAGCGAGTTCCCGCCCCAACTCGCCGCCGTCGCGCAGGTCGACGACCCCGCCTATGCCAGCAACGTCTACACGCTCGACGTCGAGCGGCTCATCGGCCTGCTCTCCTTCTCGCCGCTGCTCGCGGCGATCGGCCTGCCGGAGCAGAGCGCCGACGCGGTCTTCGACGACTACCGCGAGGTGATCGACTACCTGGTCTTCGCCGAGCTCGAGGCGCCAGCCTACCTCGAGAACGGGTCGGGGGCCTTTCGGGTGGACCTCGCCACCGGCGAGGCCGAGGTCGATCGGGCGAGGCTGTTTCTCACCTGCGCGGTGCCGCGGGGGCAAGGAAACCTGCGCCAGCCCTTCCCGGTGGCGGTCTACTGCAACGGCACCGGCTCGTTCCGGCTCGAGCTCCTGGTCCGCGCCGGGCCGCTGGCGCGCGCCGGCATCGCCACCTGCGGCATCGACGCCTACGGCCACGGGCTGCCCGGGCTGCTCGGCGAGGTGATCGCGCCGCTGCTCGAGCCGGAGGGGCTCGGGCACCTCGGGGCGGCGATGTTCGCCGGGCGGGCCAAGGACCTCAACCAGGACGGCTTCACCGACTCGGGCGGCGACTTCTGGACCGCGAACACCTTCCACACCCGGGACGTCGTGCGCCAGACCGTGCTCGACAACCTGCGCGTCGTGCAGGTGCTGCGCGGCTTCGGCGTCGGCTCGATGCCGGTCGACGTCGACGGCGACGGCCGGCTCGAGCTGAACGGCGACTTCGACGGCGACGGCGTCGCCGATCTCGGCGGCGAGCAGCCGTATCTCGTCTCCGGTCAATCGCTGGGCGGGATCGTCGCGGCGCTGGTCGGCCCGGTCGAGCCGGCGATCGTCGCTGCCGCGCCGATCTCGGGCGGTGGGGGCCTCGCGGACATCGCCTTCCGCACCACCCAGACCGGCGTGCCCGAGGCGGCCTTCCTGCCCGTGTTCGGGCCGCTGGTCGTCGGCCGGCCGCGGCCGAGCGGCGCGGCGGTGGATCTGGTCTTCGACGTCGTCGACGTGGTCAGTGAGCGGGAGCTGCCCTTCGCGACGCTGTTCGCCGGCGGCGAGGACGAGCTGCGCGTCGGCGACCGTGTGCGGCTCACCAACCTCGACAACGGCGAGCACGACGAGGCGGTGATCCGCGCGCCGCCGGCGGGTGACCTCCCGGGCGCCTTCGCGGTGCGCGTCGCCGCCGATCGCTTCGACCGGCTGCGCCTCGAGCTGCGCCGCGCCGGGGTGGACGAGCCCTATCGCGTGGTCGACACCTTCGAGCGTGAGGTCGAGCGCTTCTATGGCGAGAGCTACCCGGTCGGCGCGACCCTCGTCGCGTTGAGCGAGGGTTTCGGCCTGCGCCGCCAATCGCCGGCGCTCCGTCGCCTGGCGGCGGTGGCGCAGACCGCGCTCGAGCGGGGCGACCCGATCAACTACGCGCGCTACTACGCGGCGCCGATCGCCTTCCGTCCAGACGGGGCGGCGCCGACCAACCTGCTGGTGCTCAACACCGTCGGCGACACCAACGTGCCGGTGCACACCGGCGTCGCGCTCTACCGGGCGGCGGGCTTTCTGCCCGCCGGCGAGATCGATCCACCCTTCGCGCGCTCCGGCGAGCAGGTGCTGCTCGACACCTTCGTGGTCGAGGGGCTCGAGCAGCTGCGTCGCTTCGCCATCGACGGCTGTCACCACACGCCGGCGAGCATCCTGTTCGACGTCGACGACATCTCCGCCGGCGCGTTCGGCGCCGACATTCCCCGCTTGGGCGCGCCGCGCCTGCACCCGGCCTGCGACGGGGGCGGCGCGGCGCCGAGCTTCTGCCGCTCCGAGTGCGTGGCGCTGCCGCCGTTGCGGCTGAGCACCGCCACCGCGTCGGGCACCTCGGCGATGCGGTTGCTCTACGTCCGGCGCACCGGCGCGCACGGCTTCACCTGGCCGGACGTTAACCTGACCTTCGACCCGGAGGTCTACGGGATGAAGCAACTGGTCCACTACTTCGCCACCGGTGGCGCCGAGGTGCGCGACGACCCGGGGATGGGGGTCTACCCCTGAGCGGCCACGCCCTCGCCGACTGACTCAGCGGCCGGTGTAGGGGTCGACCGAGTAGATCGGGCGGCGCCGGCCGTCGACGACGACCTCGTAGGAGTCGGCGGTACCGGTCCAGGCCGAAAAGTCGAACGACGTGCGCGGGTCGTCGAGGCGGGTCACCCGGGTGGTCACCGGGCCGAGCGGGCGCCCGGCGCGCACCTGCCCGCCGCGGGTGGCGATGAGGTAGGCGTTGCCGCCCCCGTCCTCGCGGGTCAGCCGGCCAACTCCGTGGCGGTCGATGACCAGCGCCGTTTTCTCGTCGACGCCAATGCCCAGGACGCGCGGCTCCTTCTGCCGGGCCAAAAAGACGACCAGCCGGCCGAAGCGGTCGCGCTCGCGGAAGTGCGTGTCGGTGACCGCGTCGCGCAGCGGCGGCAGCGCGAGGAGCTCGTCGGTGAAGCTCGCGGCCGGCGAGTCGGGCGCGCGGACCAGCGCGTCGGTGGTGACCTGGCGCGAGCTGCCCACCCGGCCGTCGAAGATGTGCTCGCCGAGGATCGCCAGGCCGGCGCTGGTGCCGCCGACGACTCCGCCGCGGTTGTAGACCTTCTGGACCGCGTTCACCAGGGCCGTCCCCTTCCAGGCGACGTAGCGCGACTGCTGCCCGCCGGCAAAGAAGACGCCCTCGGCTTGCGCGACGATCGCGGCGGCGCGGTCGAGCTGGGCCGGGGTGGCGTTCTCGGGCACGCAGATCACCTGCACCGAGTTGAACGGGGCGGCCGCCATGATCTCGGCGGCGTAGGACTCGTCGGGGGTGGCGCGCAGGACGACGATGTCCCCGCCGCGCCCACCGCGGCCACCGGTGATCACCTCGTGCATCCAGCGGTACGCGTCGCGCACGTGCCCGCCGCCGCCGGAGAGCACCAGGCCCGGGCCCTGGGGCGGGCGGGGATCGTTCTCGGGCGCTCCGAGGCGCGGATAGACGATGAAGTCGCCGACGTCCGGCGCGCGCGCCACGGCGGTGGAGGTCGGCGCGAAGATGGCGTCGATCGGCATGCACACCTCTCGTGCGAGGAGTATCGGCCGGCCCGAGCCTGAGTTGCCCGGGCTCTCTGGTGCTCAACCGGCGTTCGGCCGGGCGATGGCGCGGTAGAGCAGCGCCGGCAGGCCGACCAGGACGGCGAGCGAGACCAGCGCGCGCGCGGTGGTCGAGCCGACCAGCGGCAGCGGCAGGGCGACGTCGAGGCCGATCGGCACGGCGAGGAAGATGCCGGTCAACGCCTCGCCGGCGACCAGGCCGGCGCAGAGCACCGTGCCGGTCTGGATGGCGCGCGCCAGGGAGGCCTCGTCGCGGCAGCGGCGGGTCACGAGCAGGTGGACGAGACCGCCGAGCAGGATCGGCAACGTGGTGGTGAACGGCAGGTAGATACCGACCGCCACCGCCATCGGGCTGACGCCGAAGCTCGAGCCGCGCGCCTTCAGGTACTGGCCGAAGAGGATGAGATCGACTGCCAGAAGGGCGCCGAGACCGACCATGTCCCACGGCAGCGGCGAGCCCTCCATGAACAGCCCGCGGGCCATCGCCGAGAACATGCTCGCCTGCGGCGCGATCAGGGTCTTCGAGCCGATGCCGAAGGCGTTGTCGAGGAAGGCGAGCAGCGGGGCAGCGAGGAACGAGGTGGCGACCACCGCGGCGATGAGGCCGATCTGCACCGCCCTCGGCGTGCCGCCGACAATGAGCGCGGTCTTGAAGTTCTGCGACGCGGTGCCGGAGAGGCAGGCGGCGAGGCAGACGACGCCGGCGATGAGTAACACGCTGCGTACCGCCTCGGCGCCGGAGACGCGGCCGGCGAAGAGGAAGAGGGCGGCGAGCAGGAAGGTGCAGATGGTGATCCCGGAGACCGGCTGGTTGGTGCTGCCGATGAGGCCAACGATGTAGACCGAGATGGCGACGAAGAAGAAGACCGCCACCAACGTGTAGATGGCGGCGACCGTGGCGCCGAGCGGGCCGACGTTCAGGTAATAGACGCCGGTGGCGAGGATGACGCCGAGCAGGATGGTGGCCCAGATGACCCGACGCGAGAGATCGACGTCGCGCGGGTCGGCCGGCGCGGCGTCGACCGGGCCGCCCAGGCCGGCCAGCGCGGCGCGGATGCCGGCGGCGAGCTGTTTGCGGATCTGGACGATCGACCACAGGCCGCCGACGATCATCCCGCCGACGCCGATGTAGCGGACCCGGTCGGCCCACAGCGCCTCGGCGAGCTCCTGCGCGCCGCCGTCGAGCGGGTTCAGGCCGGAGAAGAGGGGGATGAACACCAACCAGGCCAGCGCGCCGCCCATCGCCACCAGCGCCGCGCCGTTGAACTCGATGATGAAGCCGACGCCGA
>JBFYZW010000432.1:0-7772 GCA_041309305.1 Deltaproteobacteria bacterium | reverse complement strand
ACGGCGTGGCGCTTGTCGGCGACGCCGCCGGCTACCTCTATCCGCTCACCGGCGAAGGCACGGCGCTGGCGCTGCGCGGCGCCCGGGCGCTGGTCGAGGCCGTCGCCGCCGGCGCACCGCTCGCCGACTACGAGCGCGCCTACCGCCGGCTGACCCGGAGCTATTACCGGATGACCGGCTGGCTGCTGACCATCGCGGCCCGCCCGCGGCTGCGCCGGCGGATGGTCGCGATGCTCGCGCGCCGACCGGAGCTGTTCGCCACCCTCTTGGCCGTCAACGCCGGCGAGCGCCCCCTGTCGGCCATCGGCGTCGGCGGCGCCTTGAGCGCGCTCGGCGGGCTCTTGCGCGCCTGACCGCTCTGCGCGGCCGAGCCGCTCAGTCGAGCTCGCAGATCACCGGCGCGTGGTCAGAGGGCTTCGCCCCCTTGCGCTCGTCGCGATCGACCCAGACCCGCCGGCAGCGCCGCGCCACCGCCTCGGTCGCCAGCACCAGGTCGATGCGCAGCCCGTCGTTCTTGGCGAAGGCGAGCTGCCGGTAATCCCACCAGGTGTAGACGCCCCCGCCGGGCGCCTCGCGCGCCCCGAGATCGACCAGGCCCCAGTCGAGCAGCGCCTGCAGGCGCTGGCGCACCTCCGGGTGGCAGAGCACCGAGTCGCGCCACGCCTCCGGGTGGGCGACGTCGACGTCGCGCGGCGCGACGTTGAAGTCCCCGGCGACGACCAGCGGCTCGCTCGGGCTCGCGCTGCGGCGCAGAGCGGCGAGTAGCCGGTCGAGCCAGCCGAGCTTGTAGGCCCACTTCTCGCCCCCGACCTCGCCGCCGTTCGGCACGTAGGCGCTCATCAGCCGCAGCCCCGCCGCCCGCGCCGAGACCAGCCGCGCCTGCGGGTCGTCGACCCCGTCGCCCAGCCCTTCGGCCACCTCGCCGAGCGGCGCGGGCGAGAGGATGGCGACGCCGTTGTAGGTCCGCTGGCCGACCACCGCGGCCTGGTAGCCGGCGGCCGCGATCGCCTCGCCCGGGAAGTCGGCGGCGGTGGCCTTGAGCTCCTGCAGGCAGAGCAGCTCCGGCCGGTGCCGCTCGAGCAGCGCGACCAGCCGCCCCTGGCGGGCGCGGATCGAGTTGACGTTCCAGGTGGCCAGCCGCACCATCGCGCCAGCCTACCAGACCACCCGGCCGCCCGACAGCTCCTTTGGGCGCGGCCCGGGCGCGTGTATACTCGCGGACCGATGAGCACCCCCGACCCGCCAGGAGACGGCCGCAGCGGGGCGCGCGCCCCGCGCCGGACGATGACCGTCACCGACCGGTCGCAGATCCGTCTGCAGCGCTGCAAGCTGGTCCAGATGACCGGCGGCAACAAGGGCGCCGAGTTCGAGCTCAGCGGCGCCGAGAACACCGTCGGCAGCGGCGGCGATGCGACCCTGCGCATCGACGACCCGACGGTCTCGAGCGCTCACTTCGCCATCGTCCGCGACGCGCAGAGCTACATGGTGCGCGACCTGGGCAGCACCAACGGGACGTTCCTGGACAACTCGCGCATCAAGGAGGCCTACGTCCGCCCCGGGGCGCTGATCCGCGCCGGTGAGATCTACTTCCGCTTCGAGCCGGTCTACGAGCGCATCGAGCTGGTCCCGTCGGAGACGACCGAGTTCGGCGGTCTGGTCGGCGCCTCGTTCCGCATGCGCGAGATCTTCGCCGTGCTCGAGAAGGTCGCGCCGACCGAGGCGACGGTGCTGCTGCAGGGTGAGACCGGCACCGGCAAGGGCGCGGTCGCCCGGGCGATCCACCAGGCCAGCAGCCGCCACGACGGCCCGTTCATCGTCTTTGACTGCGGCGCCATCGCGCCGACCCTGGTCGAGAGCGAGCTGTTCGGGCACGAGCGCGGCGCCTTCACCGGCGCCGTCCAGCAACGCCACGGCGCGCTCGAGCAGGCCCAGGGTGGGACGCTGTTCATCGACGAGCTCAGCGATCTCTCCCTCGACCTGCAGCCCAAGCTGCTGCGCGCCCTCGAGGACCGCGAGTTCACCCGCGTCGGCAGCAACAAGCCGGTGCGCACCGATTGCCGGATCATCGCCGCGACCCAGCGCGACCTGTGGAGCGAGGTCAGCGCCGCGCGCTTCCGCGAGGATCTCTACTTCCGCCTGGCGGTGGTCACCATCCCGCTGCCGCCGCTGCGCGACCGGCGCGAGGATCTGCCGCTGCTCGTCGACGGGTTCTTGCGCGAGCTCGGCGGCCGCGTCCAGCGTTTCGAGGGCCTGCCGGCCGACGCCAAGCGCCGGCTGCTCGCCCACGATTGGCCGGGGAACATCCGCGAGCTGCGCAACTCGATCGAGCGTTTGGCGTTGATGAACAACGCCGACCCGTTCGCGACCCACGACACCACGCGCCGCGCACCCGCGGCCCTGGCCGACGGCGCCGGCGCGGTCCTCCCGACGTCCGACGGCCCGGCGTTGCCGCTCGGCTACGACCTACCGTTCAAGCAGGCCAAGGACGCGCTGATCGCCGCGTTCGAGAAGGAATACCTGACCCGGCTGCTCGCCCGCACCGAGCGCAACATCGCCCGGGCCGCGCGCGAGGCGGACATCGACCGCAAGCACCTGTACACCCTGCTGGCCAAGCACGGCCTCGCCGGCGAGAACGACGGCTGAGTCCGCCGCGTTCGACTGTCAAGCCCTTGCTCGTCCCACGGCGCGCGCCGACCGACGCACCGGCGTTGATCCGAGCAAAACAGTATGCCTAAGCTGCCGTCATGCCCGCGACCGAGTCGGCCTTTCCGCGCTACATCGCCGTCGAGGGCCCGATCGGCGTGGGCAAGACGACCCTGGCGCTGCAGCTCTCCCGCCGCCTGAACGCCCGGCTGGTGCTCGAGGAGTTCACCGACAACCCGTTCCTCGCCGAGTTCTACCGCGACCGCGAGCGGGTGGCGTTTCAGACCCAGGTCTACTTCCTGATCGCGCGTTACAAGCAGCAGGAGAGGTTGCGCCAGCAGGACCTCTTCTCCCGGGCGATCGTCAGCGACTACCTGTTCGCCAAGGATCGCATCTTCGCCTACCTGAACCTGAGCGAGCCGGAGGTGCAGCTCTACGAGAAGATCTACGAGCTCATCCGTCCCAGCCTGCTCAAACCGGAGCTGGTCGTCTACCTGCAGGCCCGCACCGACGTGCTGCTGCAGCGGCTACGCAAGCGCGGCCGGGAGATGGAGACGCCGATCCAGGCCGAGTACCTCGAGAACCTGATGCGCGGCTACAACAACTTCTTCTTTCACTATGACGAGACGCCGTTGTTGGTCGTCGAGACCTCGGAGATCGACATCGTCAACAACCCGCGCGACTTCGAAGACCTGATCGAGGTCATCCGGACCACGCGGCGCGGCACGCAGCACTACGTCCCGCAGGGCAACGCCTGACGGCTACGCCTTCGCCGCTGAGCCCGTCGCCGGTGGGAAGCTGAGCAGGAACGTGGCGCCGCGCCCCGGGGCGCTGTCGACCCGTAGCGTGCCGTTGTGCGCCTTGACGATGCCGAAGCTGACCGACAGCCCGAGCCCGGTCCCCTCACCGGAGGGCTTGGTGGTGAAGAAGGGCTCGAAGATCTTGGCGTGCAGCTCGGCCGGGATCCCGGGGCCATCGTCCTGCACCTCGATCACCGCCCAGCCCTGCTCGTCACGGCGCGTGCGCAACCAGAGGTGACCGCCGCCGGCCATCGCCTGCTGCGCGTTCAAGGCCAGGTTGAGCAGCACCTGTTGGAGCTCGGGCGCGTTGGCCAGGATCGGCGGCACCCCGTCGCCGAGCTCGACCGCCAGGCGCACGTTGTGGATGTTGAGCTGGTGTCGCACCATCGCACCGGCGGCGTCGACCAGCTCGTTCGGCTCGATCGGCTCGAGGTCGCGGGTGGACGCCCGAGCGAACTTGAGGAAGTTGACCAGGATGTCGCGGCAGCGCAGCGCCTCCTTCTCGATCAGCTTGAGGAACTCGAGCAGCTTGGCCTGATCGTCGAGCTTGCGCTGCGCCAGCTGGGCGAAGCTGATGATCCCGGTCATCGGGTTCTTCACCTCGTGGGTGATCCCAGCGCCGAGCTGGCCGAAGGCGGCCATCTTCTCCGATTGGATCAGCTGGGCCTGGACCTCTTTGAGCGCGCCGGCCATCCGTTCGAAAGCGCGGGCCAGATCGCCGATCTCGTCGTTCGAATCGACCTCGGTGCGCACCTCGAGCTGCCCTTGCCCCACCCGCTCGGTCGCAGCGCGCAGGCGGCGGATCGGCGAGGTAATCAGCCGCGACACCCAGACGCTGGCGATCAGCGCCGCGAGCAGCACCGCGATGCCGAACAGCACGGTGCGGCGGATCAGCTCGGTCGCCGCCTGCAACGCCTCGGCCTTCGAGACGAAGGTGCAAACCCACAGCCCGCCGTTGCCCACCCGCGCGAACGCGCCGAGCTGGTCCTCCCCGTCGGCGACGAACTCGAGCACACCTTGATCGACCTCGCCGCGCAGCGCCTGGGCCACCAGCGGGACGCTGGACAGGTCCCGATGCCCGATCACCACCTCGCTCTCCGGGTGCGCCAGCGCCACGCCTCGACCGTCGACCAGGAAGCTGCGCGCGCCGCCCCCCTGAGCAACGGCGCGCAGCAGCCGCTCGTGGCGCAGGTCGCCGACGACCACCGCCTGGCGGTCAGCGGTGGCGAAGGCGAGGGTGAGCAGCGCCGCGGCCGGCGGCAGGCTGGCGTTGACCACCAGGAGCTCCCCGGGCCGGCGCACGAGATCGGCCAACGGGATCGGGTGGTCCCGGCGCAACAGCGGCAGGTCGTCGCTGCCCAGCTCGAGCGCAGCCAGCGCCTCGGGGTTGACGGCGCTGGAGATGAGCTGCGGCTCCGCCCCCGCCTCGCCGGGCGCAAAGATCTCGACGCGGACCAGATCCGGATCGACGGCAAACAGCTCGGCCGCGCTCGCGCTCCTCGACCGAGCGGTCGCGCCGCGCCGCGTCGCCTCGTTGGCGAACAGGTGCAGGGCCTTGCTCAAAACCTCGAGCGTCGCCTGGGTCTGCTCGCGCAGCAACACGACGGTGCTGTTGTTGACGTCGTAGACGTAGGCCAGCTTGTCACGGGTGAAGGTCGAGACCGCCAGGTAGCCGTGCGTCGCCACCGCGAAGGAGAGCAGGGAGACCAACGCGACGAGCAGCTTGACCCGGATCGACACCCGGACCCGCCTCCTCAGCCTGACCAGCGCGTTCGTCACCGCCCCTCCTCCTCGGCCGCCCGGAGCGGCGGGCTCGCGGTCGCCAACGCCATCCGGTACCCGACCGACAGCGCGATCCCGCGCGGGCTCGCCACCACGATCGTGCCGTTGCGGCCGGCGGCGCTCGCCGACAGCTCGCCGACGATCACGCCCCACCCCAGCGGCCACTCGGCGCCGCAGTGCACCCCGACGCCGAGCCCGAACCGATCCTCGCGCAGCGTCGGCTGACCGTCTGCCGCGACCACGGCGATGGTGGTCTCACCGAGCAGGCCGAGCCCGGCCCACCAGTCGATCGCCAGCAGCTGGCCGCCGTAATCGGCCCACAGACCGATCGGCAGCTGGTGCACGCGGGCCGCGGCGCGCAACCGGCCGGCGTCGATCTCCGCGCCGGCCGTGCCATAGCCGAGCCGAAGCCTCGCGGCCACGGGATGGCCCAGGAGCTGAACGGCGTAGCTCAGCTCCCCGGTCAGCTCGGGCCCGTGCCCGGCGCCCAGGTTGTGTCGCCAGCCGGCCAGCGCACCGACGATCCAGCGCGGCGGTGGCGGCGAGACGGTCACGGTTGGCGGCGGTGGCGGCGGCGACGACGACACCCCCTCCTCGCGGGCGAGGATGAGCAGCGGCCGCGCGCTCGTCCAGGCCGACCAGAGCGGCCCGCTGCCGGCCCGCACCCGCCAGCGCCACTCTCCGGCCGAGGCCAGCGGCAGCTCGATGCCTGCCGCGTCGCTGGTTTGGGTCGCACAGGCCGAGCCCGCCAGCGGCGGCGTGCACAGCTCGAGCTCGTAGCGCTCGGCCCCGGCGACGGCCCCCCAGGCGAAGCTCACCGTCGCCGGGAGCGCCGCGCGCAGGGGCTCCTCTGTTGTCGGCCGGTCGAGCACCGGCGTGGCCGGCAACACGGTTGCGGTCATCGCGCCGCTCCACTCGCTCGCCGGGGCGGCGGCGCGAACGCGCCAGACGATTGGGCCGACATGGGTCAGCGGCAGCTCGGCGGCCGGCTGCTTCGTCGTCCGCCGGGCCAGCAGCTTCTCGAGCTGCGGGTCCGTGGCGACCACCAGCTCGTAGCTGCTCACCGGGCGAGCGCTCCAGCGGAAGAGCAGCCGGCCCGCCTCGGGCGCCACCTGGCTGCCGTCGCGCGGCGTCAAGCCGCGCGGCGGCTCGGGGAAGACCACCAGGCCGAGCGGCGCGCTCCAGCCGGTGCGCGAGCCGTCACCGAGCACGCCGGCGACACGGACGAACACGGCGCCGACGCCGACCGGCCGGTAGAGCAGCTCGGCCGCCGCGGTCGGCTGCGCGAGCAGGACCGCGCCGAACTGCTCGTCCGCGGCGATCTCGACCAGGAAGCTCTGCACCCCCTCGGCGGCCTGCCAGCGCAGGCCGATCTCCGGCGGCTTGGCGCCGAAGGCGAACCGTTGGCCCGGCGTCGGCGCGGCCCACACCGGCGGCGGCAGCTCGATCGCCACCGGCCGCGCGCTGCTCCACAGCCCGGCGCGCCCCTCGGCGTCGACCCCCCTGACCCGGAAGTAGTAGACCTGCCGCGCCGGCGGCACGAAGCGATAGGCGTTCTCGGCCACCTCATCGCGCACGATCACGCGCGTGAGCTCGGCGTCCTCGCCGATCTCGATGCCGTAGCGGGCCGCGCCGAGAAGCCGCTCCCAGCGCAAGGTCACCGCCTTGGACGGCTCGGCGGCGTGGGCCACCGAGCCGACCAGCCGCCACAGCCACGAGCCCTTCTCCCCGCTCGGTGGGCGGAAATCACGCACCGGCTCGTAGACCTCGGGCGCGCGCAGCACCGGCTTGGTGACGATGCGGAAGCAGACCGGTTCGCACCAGGGCGACTCGGCCCGGTCGGCGCCGTCGGCCCGGACGCGCAGGCAGTGCCCCCCCTCCTCCAGCCGCACCTCGTCCGGCCGCAGACGCCAGAAGGTTCCATCGACCCGGGCCGCGAGTAGCGGCGTCGAGAACGCGCGCCCTCGCGCCAGCTCGACCCGGTAGTGGCGCACGTCAGGGACGGCGCCCCAGGCGATCACCAGCGCCGTCTCCTGCGACAGGTCGACCACCGCGTCGGGCAGCGGCCGATAAGGGACGGGTGGGTAGTCGTCGACGATCACCAGGCGCCGCTCGAGGCTGCTCGCCCGCTCGTCGCCGACCAGGCGGCTGACCCGCCAGAAGTAGACCCCCGGCGGCAACGGCGGGTGCTCGACGACGCTCTCCTGGGTCGACCGGCGGGCGACGACCGCCCGAAAGTCGACGTCGCCGGCGACCTCGAGCAGGTAGGGACCGCGGCCGGCCAGCGGCTCCCAGGCGAAGGCGACCTTCTGGCGCGTCGGCCCGACCAGGGCGCGCGCGCCCGCGGCGGGCGTCAGCAGCTGCAGCGCGACCGTCTTGGCCTCGCCGACCTCGCCGTCTGCCCCGATGGTGCGACGCTGACCTGCGCCGACCGTGCCGCGCACCCGCCCGCCCCGCGCGATCGTCGCCGCACCGCGGCTGACCGCGACGCGGGTCTCGCGTTGCGCGTCAACGCGCACGACCGCCGCCGTCCCCTCGGCGAGCTTC
>JBFYZW010000431.1:0-8755 GCA_041309305.1 Deltaproteobacteria bacterium | reverse complement strand
GCGGCGTGGGACGAGGCGGTCGGCGGCGTGCTCGCCTGCGGGCATCGCTCCGGCGCGGACCTCCTGGCCGGCGTCTCGGCGGCGGTGGGCGCCGCGACGGCGGGCGCGGACGCGACCGGGTAGGGCTTGGTGGCGGCAGGGCGAAAGGACGAGGTGATGGCGGGCGGGCAGTCGAGGTGGGCGATCGCGGGGGCGCTGGCGCTCGCGGCGTGCGGCGGTGACTGGGCGGAGCTGCGGCGCGGCGGTGTCCGGGTCGAGCTGTCGGTGGACGAGGGGCTGGTCATCCGGCGCGACGGCGAGGTGCTCCTCGCCTCCCACCGCGGCGCGACGGTGAGTCAGGACCCGACCCGCCCGGGCGAGGCCTACGCGCCGTTCGCCGCGGCGCACACCGAGAGCCGCACGGTCGAGGAGATCTACGGCTTCTTCCGCTTCGCCGAGGCGATCGAGCCCTACGCGCGCCTGCCGCTCGGCGAGATCGAGGCGGCGGACGGGGTCCTCCGCTTCGCCGTCGGCGCGCGCGGGCGCGGCCGGCTGTCGATCGACGACGGCGGCGCCGTGCGGTTGAGCTGGGAGCCCGGCCGGGCGCGGCGGGACCGGCTGGCGATGTCGTTCGCCTGCGCGCCGGGCGAGCGGTTCTTCGGCCTCGGCGCCCAGGTCTCGGTCGAGCACCGGGGGCACCGCGTGCCGATCTGGACCAGCGAGCAGGGGGTGAGCAAGTCGGCCCAGGGGGAGCCGCCGCTGGTCTTCGGCCTGACCGGGGCGCACTACGACAGCTACGCGCCGGTGCCGTTCGTCCTCTCGAGCCGGCCGCTCGGGCTGTGGCTGGCCGGCGAGGCGCGCAGCGAGCTCGAGCTGTGCGCCGCGGACGCGCCGCTGCGACTCGAGACCGCGGCCGGGTCGTTCGACCTGGTCATCTACACCGGCACGATGCGCGAGGCGCTCGCGGCGTTCACCGCCGAGACCGGCCGCCCGGCGCCGGTGCCGGCTTGGGCCTTCGGGCCGTGGATCGACACCTTCGGCGGCCCAGCCGGCATCGAGGCCGCGGTGACGACACTGCGCGGGCGCGGCATCCCGGCCTCGGCGGTCTGGTCCGAGGACTGGGTGGGCACCACCGCCGCGCTCGGCGGCGAGAATCTGACCTACGATTGGCGGGAGGATCCGGCCCGCTACCCGGACCTGGGCGCGACCGCGGCGCGCGTGCACGCCGCCGGGCTGCGCTTCCTCGTCTACGTCAACCCCTTCTTCCCCGAGGACGCCGACGTCTACCCGGCGGCGGTCGCCGCCGACGCGCTGGTGCGCGACGAGGACGGCG
Organism: Deltaproteobacteria bacterium; assembly: GCA_041309305.1. Taxonomy (GTDB): domain Bacteria; phylum Myxococcota; class XYA12-FULL-58-9; order XYA12-FULL-58-9; family XYA12-FULL-58-9; genus JBFYZW01. Next base: position 7,443 of record JBFYZW010000431.1, on the reverse strand, counting down.
AGCAGCTGGCGATCACCTGGCCGTGGGGGCCGCCGGTGGCGCTCTTCGACCCGACCGCCGCGGGCGCGGCGCGCTTCTTCGCCGAGACGCTCGGCCGGGTCGAGGCGCTGGGCGTCGATGGCTGGATGGCCGACTACGGCGAGGCGCTCCCCTACGCGGCGCGGCTGGCCGACGGCGGCGTCGGGCCGACGGCGCACAACCGTTATCCGCTCGCCTGGGCCGACGCCAACGCGCGCTTCTGGCGCGCGGCCCGCCCCGACGACGATTGGGCGATCTTCAGCCGCTCGGGCTACACCGGCATCGCCGCGGCGACGCGGATCCACTGGCTGGGCGATCAGATGACCTCGTTCGACCGGAACGACGGGCTCGGCTCGGTGGTTCCTCTCTACCTCTCGGCCGGCCTGTCGGGCATCGCGCTGACCCACAGCGACGTCGGCGGCTACACCAGCTTCGCGACCACGGTGCGCAGCGAGGAGCTGTTCGCCCGTTGGCTCGAGCTCGAGGCGTTCACCCCGTTTCTGCGCACGCACCACACCTCGAACCCGGCCAACAACCTGCAGTGGCACACCAACGAGCAGACGCTCTCCCTGGTCGAGACCTACTTCCGCTGGCACCAGGCGCTGGCGCCGACCTTCGCGGCGCTGGTCGGCGAGGCGCAGGCGACCGGCGCGCCGCCGGTCCGGCCGCTCTGGTGGGCCGACGAAGCCGAGCAGGCGCTGTTCGCCGTCGACGACGCCTTCCTGCTCGGCGACGCGCTGCTGGTCGCGCCGATCGTCGTCGCCGGGCAGACCGAGCGCGAGGTGCTCTTGCCGCCCGGCAGCTGGCGCCGCTGGTCGGCGCTCGAGGCGCCGTTGGGTGAGCCGCTCACCGGCCTGCAGACCCTGGCCGCGGCCGTCGACGAGGCGATCGTGATGGTCCGCGCCGGTGCCGGGATCGCGCTCTTGGCCGACGCCTACGACACGCTCGCCCCGACGCGCGCCGGTGTGACGCTCGACCCGGGGTTGGTCGCCGCGCCGGCGGTGATCGAGCGCTTCCGGCTGCTACTCGCCGGCGGGGGGAGCGGGGCGGGCGCGAGCGGCGGGCCGGGCCTGGCGCCGTTCGCCTGGGACTGGCAGGGCGATGCGGCCGCGGGGGTGGTGGTCAGCGCCGAGCTCGACGGGACAGCGCTCGCCGCCTGCACGACCGGCGCGGCGCTCGACTGCCTCGACGGCGCGGTGGTGCGCCTCGCGCCGGCCGTCGCGCCGCGCGCGGTGAAGCTCTCGACCGCGGGCGGCGTCGGAACGCTCACGCTGCGCTCGGCCGGGGCGAGCGTGTTGGTGGAGGTGCGTTGAGGTGATCGGCTCTTTCCTAATCGCGATCGCGCTCGGCGCCGGGACGGCGGCGGAGGCACCGGCCTTCGTCGCCGAGGTGCGCGAGCTGCCGGCCGAGGTGCGGGCCCTGGTGCTGCAGCACTCCTGGCGCGAGGGGTGTCCGGTGCCGCTCGGCGACCTCGTCTACGTCACGCTGACGCACTGGGGCTACGACGCGAGGGCGCACCAGGGCGAGCTGATCGTCCATCGCCAGGCGGCGGCCGCGGTGCGCGAGATCTTCGCCGAGCTGTTCGCGGCGCGCTTCCCGGTCGAGAAGATGCGGCTCATCGATCACTACCAGGGGGACGACGACCGCTCGATGGCCGACAACAACACCTCGGCGTTCAACTGCCGGCCGGTCGCCGGCCGGCGGGTCTACTCGAACCACGCCTACGGGCTGGCGATCGACATCAACCCGCGGGTCAACCCCTACGTGACCGAGGCCGGCGTGGCGCCGCCTGGCGGGGCAGAGTACGTCGACCGGACCCGCCGCGCGCCGGGGCTGATCGTCGCCGGTGACGCCTGCCACGCCGCCTTCACGCGGCGGGGGTGGAGCTGGGGGGGCGCCTGGCGACGGTCGAAGGACTACCAGCACTTCGAGCTGCGGCTGGAGCTGAATCGGCGGAGAGGGGCGGTCGACTGACGGCTCAGGCGTCGCCGCCGGCGGCCTTCGCCGGCTTGGCGTCGCCCTTGGACAGCGCGTTGCCGGCCAACAGCGCCACCTTGAGCAACAGGTAGCCGCCGACGACGATCCCGACCGCGGCGGCGAACGGCGGCACCGCGAGGGAGGCGGCGGTCATCGCCGCGTAGACCTTGGTCGCGCCGAGGGCCATGATCCCCAGGCCCCCGACCACGCCGGTGGTCTTCACCGCGCCGCCGGCGACCCGGGCGGCGCCGGAGGGGCCGCGCTCCTTGGCCGGCGGGGTCGCCATGGCTTGCGGCTGAGTCGGCGGCGTGCCGGCGTCGATCGTCGCCGGCTGATCGGGCGTGAAGGTCTTGCGCAAGGGGCGAAGACGGGCCAGGTCGGCGTTGTCCTGGTAGTTCGGCGGCACGGTGCCGGAGTTCATCGCCGGCCCCTTGGCCGGGTTCACGGTGACAGGCCCGTCGCCGCCCGGTTGCAGCGGCTTGGGGCTCACACCGGCGGCGTTGATACCGGCCAACGGGTCAGGCATGTCTCCTCCAGGAAGGGGCCTACCCGGATTATCGGTCGGAGCTCGGCGCAGTTGCCTCGCGGTCACTGGCCGCAGACGTACTGGCTGCAGCTGGCCGGGCAGCCCTCGTCGTAGGTGAACCAGAAGCGGTAGGGGTTGAGCCGGTCGAAGGCGTCGTGGCCTACGGCGTTGACCCAGACGTTCAGCTGGTCACCGGGCTGGAAGACGTAGTTGCAGGCCGTGCTGGGCGTCGGCTGGACGCAGTCGCTGGCGCAGTTCGGGCCCTCGACGCTGATGCCGCAGCCGTACGGCGCGGTGCACCACCCGTCGTCGTCGTCGGCACGGGTGACGCCGACCCGCACCCGCACCTCGCCGGCGTAGTTGAGGGTCACGGTCATGTGGCCGTCACCGAGCGCCGGCGCGCTGAGACGGAAGAAGTCGGCGTCGCCTGCGTAGCTGATGTAGCCCCGACCGGCGTCGGAGGTGTTGGTGAAGCCGAACGACGCGGGGCTGAGCGGCGCGAGCACGACGACCGCGGGCGCGAAGCCGGGCGCCGAGACCTCGACCGCCGCCAAGGCCAGCGCGCCGGGGACGAGGTGCAGGCCGTAGGCGGCGCTGTTCACCAGCGGCAACAGGCAGTCGTCGGTGCTGCCGTCGATCGTGCAGCCGCCGCTCAGGCCGGTCATGTTCGGGCAGGCCTCGGTCGTCGGGCTGGTCGGCAGCGCGTGACAGGCGACGCCGGCGCTGCCGGCGATCACCCGGGCGCGCAGGCTGGCGCTGGTCGCCTCCGGCACCGTCGCGGTGACCAGTGGGCCAAGCGCGCCGACGGTGCCGGCGCGCGCGGCGGTCGCGGCGAGCAGGATAGCCGGGGGTGGCGTGCCGTCGTGGACCGCGAGCGTGAACGGGATCGTCGTCGGGCCGACGCTGGCGGTGAGGGTCGTGGTCGTGCCGGCGGCGGCGGTCGTCGTGGCGTAGATCGTTCGGCTGCTGGTGACGACCGCGCTGGCAGCCGGCGCGGTGCAACCGGTGTCGCTGAAGGTGGCGACCTCGGCGCCGGCGAAGGTCACGGTCGCGGTCGTCGCGGCGCCGCTGGGATCGAAGGCGGCGAAGCTGAGCGGCGCGCAGCCGGTGGCCTCGAGCACCGCCGCCGAGGTGAGCAGCGCGTGGCTCTGACCGGTGGTCGCGCCGGCGCTCGAGGTGGTGTCGGCGCCGGCCAGGGCGAGCTCGCGCGCCCGGAGGTAGAAGCCGGCCTTGTCGATTCCGTCCGGGCCGGCGAGCGGCCGGGGGACGAAGAGGCTGTCCGGGGTGGTTCGGTCGCCGTCGTCGGGCTCCTGGTGGTGGGTGAGCGTCAGCGTGTAACCCACCGTCTCCGAGTAGCCGAGCTTGGCCAGCGGCGTGTTCTCGTTGTGGCGGACGAGCAGGAGCAGCGGCGGGCCGCCGGCGGGGGGCAGCGGGATCTGCGTGTGCAGGTCGTTGCGCTGCGCCGGGCAACCGCCGAGCTCGGCGGCGCATTCGGGCAGGCGGTCGAGGGGCACCTCGATCGCCGGGCGCTGGAACCAGACGGCGCAGCGGCCCTGGCCGGGGCTCGGGTAGTCGACCAGGCAGACCTCCGGCCGGCCGGTCGACAGGTCTGTGTCGCAGTCGTTGGTCGTGTCGCACGGCGTCGTGGAGGGGAAGTAGGCCTGGAGCAGGAGGAGGAACGGGGCGTCGGCGGGGGTGGGCGACGCGGCGGTGAGGCGGAGCTCGAGCAGGCTCTGGTCGGCGCCGGTCTTGCTCACCGCCAGCCAGTCGGCGTCGTTCTCGGCGATCAGGCGCTGGTTGACGGTCGCCGCGCCGCCCGGTGCGCCGAGGTCCAGCGGGCGAGCGCTGGCCGCCGTGTCGTCGCGCGTCGGCTCGTCGGCGTCGTCGATGACCTTCACCGCCAGCGTGTAGCTGTGCGTCGGCGCCAGCGCGCCGGTGGTGTTGAAGACCTCGACCGTGATCGGCTCGTCGCCGGGCATCACCCAGGCGACGCTGCGGTGGCGCCCGCCGGTGGCCGCGAGGGGTGGGCCGGCCGGGATCGGGGCCGCGGCGCCCTGGTGCAGGCGGAAGCTCGGCACTGCCGGCATACCGTCCGGGTAGGTCAGGTCGACGAAGACCACCGCGCGACCACCGCCGGCCGGCGTGACCCGGAAGAAGTCGACGTCGCCGGCGTACGAGAAGGTGCCGGTCTGCGGTGTGTCCGAGGCCAGCGCGGTGGCGAGGTGCGGCGCGTCGTTCGGCTCGTGGGCGTCGGTGTCCTGGCGCTGGCGGACGGTGAGCTGGTAACGGGTCACCGGGTCCTCGACCGCCGCGGCGCGGTCGTAGACGCGCAGCGTGTAGGTGCCGGGGCGGAAGGCCGGCAACAGGGTTTGAATGCGCTGGCTCACCCCGCTGCCGGGGAGGCGGAGGATCGGCCCGCGCAGCAGCGCGCCCTCGGCCGTGGCGCAGCTCTCGCCGGGGCAGTGGGCCGGCCCGTAGCACTCCGGCGGCACCGCCGCCCGGCAGCCGCCGCGCTCGAGATCGCAGCGCTGGCCGCTGGCGCAGTCGTCGTTGGTCGCGCAGGCCACCGGCGCCGACGGGACGCACAGGCCGAGCGGCCCGAACCAGTCGACGGCCAGCTCGATCTCCCCGGCGCGGTTGTAGGTCAGCTCGACCTCGACCAGCTGCCGCTCGCCGCTCACCGCCAGGCGCCAGTAGTCGCTGTCGTACTGCGGGCAGAGGGTGTCCGAGACCGGCGTGCCGTCGACGAGCGCGGCGGTCGGGATCTCCCAGGCGCTGTCCAGGCCGCGCGAGCTGTCCTCCGGCAGGCAGGACGGCCCGAGCAGGTCGTCGAAATCGGCCGGCGGCAACGGCGGCGGTCGGGGCGTGTCCCGGCAACCGCCCGTGGACATCAGCGCGAGCGCCGCGGCGACGGCGATCCAGCGGCGCGGACAAAGACGGTGCCTCAGGTGTTCCATCACTCCTCCATGCCCCAAAAAGGGGTCAGGAACCTTTTCCGTGGCCAGCAGTTGCTGCAGATGAGCTTCTGCGTCTCATTCTCCTCCGGAGACGCACGAAAAGGTTCCTGACCCCTTTTCTGGTCGCGACGAGGAGAAGAAAGGTTCCTGACCCCGTTAATGAGCGGCAGCTGGTGGGGGTGTGCAGGCGGCGGTCGCGGGCGGCGCAGACCGGGTGCTCGTCGGTCTCGCCGTCGCAGTCGTTGTCGAGGCCGTCGCAGCGGGTCTCGTCCGCCTGCCAGCGCTCGTCGCGGGCGCAGGTCCAGGCGCCGTCGCGGCAGAAGGCCGGCGCGCCGGCGCAGACCCCCGGGCCGTCGCAGGTGCGGTCGGCGACCAGGCGCTCGAGGCTGGCCGGCGCGACGTCGTCGGTGACGCCGTTGCAGTCGTTGTCGAGCCGGTCGCAGCGCTCTGCCTGGCCGCAGCGCAAGAGGTCGAAGCAGTCGAGCGCGTCGGCGCTCGGGGTCAGGACGCAGACCTCCCCGTCGCAGGCGAAGCCGGGCGGGCAGGCGCCGCCGACGCACTCGGCGAAGCACCAGCTGCCGGGGAAGGCGCTGGCCGCGCGGCAGCGCAGGCCCAGCGCGCACTGGGTCGAGCTCTGGCACGGGGCGCAGACCGGCCGGTCGGCCTGTTGGCAGACGAAGTACTCGTCGGCGAAGCCGTCGCAGGTGTTGTCGACGCCGTCGCAGATCTCGCGCGGCTCGTCGGGGACGCAGGGCGCGCAGCGGTCGGGGTCGTCGACGACGCCGTCGCCGTCGTCGTCGAGGCCGTTGGCGCAGACCTCGAGCCAATGGGTGAACGGGCCGGCGTAGCTCTCGGCGGCGGCGAGCGCGCCGGCGGCATCGACGCGGCCGTAGCCGTACAGCTGCGACCGGCCGTCGACGTACTGGCCGCGGAGCGGGTCGATGGGGTAGGCGCCGTCGAACAGCGCCTCGCTGACCTGGGCGGCGGTGAGCTCGGGCCGGTGGGCGATGACCAGCGCCGCGACCCCGGCGACCAGCGCCGCCGAGGCGCTGGTGCCGCCGAAGTCGTCGAAGTAGTCGCCAACGCTCTCACCGACCGGACCGGCGAGGTCGGTGGTGACCACCGCCGGCAGCTCGCGCGTGTCGCTCGACGGCGCGACCAGGGCGAGCGGCGGCCCGTAGTCGGAGTAGTGGGCGCGGACGCCGAGCGCGTTGACGCTGCCGACGGCGATGACCCGCGGATCGGCGGCGAAGCCGTCGTAGCTGCACAGCTCGTTGCCGTTGCCCGCCGACCAGGTGACCACCGTGCCCAGGCCCTGGCGGCCGTGGACCGACGCCCAGGCGAGGGCCGCGGCGACCGCCTGCGGCAAGGGCCAGCTCTCGACCGGGTGCCACGGGTCGTAGCGGTTGCCGTCCGGCGGGCCCCAGGAGTTGTTGATCACCGCGGCGCCCTGGTCGACCGCCCACTCGAGCGCCGCGGCGACCGAGCTGCCGGTGGTGTACAGGTCGGCCGGGCCGCCGCCGCCGAGCAGGCGGACCGGCAGCAGCGCGCAGGCCGGACAGGCGCCGGCCAGGCCGACGCCGTTGTCGCCGATCGCGGCGATCACCCCGGCGGTGTGCGTGCCGTGCACGTCGCGCGGGCCGGGGGAGGGGTCGTCGTCCTCGGGGGTGGCCGAGAAGTCGCGGCCGGGGACGACGCTCTCGGCCAGATCCGGATGGGCGAGGTCGAAGCCGTCGTCGAGCACCGCGACGATCACCGGCTCCTCCCCGACCAGCCCGCGGGTCAGGTCCCAGGCGGCCTCGACGTTGATCGCCGCGACCGCGGCGGTGGTCGCCGTCGGGTGGAGGGTCCATTGCTCGGGGTAGCGCGGGTCGTCGGGGGCGAAGCGCGGCCGGACCGGGAACGGTCGGTCCTCCTCGACCCAGGCGACGCCGGCGGCGCGCAGCTGCGCGCGGGCGCGGGCGG
>JBFYZW010000430.1:0-4426 GCA_041309305.1 Deltaproteobacteria bacterium | reverse complement strand
GATAGACGCAGAAGGTCGAGCCCCCCCCGGGCAGGCTCTCGACATCGATCAGGCCACGGTGCCCGCGCACGATCCCCTGCACGACCGCCAGGCCGAGACCGCGCCCGGCGAACTTGGTGGTGAAGAACGGGTCGAACAGGCGGGGGAGATCCTCGGCGGCGATGCCCGCGCCGTCGTCGGAGACCTCGACGAAGGCGTACGACCCCTCGGGGAGCTCGGGCGCCGCGTGCGCCGCGGCGAGCAGCGCCCGATCGCAGTGACGGACGCCGGTGGTCAGGCGCACCGTGCCCGGCCGCTCGCCGAGCGCCTCCGACGCGTTGGTCAGCAGGTTGAGCACCACTTGTCGGAGCTGGGTCGAATCGCCGAGGAGGGTCGGCGACGGGTCGGCGAGCTCGAGCTCGAGCCGCACGTTCTTGGCCACGGCGACGGCGAGCAGCTCGGACATCTCCTTGACCAGCGCATTGAGCGACACGCGCTCGGTGACGAACGTCGCGCGCCCCGAGTAGGCGAGCATCTGCCGCGCCAGCTCGGCGGCGCGGCGCGCCGCCTGGCCGATCTCCTTGAGGTGCCCGCGGGCCGGCGCGTCATCCGGCAGACAGGAGAGCGCGAGCTCGGTGTTGCCCAGGATCGCCATCAGGATGTTGTTGAAGTCGTGCGCGATGCCGCCGGCGAGCACGCCGAGGCTCTCGAGCTTCTGCGCCTGCTGCACCTGGCGCTCGAGCCGCAGCCGCTCCTCCTCGGCCCGCCGCCGCTCGGTGATGTCCTGGACCGCCCCGACGATCCGGATCACCCGCCCGCCCCGGGCTTCGAGGACCGGCTGCGCCAGGTCCGACACCCAGCGCAGCTCGCCGCCTTTGGTCACCAGGCGGTACGCGATCCGCCGGGTGATGCCGCGCAGGAGGTCGCTCGTCCGCTCCTCGAGCAACGGCCGGTCGTCGGGATGGACGACCTGAGCGATCGCGCGCGGGCCGGGCAGCTCGGCGCGCGTGTAGCCGGTGACCCGCTCGAGCCCGTCGGTCGCCCAGGCGGGGGTCAGCGCGCCGTCGGGCGCGACGTCCAGCGCGTAGGCGAAGTCGGACGACAGCTCCGAGACGACGCGGTAGCGCGCCTCGCTGCGCCGCAACGCCTGCTCGGCCTCGACCTGGGCGGTGACGTCGGTGACGATCCCCTCGTAGCAGACCGGCGCGCCATCGGCGGCGCGGCGGATCGTCGTCCGGTCGTCGACCCAGCGCACCCCACCGTCCGGCCGGACGACGCGGTACGGCAGGTGAGCGAAGCTCTCGCGATCCCCGGCCCCGGAGTGCTCGGCGACCTCGTCGCTGACCCGAGCGCGATCGTCGGGGTGGATGGTGTCGAGGTAGCTGACCTCCCCGGCGAGGAACGCGCCGGCCGGCCGGCCGAACAGCTGCACCACGTTCTCGGACACGAACTCGACCGGCCAGCCCGGCGCGGCGCGCCAGCGGAAGACCACCGCCGGCGTGCGGTTCAAGATGGCCAGCGCATCGGCCAGCGCGGCCTCGGCCTCCTTGCGCTCGCTGATGTCGAGGAAGGTGCCGACGATCCCGGCCGGCCGCCCCTGCTGGTCGAAGAAGACGTCCTTGCCATAGATGACCGGCCGGACCCGGCCATCCTTGTCGGTGACCTCGAACTCGTAGACCTGGCGCGCGGGCGCGGCCAGCAGCGCCAGGTCCTTCTGGTGATAGACGTGGGCCTCGTGGCTCGGCCAGAGCTCGAAGACCGTCTTGCCCCGCATCGCGTCGCTGGTCACCCCCATGACCTCTTCGAACGCGCGGTTGCAGCCGAGGTAACGCCCCTCGGCGTCCTTGAAGAAGACCGGGTTCGGGATGGCCGAGAGCAGCGCGCGGGTGAAGCTCAACTGACGCTCGAGCGCGTCAACGGTCGCAGCACCAGGGTCCACACCGATCTCCACGCCCGCCTCCCGGTCGGGATACAAACTCCGCCGCGCCAGGGAGTCAACACCGCCGCATCTTTCGCGCTGCGCGCATTGATCTCTCCGACGCAGATGTGGGAGATTGCGCCTCGTGCGCACCAAACTACGCCCCTCTGTCTTCCTGCTCATGACCCTCGGCGGCGTCGCGCTGGCCGAGACCACCGCCGAGAAGCCGACGCCGTCGGACGTCGCGCCGATGCCGAGCCTGAAGGGCTACGATGCGGCTGGCGGGACGGGGCGAACGATCTTCGAGGTGCCGATCGAGGGGACGATCGACCTCGGCCTGGCGCCGTTCGTCGAGCGGGTGGTGAAGGGCGCGACGGCCAACGACATCGTCTTGTTGCGCATGAACACCTTCGGCGGCCGGGTGGACGGCGCGGTGCGCATCCGCGACTCGCTGCTCAACGCTCGAGCGACCACCGTGATCTACGTCTCCGGTCGAGCGATCAGCGCCGGGGCGTTGATCGCCCTGGCCTGTGACACGATCATCATGAGCCCGGGGGCAACCATCGGCGACGCGATGCCGGTGCAGATGGGCGGCGGCGAAGGGGACGACAAGGTCAAGACCTCGGAGAAGGCGATCAGCTACATGCGCGAGGAAATGGCGGCGACGGCCAAGGCGAAGGGCCGGCCCCCGGAGTTCGCCCGCGCGATGGTCGACCCGGACGTGGAGATCAAGGACGTGATCGAGAAGGGCAAACTGCTGACGCTGGCCGCCGACGACGCCGTGCGCCTGAAGGTCGCCGAGGCGTTGGCGCCCGACTTCGAGGCGGCGGTCAAGCTGCTCAACCTCGGTCAGGCGGCGCGGGTGGCCACCGACACCCACTGGGCCGAGAAGATCGCCCGGGTCTTGACCGATCCGATCATCAGCTCGCTCTTGATGACCTTCGGCGTGCTCGGTCTGCTCATCGAGCTGTACACCCCGGGCTTCGGCATCGCCGGCATCCTCGGCCTCGTGTGCCTGGCGGTCTTCTTCCTCGGCCAGTACACCGCCCACCTGGCCGGCTGGGAGGAGCTGCTGCTCTTCGGCATCGGTGTGACCTTCCTGGCCATCGAGCTGTTCGTCACGCCCGGGTTTGGCGTCATGGGGGTCATCGGCCTGGTCTGCGCGCTCGCCGGCATCGTCATGGCGCTGGTCGAGCTCGATCTGCCGCTCGACGTCTCACTCGACCTCGGTTACCTGCAGCACGCCCTGACCGTCGCCGGGATCCGCATCGCCATCCTCCTGGTCGTGGTCGTCGCGGCGACCGCGCTGCTGTTCAAGCACTTCCCCGAGACCCGCTTCGGCAAGCACATCATCCTCGGCTCGGAGACGGCGGCCGAGGCCGGCTACGTCAGCCAGCGCGAGCGCGCCGACGAGCTGGTCGGCAAGCGTGGCGTCGCGGTCGGTGCGCTGCGCCCGGCCGGCATCGCCGAGATCGACGGCCAGCGGGTCGACGTCGTCTCGCTGGGCGACTTCATCAAGCAGGGCTCGGCCGTCGAGGTGGTGCAGGTCGACGGCAACCGCGTGGTGGTCAAGAGGGTCTCCTAAAACCGGGATCGGCGACGATCCCATCGCGCAGGGGTGCATCATGTCCGGTCTCGGTGTCTCGCTCTGGGTCGGCATCGTCTTCGCCTTCATCGGCCTGATGGTCTTCCTCTACTTCGTGCCGGTGCGCATGTGGATCCAGGCGCTGTTCTCCGGCGCGCCGGTGGGCATCTTCAACCTGATCGGCATGCGCCTCCGGAAGGTGCCGCCGGCGATCATTGTCGGCGGTCGGATCACCGCGACCAAGGCCGGCATCCACCTGAGCACCGACCAGCTCGAGGCCCATTTCCTCGCCGGCGGCAACGTCGCGCTGGTGGTGCAGGCGCTGATCTCGGCCGACAAGGCGAACATCCGCCTGCCGTTCGAGCGCGCCGCCGCCATCGACCTGGCCGGCCGCAACGTGCTCGAGGCGGTGCAGATGAGCGTGTTGCCCAAGGTGATCACCACACCGAAGATCGCGGCGATGGCCAAGGACGGCATCCAGCTCTCTGCCTTCGTCCGCATCACCGTGCGCACCAACCTCGAGCGGCTGGTCGGCGGCGCCACCGAGGAGACGATCGTCGCCCGCGTCGGCGAGGGCGTCGTCTCGACCATCGGCTCCTCCGACACGCACAAGGACGTGCTCGAGAACCCGGATCGCATCTCCAAGAACGTGCTGCACAAGGGGCTCGACGCCGGCACCGCCTTCGAGATCCTCTCGATCGACATCGCCGACGTCATCGTCGGCGAGAACATCGGCGCCCGCCTGCAGACCGACCAGGCCGAGGCCCAGAAGAAGATCGCCCAGGCCGAGGCCGAGCAGCGCCGCGCGATGGCCGTGGCCCGCGAGCAGGAGATGAGCGCACTGGTCGCCGAAAACCGCGCGAAGGTCGTCCTGGCCGAGGCCGAGATCCCGAAGGCCGTCGCCCAGGCGCTGCGCGAGGGCAACCTGGGGTTGATGGACTACT
>JBFYZW010000429.1:0-5707 GCA_041309305.1 Deltaproteobacteria bacterium | reverse complement strand
CCGGCGTTGCTGCACGACACCCTCTACCGCCCGCCCGGTGAGCCGGCCCCGGGCCGACTGCTCGCCGAACGGGTGCGTCACACGACCACGATCGGCGGCTTGACGCTGTCGCACTGGGCGGTGGTCGAGATCGACGAAGAGCTCGGCGCCTCGGTCGACAGCGAGTACTACCTGGTCAGCGGTGATCACCTGCTCGCCTTCTCCAGCCGCGAGCTGGCCGAGGAGCTCCTCCTCGGCCGCGTTGCGTCGGGGGGCTCCCTCGCCGCGTCGCGCCGCTTCCGCGCCTTGACCGCCGGTTGGCGCGGCGGCGGCGCCATCGAGGCGGCGCTGCTGCCCGACAGCTCGCCGCTGGCGGCCACCGACACCAGCCTGCGGCTGACGCTCGGCGCGACCGAGGTAACCGTCAGCCTCACCTACGCCGACGCCGGGCGACGCACCTCGGTGCGCGAGCTGTGCGACCGCCTGCCGCCAGGCGCGATCAGCCGGGTCTGCTTCAGCGCCGGACAGGTGAGCGAGGGCGGCCGCACGGCCTTCGAGCTCGAGCCACCGCTCGAGCCGCTCGGCCCGATCCCGCCGACCGCGCTGCTCGCACCCAGCCGGCCGTTCGCCTTCGGCTGGTACGCGCTCCCGGGCGAGCCGCTGTGGGCACGGTGGTTGGCGGTCCTCGCCTGGGACGACGGCCTGCGCGCCCGCTGGCTCGAGGAGGAGCTGCCGCCGCCGACGGACGCGGCGCAGGAGCGGGCCGAGATCTGGTTCGCGCTCGACCAGGGTCAGCTGCTGCTCGCCTCCAGCCCGGCGCTGCTGCGCGACGCCCTCCCCCGCCCGGAGGTCGAGGACGAACCGGCCACGCCGGTGCTCGCGGCGCACCTGGCCAGCGGCGCCGCGGCGAGCTTCCTGCACGAGCTGGCGCGCTCGCTGCGCGCCGGTGACCCGCGCAGCGAGCTGGCCCAGACCTGGGCCACCCTGGTCGGCGCCAGCGAGGAGGTGGCGCTCACCGGCACCTGGAGGAGCCGAGCGCGCGAGACCGAGCTGCGCGCGACCCTGGCACTGCGCCAGGCCGATGGCCAGGACCTGGTGCTGGTCGAGCAGTGGCTGGCCAGCCCCTTGCGCAACGCGCTGCGCCTGCCGCGCCGCCTCAGCGCGGCGGAGCTGCGCCGCCCGCTGCGGCTGGTCCTCGCCGTGCCGGACGCCGAGGCGTTCGCCAGCCGGAGCCTGCCTCCGAGCCCTCGCCGCCGGGTGACCGTCGGCGCCGGCCGAGTCGAGGTGACCATCCGGCCGGCCCTCGAGCTCGAGGGCCCGGCGCCCCCGGCGCCGCTCGACGCGGCCGCGATCCAGCGCCTGCTCGCCGCCGAGCCTCGCCTCCCGGTCCGCAGCGCCGAGGTACAGAGCCTCGCGGCGCGCATCGCCCCCGGCGCCACCAACCCGGCGGCGATCGCCCGCGCGGTCGTCGCCTGGGTCCATCGCGAGCTGACCTACGAGATCACACCCCACCAGCCCGACGTCAGCCACGTGCTCGAGTCCCGCCGCGGCGACTGCACCGAGTACAGCGAGCTGACCGTGACGCTGCTGCGCGCCCTGGGCATCCCGGCCGAGCTCCGGCACGGCATCCTGCTGCGCGGCGGCGAGGCGGTGATGCACGCCTGGGTCGCGTTCCACGACGGCCGCGCCTGGCGCGAGATCGAGCCGACCGAGGGTCACGCCTACGTCGGCTCCGGTCACCTCGAGGTCTCGGTGGTCGACTTCGCCTCGCTCCTGTCGATGCAGCGCCTGCGCGTCCTCGCGCTCGAGCCGGGGGAGTGACGCGCCAGGCTGCGGTCTACCCGCCCCCCGGACCGGCGGGGAGTAGCCCCGGCGGTGCGGCCTTGATAGGCTGTTGAGCGGCGCTCGACGCCATCGCTCAGGAGTGACCATGCCGCAGCTGAGGATCTCGATCGCCCTCGCCACCCTGCTCGGCCTCGTCGCCCCAGCGCAGGCCGGCCTAGGGCCGACCTCGCGCTCGCCGGCCGCGCAGGAGGCCGCCACGGCGCAGGACCAGCAGCTGGCCCGACGCAAGAAGACGAAGAAGAAGCCGGCCAAGAAGCCGGCGGTGGTCGCCGAGCCGGCGAAGGAGCCCGAGCCGCCGCCGGCCGAGAAGCCCAAGACCGAGGCCACCGAGGCCGCGGCGCCGGCCACCGACTGGGGCTCGCCCGACTGGGCCTCGCCCACCGGGTCCACCAGCACGAGCTCGGCCAGCTCCGCCGATCGGTTGCTCGGCAGCGAGCCGGCCAAGGTCGAGAAGATCGAGGAGCCGAGCAAGACCTCGCGCTACAAGCGCGCGGCGGGCCTCGGCGGCGCGGCGCTGATTCTGCGCCCGGGCTACACCGGCGCCGGCCGCAACTACGCCTACGCCGACCCGCGCACGCCGAACCTGCGCCCCTACAAGGCGATGTTCATCTCGATGGTCGGCGGCAGCGGCGAGCTCTACCCCGCGGTGTGGGCCGGCCTGAGCATCGTCGACGACATCGGCCTGCGCGGCGGCTACTGGCAGGCGATCGGCCTCAAGTCCTCGACCGGCGGCGGCGACACCGACTACACGACCACCTTCTCGGCGATGGACGTCGGCCTCACCGGCCGGTTCCACCTCGGCGACTCGCTCTTGTCGCTCAACGTCAGCTACGGCACGTTGACCTTCGATCTCGCGGTGCCGGCCAGCGACCCGCTCGCCGAGCAGGTACAGAACCTCGCCTACGGCTTCTTGCGCGCCGGGCTCGACTTCCGCCTCGTCCTCGACCGGCTGGCGATCCTCGCCGGCGGCGCCTACCGGCACGTGCTCTCCACCGGCCCGCTGGGCGACGACTTCTTCCCCAGCTCCAGCGCGTTGGGCTTCGACGCCCACCTCGGCGCCGCCTACGAGCTGCTCGGGTTCCTCGAGCTCTACGGGCGCGGGAACTTCGTCCAGTTCATCCACTCCTTCGACCCACGCGACGGCGCCGCCTACGCCGCCGACGGCGCCACAGACCTCTACTGGGGCGCCGAGCTGGGCGTTGCTGTCTTCTTTTAAGTCGGGGGGACCGCCCGTGGCGAACAGGGCCGTGCTCGAAAACGTTGGACCGCGGCGCCACTCTGCGTCCCCCCGACACCCCCGCGGCTCGCCCGGAGTGAATCCGGGCTCGCCGCCGGCTTGCTGCGGTACGCCCACCTCGTGTGAATCGGGGGGACCGCCCGTGGCGAACAGGGCCGTGCCGAAAACGGTGTATCGGTAGTGGGCCGCGACGAGCACCAGGCCGCGACCATCAGCCCCGCGCAGCTGGTCGACTACCTGCGCCGCGCCGGGCACCCGGACGCCGCGCTGGTCGACCTCCGGCTGCTCGGCGACACCAGCGGCGGGCTGAAGTCCTACGGCTACGGCCGGCCGCTCAAGGTCACCTTCAAGAGCGGCGGCCGCGAGCAGGTGCTGGTCTTCCGCACCATGTCCCCCGACCCGTTCGGCCACAACCGGCGCTCGGCCCGCGCCGAGACCCTGATGCTCGCCTTCGACACCTTCGCGCAGATCCCGCGCCACATCCGAGCCGTCGACCTCGGCGCCTTCACCGCCGAGGGCACGATGGTGTCGATCGGCACCGGCGAGGCGTTCCTGGTCACCGACTACGTCGACGGCGAGCTGTACGCCGACGATCTGCACCGGCTGCAGAAGGCCGAACAGGCCACCGACGTCGACCGCGCGCGCGCCGCCGCCCTGGCCGGCTACCTGGCCGAGCTGCACCGCGACCGCCGGCCGGCCGAGGACTACGCCCGCGCCATCCGCGACACGATCGGCGGCGGCGAAGGGATCTTCGGCCTGTGCGACTCCTACCAGGCCGGGCTGGCGCGCATCCCGCTGCACCGGCTCAACGACATCGAGATGTCGTTGATCCGCTGGCGCTGGCGCCTGCGCGACTACCACCACCGCGCCGCCCGGACCCACGGCGACTTCCACCCGTTCAACATCCTCTTCCGCGCCGGCGCCGACTTCTCGGTGCTCGACTGCAGCCGCGGCGGCGTCGGTGACCCGGCCGACGACGTGACCTGCCTGTCGCTCAACTACCTGTTCTTCGCCTTGACCGCGCGCGGGACCTTCACTGGCCCCTTGCGCGAGCTGTGGCAGGTCTTCTGGCAGACCTACCTGACCGCGAGCGGCGACCGGGAGTTGGTCACCGTCGTCGCGCCGTTCTTCACCTGGCGGGCGTTGGTGCTCGCCAGCCCGGTCTGGTACCCGAACGTCGACGAGGAGATCCGCGACCGGCTGCTCATCTTCGTCGAGCGCCTGCTCGCCGGCGCCCGCTTCGACCCGCACACCATCGACGCGCTGCTCGCCCCCTGAGCGGTTGTCTGGGCCAAAACCCTGTGCTTGAGTGAGGCGATGAGCATCGACCAACTGATCGCCTACGAGCTGTGGGGCAACACCGCGCTGCAGTGGCTCGTCGCCCTCGGCGTCATGGCCCTGGTGCTACTCGTGCTCATCGGGGTCAAGCGGGTAGCGCTCGGCCGACTGCAGTCGTTCGCCCAGAAGACGGCCACCCGCTGGGATGACCTGGTCGCGGAGCTGCTGCGCCAGACCAAGCTCGCGGTGCTCGCCGTCGTCGCGCTGCGCGCCGGCGCCTACCTGCTGCACCAGCCGGCTGACGCCGCCGGCCTGCACAAGCTGCTCGGCCTGCTCGACACCTTGACCTGGGTGGTGCTCGCCGTCCAGATCGCCTTCTGGGGCACCGGCGTGGTCGCGCACGTGATGCGCCGCCTACGCGACGACCAGAAGAACGAGAGCCGCATCCTGTCGGCCGCCGCGGTCGACATGGTCGAGCTGTTGGCCAAGCTGGTCGTCTGGGCGGTGGTCGGCCTGGCGGCGCTGAGCAACCTCGGCATCAACGTCAGCTCGCTCGCCGCCGGCCTCGGCATCGGCGGCATCGCCGTGGCGCTGGCCGTGCAGCGCATCCTCGGTGACGTCTTCTGCTCGGTCTCGATCCTGCTCGACAAGCCATTCGAGGGCGGCGACTTCATCGTCGCCGGCGACAAGATGGGCACCGTCGAGCGGGTCGGAATCAAGACGACGCGCGTACGCAGCCTCAGCGGCGAGGAGATCGTCTTCCCCAACGCCGACCTGGTCGGCAGCCGCATCCAGAACTTCAAGCGCATGCAGGAGCGGCGGGCGCTGTTCACCTTCGGGATCACCTACCAGACACCGATCGACAAGGTGGAGGCCATCGGCGCGATGGTGCGCGAGATCGTCGCCGGCGTCGAGCACGCCCGCCTCGACCGGGCTCACTTCAAGGGCTTCGGCGACTCGGCGTTGCTCTACGAGGTGGTCTACTACATCACCGCGCCGGAGTACGGCGTCTACATGGACGTCCAGCAGCAGATCAACCTGGCGCTGATGCGTCGCTTCGCGGCCGAGGGGATCGAGTTCGCCTATCCGACCCAGACCCTCTACGTCGCCACGCTGAACGGGACCGCCGGCTCCTGAGTCGCGGGCTCAGTGCCCGACCGGCTCGTCGGCGAAGTGCTCCGGGTCAACCCGGTCCTCGGGCGGCAGCTTGGCCATCGCCTCGCGCACCCAGCGCTGATGCTCGACCTCTTCGGCGGCGAGCGACTCAAACAGCTCGCGCACCTCGGGCAGCCGGGCCTCGGCGCAGGCGTCGACGTAGAACCGCTCGGCCCGCCGCTCGTTGGCCATCGCGACGCGCAGCGCCGCGTG
>JBFYZW010000428.1:0-6121 GCA_041309305.1 Deltaproteobacteria bacterium | reverse complement strand
CGGCCCGCCGGTCGAGAGGTCCGCCAACGCGCCGCCTCCCCGCCCGGTCGACGACGAGGACCAGCCGCCCCCGGCGATCTCGGTGGTCGACCCGTCGAACCGGCAAACCCCGCCCGCCCCAGCCGCCACCGGCGGCTACCTGTTCAGCCCGGATGGCGCCAAGGAGGTCACCCTCTTCGTCGCCTACGGCGGCGCCCTCGCCCTGGCCGCCGGCGGCGGCGTCTTCGGCTACCTCAGCCTCAGCGCGCAGCAGGAGTACACCCGCCAGGAGACCTTCCCGTCCGGCCCGAGCGCCGGCGAGACCGATCACAGCAAGACCACCGACCAGATCGAAGGCGCGCCGATCGCCGACCGCGGCCGGCGCCAGGCGTTGATCGCCGACCTCTTCTACGCCGGCGCGCTGGTCGCGGCGATCACCGGCCTGTGCGTGCACCTGTTCTGGGACGACTCGGCCGCCGCGGCCTCCTCGACCGGCACGACCAGCGCCGACGGCTGGGGCCTGAGCGTCAGCCCCGGCGGGTTGCAGATGCGCTTTTGAGCAGCGGTGGAGCGCCGGCGGGCGGGCGAAGCCGACCCTCGGCGCTCATGGGCTGGGTGCGCGAATCGCGCACCCCCGTTTAGCCGTCCGACTTGCGCCCGCGGGCCCGCGGCTGCGCGGTCGGCTTCTTGCTCGCCTTGCCCTTCGGCGCCGCCTTGTTCGCCGCCTTGGCCTCGGCCTGGGGCCGGCTCGCCCGCTTCGACGGCCGCGCCGGCTTGGCCTCGGCCGCTGGCTTCGCCTCGTCCTTCTTCGCCGCCTTGGCCTCGTCCTTCTTGGTCGGCTTGGCCTCGGCCGCCTTGCTCTCGTCGGTGGTCACCGCCGACTTCAGCTTCGCGTCGACCAGCTCGATGAGCGACATCGGCGCCGCGTCGCCGCGCCGGAACCCGGTCTTCAGCACGCGGGTGTAGCCGCCGGCGCGGGTGCGGTAGCGCTCGGCCAGCTCGTCGAACAGCTTGCGCAGGATGTCGTGGTCGTGGACGTAGCGGGCGGCCTCACGCCGGGCGTGCAGATCGCCGCGCTTCGACAACGTGATCAGCTTCTCGGCGAAGGGCTTGAGCGCCTTGGCCTTGGCGTCGGTGGTCTCGATCCGCTCGTGGCGGAAGAGCGCGATCGCCATGTTGCGCAGCATCGCCCGCCGGTGCGTGCTCGTCCGGTTCAGGCGGTGGTGCAGGTGTTGATGGCGCATGACGTACCTCGATTCAACCGTGTTGGGGCATCAACGCTTCAGATCACGCGGCGGCCAGCTCTCGAGGCGCATCCCGAGGGTGAGCCCCATCTCGGCGAGCAGCTCCTTGATCTCCTTGAGCGACTTGCGCCCGAAGTTCTTGGTCTTGAGCATCTCGGCCTCGGTCTTCTGCACCAGGTCGCCGATGTACTTGATGTTCGCCGCCTGCAGGCAGTTCTCGGCCCGGACGCTGAGGTCGAGCTCGTCGACCGAGCGGAGCAGATGCTCGTTGAACGACTGCGCCGCCGGCTTCTCCTCGGGGAGCTCGAACTCCTGCTCCTCCTCGAAGTTGATGAACACCGTCAGCTGCTCCTTGAGGATCTTCGCCGCCAGGGCCACCGCGTCGTCCGGGGCGACCGAGCCGTCGGTCCAGGCCTCGAGGGTCAGCTTGTCGTAGTCGGTCATCTGCCCGACGCGCGCGTTGGTCACGTTGTAGCTGACCTTGCGCACCGGCGAGAACAGCGAGTCGACCGGCACCCAGCCGACCGCCATGTTCGGCGCCTTGTTGCGGTCGGCCGGCACGTAGCCGCGGCCGCGACGCACCATCACCTCCATCGCCAACCGGCCGCCCGGGGCGACCGAGCAGATGTGGTGCTCGGGGTTGAGGATGGTCACCGCGTCGTCGCCGATCAGGTGCTTGGCCTTGACCTCGAGCTCCTCCTTCTCGGGCGCCTCGACGTCGATCTTCAGCACCCGGGGCTCGTTGGCGTGGGTTTTGACCAGCACCTCTTTGAGCGCCAGGATGATGTCGGTCACGTCCTCGGTGACGTCGGGGATGGCGGTGAACTCGTGCAGCGCGCCGTCGATGCGCACGGCGCAGATCGCCGCGCCTTGCAGCGAGCTGAGCAGGACGCGCCGCAGCGAGTTGCCGAGCGTCACGCCGAAGCCGCGCTCGAGCGGCTCGGCGAAGAACTTGCCGTAGGTCGGGGTCAAGGTCTCCCGATCCATCAGGAGGTGCTTGGGCCGGATCAGATCGCGCCAGTTGCGATGCATGCTCTCGTGTCTCCTGGTTCAACGCGCCGAGCGCGTCAGGTTCACTTCGAGTACAGTTCGACGATCAGCTGCTCGCGGATCGGGATGGTCAGCTCCTCGCGGCTCGGCTGACCTTTGACCACGCCGGTGAACTTCGCCGCGTCGAGCTCGAGCCAGGTCGGGACGCCGCGCTTCTCGACGTTCTGCACCGCCTCCTGCACGTGCGGGCTCTTCTGGCCCTTCTCGCGCACGGTGATCGTCATCCCCGGCTTGACCAGGTACGAGGGAATGTTGACCCGACGGCCGTTGACGTTGATGTGGCCGTGGCGGACGAGCAGCCGCGCCTGGTTACGCGAGCCGGCGAAGCCGAGCCGGTAGACCACGCTGTCGAGCCGGCGCTCGAGCAGAGCCAGCAGCGTCTCGCCGGTGACCCCCTTCGAACGCGACGCCTCGGCGTAGAAGCGCCGGAACTGCTTCTCGAGCACGCCGTAGATGCGGCGCACCTTCTGCTTCTCGCGCAGCTGCATGCCGTACTCGGAGAACTTGTGCCGCGACTGGCCGGCCTGCCCCGGGGGGTACGGCCGCCGCTCGATGGCGCACTTCTCGGTGAAGCAGCGCTCGCCCTTGAGGAACAACTTCATATTCTCGCGCCGGCATTGCCGGCAGCGCGCGTCGGTTGTACGTGCCATGATGACTTCTCCGTCAAACCCGCCGCTTCTTCGGCGGACGGCACCCGTTGTGCGGGATCGGTGTGATGTCGCGGATCATCGTGACCTTGAAGCCGGCGGTCTGCAGCGCGCGGATCGCCGCCTCGCGGCCGCCGCCCGGCCCCTTGATCAGGACGCCGACCGAGCGCATGCCCTGATCCATCGCCTTCTGCGCCGCGTCCTGCGCCGCGACCTGCGCCGCGAACGGCGTCGACTTGCGCGAGCCGCGGAAGCCCTTGGAGCCGGACGAGCTCCACGAGACGACGTTGCCCTGCGGGTCGGTGATGGTCACCAGCGTGTTGTTGAAGCTCGCCTGGATGAACGCCAGCCCGGTCGGGATGTTCTTCTTGACCTTCTTGGCCTTGGTTACGGTTGCCATCGTTTATCTCGCAGTCGTCGGCGCCGCGGGCGCGGCCCCAGAACCGGAACGCTTGATGATGCGGCGCGGGCCCTTGCGCGTCCGCGCGTTGGTGTGCGTCCGCTGGCCACGAACCGGCAGGCCCTTGCGGTGCCTGAGGCCCCGGTAGCAGCCGAGGTCCATCAACCGGTTGACGTTCATCGACACCTCGCGGCGCAGATCACCCTCGACCTTGTAGTTGCGGTCGATGATCTCACGCAGCTTGGCCACCTGGGCCTCGCTGAGGTTGTCGGTCCGCGTGCTCGGATCGATCTCGGCGCGCGCGACGATCTCGCGCGCCGTGGTCGCGCCGATGCCGTAGATGTAGCGCAACGCGATCTCGACGCGCTTGTTGCGCGGCAGGTCTACACCACTGATACGTGCCATCGTTGATCCCCTAGCCTTGTCGTTGCTTGTGGCGCGGGTTGACGCAGATCACGCGCACCTGGCCACGACGACGGATGATCTTGCACTTGTTGCAAATCTTGCGCACGGAAGCTCTCACCTTCATGACGCACCTTCACGCTCGGATGCCGCCGGGCGTCGTCGGGAGCCGTTCGGCGATGCGGTGTCTCAACGGAGCGATCGGGTGCCACCCCGGCGCTCCCACCTCATCACGCACGCGCTCGAGACCTCTGCCCGCGCTCCGCGCTGAAAGAACCCACCCACCTCCCGATACGGCAGCCGCGCACGTCTCGGAAAAATGGAAGCGGCCATCTAGCACACGGCCGTCATGGTTAGCAAGCCAAAACGGCGCGAATTGCCGGGGCTTCGACCGGGGGGCTACCCCCAAAGGGTCTCGACCCCCGGGTAGGCGCCGATCGCCTGGTCCCGGGTGACCAGCACCATCCGGCGGCGCAGCGCGGTCGCGACCAGGATCCGGTCGAACGGGTCGTTGTGCAGGTCGGGCAAGGCGGCCGAGGCGAGGGCGATCTCCCGATCCACCGCCACCTCGAGCAGGCCGTGCTGCGCGACGGCCCGCTCGACGAACCGCGCGGGCTCGACCGGCAGGACCAGCCGCTTCCGCTTGACCAGGATGGCGATCTCGAGCGCGGAGATCGCGGAGACGTGGAGGGCGGCTCGCTCGGCGCGCAGGGCGGTCTTGACGCGCTCGGGCAGCTGACCGAGGTCCGCCGCCAGCCAGACCAACGCGTGGGTATCGAGCAACAGCGGCATCAGCGTGCCGAGGCTGGCCAGTCTTCTTCGCCGACGGGCGCGCACGGATCTTCAAGGTACCTCGCCCCGCGCAGCTCGGCGGCCTGCGTCAGCGGGTCACCCACGGCGCGGTGCGGCACGAGGTCGACCACCGGGACATCGTTCCGGCAGATGGTCAGCGTCCTCCCGGTCTGCTCGACCTCTCTGATCAATTTGGACAATTGTGCCTTGGCGTCGTAGATGTTGACCCTTTGCGACATGGCCGGATCCTACGTGGTCTGGTCAGACTAGTCAAGTCTGGATGGGGGCGATCGACCGGGGGGCGATCGACCGGGAACATGACCCCTCATGACCCCTGACCCCAAAGACCGGAGCTGGGGAGCTCGGTCGAACGAACCGAGGTCCTTCAACTGTCTATGTTTTTCCCGCTGCCGCTGCCGCCGCCGGGATGGGCATCGAGCTCGGCGCGGAGCATCTCGGCGATCGCCTTCGTCTCAGGATCGTCTTTCTTTTTGGTCTTCTTCGGTGCCGACCGGCACGCAAGGCCGCTGCCTCAGGACGGCACCCCGAGGCGGGGGAAGACGAACACCTGGAGGATGATCCAGGCGGCGAGGAAACCCAGCGTGACCCAGTGCTCGCCCATCGCTCAGCAGCACCCGCCTCCGCCCCTGACCCTCGCGACGTGGAAGAACCCGCCGAAGGCCCCTTCGACCCGGTCGACCCTCACCCCGCCGCCAGAGAGGATGAAGTCCCGATCCTGCGGCCCGACGAGCCACTGGATCCCCTTCACCTCGTGCTTCTCGTCCTCGTCTGTTGGCTCATCCAGAGCCATCCCCAGTTGGGGACCGCCTCAGCCAAAGCCGTCGACGAATAGCCGGATGGTGTTCTTGCCCTTCTGCGCCAGCACCTCGACTAAGGCCGCCCGAGCCCGCTCGGTGACCTCGATGAGGGGCGCCCCGCTGACCGACTGGTTGCCCATCGTCTACCTCGTCTCGTCAGAAGATAATACGCACCAACAAGAGCCGCCAGGCCAGCCGGAGGGTGCACGCCGGGCGCACCACCTCGACGCATTACATAGGTGGCCTGACCGCCTCGCCGCGGGCCATTGGCTCGACCCGCTGATGGGCGATTGTGGGTCAACGACCTCCTTGCGCCGCACTCCGACTCCGGGTCACAATCCAGCTCCACGCCGAGGGGGATTCGATGACGACGAGCGTCCGACTCGCTGCCGTAGTTGCCTTGGCCTCGTGTACCCCCCCCCCCCCCCGAAATTCCGCGGGGCGGTGAGGCCGTGGCGCCTTCCGGCCCGAACGAGCGGGTGAGCCCGCCGGACGCGGTCGGGCGCCTGCGGGTCGGACCAGAAGGCGGCGCTTTGCTGCACGAGGCGGGCGGCGAACAGCTCCGGCTCGTCGTCCCGCCCGGCGCGCTCACCGCCGAGCTCGAGCTGACCGCGGAGCGCCGCGGTGCGGGCCCCGCCGGCTGTCCGGTCTGGGAGCTCGGACCTCCGGGCTCGGTCTTCTCACGGCCGGTGGTGATCGAGCTGAGCTGCGCGCCCGGCGGCGTGCGCTCGGTCCGACCCGTCTCCACCGTCGCGGTGGCCACGGGGCCGGCCGGCCCGTGGGAGCCGT
>JBFYZW010000427.1:0-2763 GCA_041309305.1 Deltaproteobacteria bacterium | reverse complement strand
GGCGGCCCGCGCCGAGCGGCCGACCCGGCTGCGCGGCCGCGTCTGGGTGATCGCGCGCGATAGCATCGACACCGACATGATCTTCCACAACCGCCACCTGGCGGTGACCCGACTCGAGGAGATGGGTCAGTTCGCCTTCGGCAACCTCCCCGGCTGGGAGCAGTTCGGCAAGCAGGCCCGGCCGGGCGACATCATCGTCACCGGCAGGAACTTCGGCGCCGGGTCATCGCGCCAGCAGGCGGTCGACTGCTTCAAGAGCCTCGGCGTCGCCGCGATCGTCGCGCGCTCGTTCGGCGCCATCTACGAGCGCAACGCGATCAACGCCGGCTTCCCGCTCTTGTGCGCCGACCTCGGCGAGGCCGGGTTGCGCGACGGCGACGAGATCGAGCTCGACCTCGGCGCCAGCGCCATCCACCTGCCCGGCGGCCGGACGGTCAAGGCCGAGCCGTTCTCGCGCGTGCAGATGGAGATCTACCAGCGCGGCGGCCTCCTGGCTGGTTGAGCCGGTGAGCGATCGCCCCCATCCGCTGCGCGTGCTCGCGAGCACGCGCATGCTCGTGCAGCTCGGCACCGGCTTCTCCTCCGGCCTGCCGCTCTTGCTCACCGGCGGCACGTTGCAGGCCTGGATGGTCGACGAGGAGGTCGCCCTCGGTGAGATCGGCCTGTTCGCGCTGGTCGGCCTGCCCTACACGCTCAAGTTCCTCTGGGCGCCGATCTTCGACCGCTACGTGCCGCCGTGGCTGGGCCGCCGGCGCGGCTGGATGCTGGTCGTCCAAACCATGCTGCTCGGCGCCATCGCCCTGCTCGGCACCGCCGAGCCGGCGCGGGCGCCGTGGGTCGTCGCGCTGCTCGCCTTGGCGGTCACCTTCTCGAGCGCCAGCCAGGACATCGTGCTCGACGCCTACCGGCGCGAGATCCTCCCCGAGGCGGAGCTCGGCCTCGGCTCGTCGATCTTCGTCAACGGCTACCGCGGCGCGATGCTCGTCTCCGGCGCGCTCGCCCTCTTCCTCGCCGACCACCTCCCCTGGGCGTGGGTCTACTGGCTGATGGCCACGGCGATGGCGGTGGGCCTGGTGACGACGTTGCTCTGCCGCGAGCCCGAGGTCGAGGCCCGCCCGCCGCACTCGCTGCGCGAGGCGGTGGTCGGCCCGTTCGTCGAGTTCTTCGCCCGCAAGGGCGCCTGGTACGTGCTCGCCTTCGTGCTGCTGTACAAGATCGGCGACCAGATGGCGGCGGCGATGACCACGCCGTTCGTCCTCGCCCTCGGCTTCACCAAGACCGACGTCGCCACCGTCGCCAAGGTCTTCGGCATGGCCTCGACCATCGCCGGCGGGCTGGTCGGCGGCCTGCTGATGGTCCGCCTCGGCATCCAGCGCGCGCTGTGGATCTTCGGCGTCCTGCAGGCCACCTCGATCCTCGGCTTCGCGCTGCTCGCCGAGGTGGGCAAGGTCTGGTGGCTTCTGGCGACGATGGTCTCCTGGGAGGCGCTGACCATGGGCATGGGCTCGAGCGCCTACGTCGCCTACATGGCCAGCCAGACCAACCAGCGCTTCACCGCGACGCAGTACGCCCTGTTGACCAGCATCATGGGCGTGCCCCGCGTGCTGGTCGCCGCGCCGACCGGCTTCCTCGCCGCCGCGTTCGGTTGGTCGAGCTACTTCGTCTTCTGCGCGCTGTGCGCGATCCCCGGGATGCTGCTGCTGCTCAAGATCGCGCCCTGGCGCGCCGCCGACCGGCCTTGAGCGCGACCACGCGCCGCGCCGGCTTGCCGGCCGCCTTGCGCCGCGGCCGGCGCAGGTCGAAGCGGTCGAGCTCCATCACCTTGTGCCAGGCGGCGACGAAGTCGCGGACGAGCTTCTCGCGCTTGTCGTCGCAGGCGTAGACCTCGGCCAGGGCGCGGAGCTCCGAGTTCGAGCCGAAGGCCAGATCGACCCGGGTGCCGGTCCACTTCACCTTGCCGGAGGCGCGGTCGACCCCCTCGTAGAGCCCGGCGGTGGCGGCCGGCCGCCACTCGGTGCGCATGTCGAGGAGGTTGACGAAGAAGTCGTTATGAAGCGTCCCCGGCCGCTTGGTCAACACGCCGTGCTTCGATCCGCCGACGTTGGCGTTGAGCGCCCGCAGGCCGCCGACCAGCACCGTCATCTCCGGCGCGGTCAGGGTGAGCAGCTGGGCGCGATCGAGCAGCAGCTCCTCGGCCGGCGTCTCGACGCCGGCGCGCACGTAGTTGCGGAAGCCGTCGGCGACGGGCTCGAGCACCGCGAACGACGCGGCGTCGGTCTGCTCCGCCGTGGCGTCGGTCCGCCCGGGCGAGAACGGCACGACCACCGGGACCCCGGCCTTCTTCGCCGCCGCCTCGACCGCGGCGCAGCCACCGAGGACGATGAGGTCGGCGAGCGAGATGCGCTTCTTCTTGCTCTTGTGCGCCGCGTTGAACCGCGCGGCGATCGCCTCGAGCTTGGCGATCACCCGTTGCAGCTCGGCCGGTTGGTTCACCTCCCAGTCCTTCTGCGGCGCCAGGCGCAGGCGCGCGCCGTTGGCGCCGCCGCGCTTGTCCGAGCCGCGGAAGGTCGAGGCCGACGCCCAGGCGGTGGTCACCAGCTGGGAGATGGTGAGGCCAGAGGAGAGGAGCGTCTTCTTCAGCGCCGCGATGTCCTTCGCGTCGACCAGCCGGTGGTCGACCGGCGGGACCGGGTCCTGCCAGATCAGCTCCTCGGCCGGCACCTCGGGCCCGAGGTAGCGGGCGCGCGGGCCCATGTCGCGGTG
>JBFYZW010000426.1:0-4310 GCA_041309305.1 Deltaproteobacteria bacterium | reverse complement strand
CGCGCGACGCTGCGCGGCCTGCACCGCTGGCCGCCGAGCCGGGTGGTCGACGAGCTCGGCGATCGGATCGACGCTGATCTCGAGGCGAAGATCGCGCTCCTCGAGCCGTTCGTCCCCGGGCCGCTCGCCGGCCGCCTGATGACCATGCCCAAGCACTGGTCGTTCGAGGGCGAGCTCCGGCCGGCGGTGGTCGCCTTCGCCGAGCTGTGGGGCCTGGACGAGGGGACGCCGGACGTCGAGGTGGCGCGCAACGTCTCGCGCTCGCTGTTGCGCGCCTTCCGCAAGTACGGCGGCGTGCTGGCCAAGGCCGATCTGGCGCTGCGCGGCCACCGGCTGATGATCCTCTTCGGCCTGCACCGGCCGGCAGAGAACGACGGTGAGCGGACGGTGCTCGCGTCGCTCGAGGCGGCGGCGCGGCTGAAGGCGTTCACCGTCGCCAACGGGTTGCCGATCTCGATCCGCATCGGCGTGCACGGCGGGCTGGTCTACTACGGCGCGATCGGCAGCGCCCACAAGCACGACATCACCGTGGTCGGCGACACCGTCAACGTCGCCGCCCGGGCGGCGGCCGCGGCCGAGCCGTTCGAGGTGATGGTCACCGACACGGTCATGCGGCCGCTCGGCCGCGAGTTCGAGTCCACCTCGCATGGGCCGATGGTGGTCAAGGGCAAGTCGGCGCCGATCGAGCTGCACCGCGTGCACGGGGCGGCCGGCGGCTCGGCGCACTACCTCTCGACCAGGCGCGCGCCCAGGTTCTGCGCCGGCCGCACGGTCGAGCGGGACTTCCTCTGGCAGGCGGTCGACGAGGCGTTGGCCGGGCGGGCGCGGATGATCGGCCTGTGCGGGGCGCGCGGCACCGGCAAGAGCGCGCTGCTCGCCGAGGTGATCGACCGGTGGACCGGCCGCGGTGCGGTTGGCATCATCGGCCGCTGTCGCTTCGCCGCCAACGCCGTGCCGCTCGCGCCGGTGATGAACATGTTCGCCACCTTCCTCGGCATCGCCGGCGGCGACAGCGAGGAGGAGCGCCGCGAACGGATCCGCACCGGGCTGCGGCCGCTCGGCCTGCAGCGGGGGGCCCCGGAGCTGGTCGCCCTGCTCCAGCCGGTCGAGCGGCCGGACGGCAGCAGCGAGGCGCTCCTCGACCTGGCCAACAGCGAGTCGCGCGAGGCGGTGCTGGGCAGCATCATCGAGTTCATCGAGCGCCGGCTGGAGCAGGAGCCGGTGCTCTACGTGCTCGAGGACCTGCATCTGGCCGACAGCCTGACCCTCGAGCTGGCCAGCCGCCTCAGCCGGCTACCACCGCACCTGCCGGCGCTGTTCATCACCACCTACCGACCGCACCCGGTGCTCAACGAGTTCCGCCGCGCGCTGGCGAACGAGCTCGAGCTCGGCAACCTGCCGATCGGCGGAGTCGAGGAGCTGGTGCGCAACGAGCTGAAGGTGGCGCGCGTCGACCCCGATCTGCTGGTCTTCCTCTGGCAGCGGACCGGCGGCAACCCGGGGCACGTGGTCGAGATCGTCCGCTTCCTCACCGAGCGCAGCCTGCTGCGCTCGCGCGGCGGGTTGGTCAGTCCCCAGGACGGCGGCGTCGAGCAGCTCGAGGAGCTCGTGCCGGCCAGCCTGACGCACGTGACGCTCGCGCGTCTCGACGAGCTCGGCGCGGTCGAGCGGCGCCTGCTGCGCATGGCGAGCGCCATCGGCCGGCGCTTCGGCCGCTCGCTGCTCACCGACGCGGCGCAGCCCGACTTCGAGCCGGACGCGCTCGAGGCGGCGATCGCCGCCCTCGAGGGGGGCGGGGTGATCGTGCCGTCGGCGCACGAGCCGTCCGGCTACATGTTCAGCGACGGGGTGATCCGCGCCGTGACCTACGGGACGATCCCCGAGCCGGAGCGACGCGCCATCCACCGGCAGATCGCCAACGCGATGGAGCGGCTCTTGCCGGTCGGCGAGGGGCCGCAGGCGGCGCAGCTCGGCCGGCACCGCGAGCGCGCCGGGCAGCTCAAGGAGGCGGCGCGCTGGTACGAGCGGGCTGCCCGCGGCGCGATGCGCCAGGGGTTGGTTGCCGAGGCGGCTGACCTCGCCGATCGCTGGCAGCGGGTGGTCGCCGGCCTCGCCGAGGCGGAGCGGCCCGAGCCCTCCCGCCGGGCGCGGATGGCGATGCTGCGCTTCGTCGCCGCGGCGCGCATCGGTGACCCGGCCGCGACGCTGCGCCTCGGTCGGGTGCTGCTCGCCGAGCATCGCGCCGAGCTGAACCGCGCCGCGCGGATCACCGTCGATCTCAAGCTCGGCGAGACGCTGGTGGCCCTCGGCCGGCCGGACAAGGCGCGCGTGCGCCTCGAGCGGGTCCTGGCCCACGGCGAGGCCGCCGATCAGCAGGAGGCCGCGCGCACGCTGGCGGTCATCCACCGTCAGGCGCGCGAGCTGGACCAGGCGGCGCACTGGCTCGAGCGCGCGGCCGCGGGCGGCAACGACTCGCCGAATCGGCGGGTGCGGCTCGAGATCATGCGCGGCGAGCTGCTCGCCGCCGGCGGCGACCTGGAGCGGGCTGTGCCGCTGCTCGAGCGCGCGCGCGAGGCGGCCCGGGGCGTGCGGCGCACCACGCTGGTCGGCGCCGCCGGGCTGACGCTCGGCTACGCCTGGCTGTGGGGCGAGCGGTTCGCCGAGGCGGAGGCCGCATTCGACGAGGCCTCCGGCGCCTACCGCAGCGCCGGCTACGCGCGCAACGAGGCCCGCGCGCTGCGCGCGCTGGGCGAGGTGTTCTTGTGGAGCGGCCGGGTCGACGCCGCTCGCCCGCTGCTCGAACAGGCGCTGGCGATCGCGCAACACCTCGGTGACGAGCTGGGCGCGGCGGCGGCCTCGGTGCAGCTGGGCGCCGCTCTCGCCTGGACCCAAGACCCGGCCGCGGGGGCGGCGATGCTCGAGGAGGCCTGCCGGCAGACGATCACCATGGGGCTGCGCGACTTCGAGGTGATGGCCGAGCTGCACCTGCTGCGCACGGCGCTGTTGCGCGGCGATCGAGATGGTGCAGCGGTGGCGCTGCGCCGGTGCGTGGCCCACCAGCACCACCTGGTCCTGCCGTTGTGGAGTAACCGGTTCACGGCGCTGCGCGCCGAGGCGGCGCGGCTGGCGGGGGACGCATGACCACGGTCGGGCGGTTCGGCGTCCGCGGCGACAAGGAGGCGGCGCTCGCCGCTCGTTTCGCCCGCCTCGGCATTCGCGAGGCGGATCTGCTCGAGAAGTTCGTCCGGTCGCAGGGGCCCGGGGGGCAGAACGTCAACAAGGTGAGCACCGCGGTCTACCTCAAACACCAGCCGACCGGCGTCGAGGTCAAGGTCCAGCAGGGCCGCTCGCAGGCGTTGAACCGCTTCCTCGCCCGCCGCCTGCTCGCCGACAAGCTCGAGGCGCGGATCACCGGCGCGCGGGCGGCCGAGACCCAAGAGCGGGAGAAGATCCGACGGCAGAAGCGCCGCCGGTCGCGCCGGGCCAAGGCGCGGATGCTGGCCGACAAGCGGCATCAGGCCGAGACCAAGCGCCAGCGCCAGCGGCCGGGCGACGGCGACTGACCCTCACCGGCCGAAGGCGAGCAGCACCCACGAGCCGCGGCGTTGCTGCTCGAGGCGACGCCACGTCTCCCCGCCGGCGGCGAGCAGCGCGGCGGCGACGGCGTCGGCCTGCTCGACCAGCACGCCCGAGACCGCCAGCCGCCCGCCGGGCGCGGTGTGGCGCACCAGCTCCGCAGCGAGCGTGATCAGCGTCTCGGCGAGGATGTTGGCGACCACCAGCTCGGCCGGATCTGGCAGCTCGGCGAGCGGGGTGGTGCTCGTCGCCACGGTCACCCCGTTGAGCCGCGTGTTCTCGCGGCAGACGGTCACCGCGTCCGGATCGTTGTCGATGGCGACCACGCCCCCGGCGCCGAGCTTGGCGCCGGCGATGGCCAGGATGCCCGAGCCGCAGCCGACGTCGAGCAGCCGCGCGCCGGCGTGGGTGGCGAGCTCGCGCTCGAGCCACTCGAGGCACAACGCGGTGGTCTCGTGCTGGCCGGTGCCGAACGCCATCCCCGGGTCGAGCGTCAGCACGCAGGCCTGGGCCGGCGGAGTGAACGCCTGCTCCCAGCTGGGGACAATCCAGACCCGGCGGCCGAGCTGCAACGGGCGGAAGTGCTCCTTCCACGCGGTCGCCCACGCCTCGTCGGCGCGCTCGCTGAGCGCCGTCGTCACGGCGTGCGGCTCGAGGCCGAGCTCCGCCAGGCCGGCCGCGGCGGCGGCCTCGACCTCGGCCGGCGCCAGGGCGCCGTCGTAGGAGACGCGCAG
>JBFYZW010000425.1:0-4551 GCA_041309305.1 Deltaproteobacteria bacterium | reverse complement strand
GGCGGGGTCGCGTCGGGCGCGGCCGGCGCCTTCGCTTCGTCCGGCTTCTCGGCCTCGTCGTCCGGCGCCTCGGCCTCGTCCGGTTTCGTCGCCGCCGCGTCGGGCACCTTCGGTGGGGGCTCGCGCTTCTGCACCGTGACGTCGAAGCGGTCGCCCTGCCGGACGGCGCGCACGTCCCAGCGTTCCTCTTGCCAGCGCACCTCGGTCAGCGCCGCCGCCTTGCCGCCGAGCATCGTCACGGTGTCGACCGTGGCCTCCTTGGGCGAGACCCAGGCGACGTAGGCGAGGATCGCCAACGCCGTGGCGACGATCGCGTGTCCGACCAGGCTCTTGTCCATCACGCACCTCCGCGTGCGCCGCGCCGCCGGCGGCTGAGCCACAGGCCGCCGCCGAGGATGGCGGCCGGAAAGACGAAGCTCGTGCCGTAGAACCACTTGGTGTCCTCGTCCTTCTTGTGGACGATCGGCACGTCCTCCTCGCTCTCGGTCGTGCCCGCGGCCTCCTCGTCGGCGACCAACCAGCGCACCGCGTCGCTGAGGAAGTAGCCGTTGCCGGCGTTCGCGATCAGGCCGTCACCGGCGACGTCGGCGTCAGCGACGACGACGGCGCGCAGGTCCTTGACCGGGGTGCCGTCGGCGGCCGCGCGGTTGGGCCGCTCGATCGCGGCGGCGAAGTCGAGTGCATCCTTCTTCTCGTCGGCGTCCTGCTTGCCGTTGCCATTGCTGTCCAGCCAGGACTGGGGCATCGCCCGCAGCGTGAAGGTGACCTTCACCTCGGCCGGGGTCGGCTCGACCTTGGAGAGCGCGCCGGTGCCGAGCAGCACGGTGGCCAGCCGGCCGCCGGCCTGCGACAGGGTGTCGACCGTCGGGTGGGCCGAGGCGCGGGTCGTGGCCAGGTAGTAGGGGCTCTCGGCCCGGTCCTGGACGCGCACCAGGTAGCGGTCGTTGGCGACCAGCGCTTGGCTGGCCTGGACGCCCAACGGCGCGAGCAGCTCGTTCTCGAGCACGCCGGTGTCCGGGTCGATGAGCGCGAACAGCGCCCCGCCGCGGTCGAGGTAGCGGCCGAGCGCGGCGCGCTCCTCGGGCAAAAATGGCTCGAGCGGGCCGGCGATGATCACCAGCGACGCGTCCTCGGGCACCGCGTTGCCGAGCCCCTCGCCGAGGCCGAGCCGCTTGACCTTGAAGCCGAGCAGCTCGAGCAGCTGGCGCAGGTCGCGCATCCCGAGCCGCTTGTCGTCGCCGCCGGCCGCATAGTCACGCTCGAGGTGGCCGGTGGTGAAGTAGGCGATGCGCGGCGGGCGCAGGACCTTGATCAGCGCCTGCTGGACCTTGCCGTCGAGCTGTCGCAGCGTGCCGCGCGCGTCCTCGACCTCGAGGCCGAGGCGCAGCGTCTCGGTCTTCTCCTCGTAGGTGATCGCCAGGTAGCCGTTGCCGCGTACCTTCAGCTTGCGGGCCAGCTCCGGGTCGAGCGCCTGGTCGACGACCCGGACGTTGGCCAGGCGGCTGTGGCGGACCAGATCATCGACGTAGGCGCGCGCCTGCTCGAGCACGTCGTTGCCGGGCGGGAAGAAGAGGGTCAGCTCGAGCGGCTTGGTGGTGTTGCGCACCAGCGCCACCGTCGCGCTGCCAGCGGCGGTGGTCTTGAAGTAGCTCAGGTCGAGCTTCTCGTTCCAGCGGTTGGCGGCGAAGTTCAGGCCCGCGAAGCTGAGGATCGCCAGCGCGACGATGCGCGCGCTGTTGCCGGCGAAGCGCACGCGCCAGAGCTCGAGCCGGGGGGCCCGGGCCATGCCGAGCAGCGCCAGCTCCATCGCGATCGCCGGTAGCAGGATGAGGAGCAGCAGCGCCGGCCAGAGCACCTGGACGATCACCGGTAGCCGCTCGCCGCTGAACAGGCCGAGCAGGTCGGAGCCGGCGACGTAGAGCAGGACCGCCAGCGCGCCGAGCGCGTACTCGACGAGCAGCCGCGTCGCCGCGAGGCGACGATCGCCGTCGGTCTCGCGCCGGCGCCAGGCGGCGGCGACCAGGGCGAACAGCAGGCTCGCCCCGCCGAGCGAGGAGACCACGCCGCGTGGGACGCCGCCGAGCGCCCGCTCGCCGAGGTAGAGCAGCGCCAGGCCGGCGAGGAAGCCGGCCAGCGGGCCGAGGCGCAACCAGCCGGGCAGCAGGGGGAGGGGGTTGGTCCTGGTCATGACTACCTCCACCGCCGTGCTTCGAGCGCCCGGGTGGCCATCAGCAGGGCGACGTAGGTGAACGAGAGGTAGAAGATCACGTCCTGCGTGCTGATGATGCCGCGCTGGAACGGGCGGAAGTGCTTGTCGTGGATCGAGAGGTAGGCGAGCACGTCCTCGAGCGGCGGGCTGGCGATGCGCGACAAAAGCCACATGAGCAGGAAGACGACCACCACCGCCGCGCCGAGCACCGCGGCGACCAGCTGGTTGGGAGCGAGGGCCGAGGCGAGCAGCACCAGCGCCAGCGAGGTGGCGCCGAGCAGCAGCACGCCGACGTAGCCGGCGATGATGTGGGCGAGCGAGATCCGGCCGTTGACCATGATCAGCAGCGGCATGTAGAGGGTCAGCGCGGTCATCAGGGAGAGGAACAGCATCGCCGACGAGAACTTGCCCAACACCAGCTGCCACTCACGCACCGGTGAGGTGGCCAAGAGCGCCAGCGTGCCGGTCTGTCGCTCCTCGGCGATTAGCCGCATACCGACGAAGACCGAGGCGAGCATCGTCGAGCCCGAGGCGCAGTAGAAGAAGATCTCCAGCACCTCGCTCGACTTGCGCGCGCCGCTGCCCACCGCCCAGGCGTTGAACAACAACCCGTCGATGATCAGCACCGCAAAGATGATCACGTAACCGATCGGCGAACGGAGCAGGGCCCCGAGGTCGCGCTTGCAGATCCACCAGGCGTTGCTCATGACCGCACCTCCGGCTCGCCGCTGGTCAGGCTCAAGAAGATGTTCTCGAGCTCCACCTCGACGCGTTCGAGGCGCCTGAGGCCCATCCCGGCCTGGATCAACCGCGCCGCCAGCTCTTCGCGCGCGTCACCGTCGAGCACCACCTGGGCGAGGGTGAAGCCGTCGCCCTCGCGCTCGATCTTCAGATCGCTGACCGCCGGCAGCGAGGCGAGGGTCGACGAGAGCTCCTGCGCCGAGCCGCGCACCTCGAGGCGGACCCGGGCGGTGCCGCCGACCTTGCGCGCCAGCTCGTCCTCCTTGCCCTCGGCGGCGATGCGCCCCTCCTGCAAGACGAAAATCCGGTCGCAGACCTGGTGGATCTCGGGCAGGTTGTGGCTCGAGACCAGGATGGTGTTGTGGCCGCGCAACCCGCGCAAGAGGTTGCGCATGTGGACGATCTGCACCGGGTCGAGGCCGGAGGTCGGCTCGTCGAGCAGGATCAACGCCGGCTTGTTGACCACCGCCTGGGCGATGCCGACCCGGCGCTGGAAGCCGTGGCTGAGCGTGCCGATCGGCTGCTGGCGGACGGCGGCGAGGTCGGTGGCGTTGATCGCGTCGTCGATCGCGACGTCGATCGCGCCCTCGAAACCTTTGATCCGGGCGACGAAGCGCAGGTAGGCCTCGACGGTCATCTCCGGGTAGAGCGGCGGCGCCTCGGGCAAAAAGCCGATCCGCGCCCGTGCCTCCTCCGGCTCGGTCGCCATGTCGAGGCCGTCGATCAGCACCTTGCCGGCGGTGGGGAGCAACAGGCCGGAGAGGACGCGCAGGATGGTCGTCTTGCCCGCGCCGTTGAGGCCGAGCAGCCCGACCACCTCCCCCTCGTTGATCGTGAAGCTGACGTCGGCGATCGCCGGGCGGTCGCCGTAGTACTTGGTGAGCTGTTCCGCTACGATCATGGGTGTCTTCGCTCCATCGACGAACCAAGCTGACCTAACACGCCGCGCGCGCAGGCTATTCCCGCCGCGGCGGCCAGCTGCGCCGAAATCCCACACCTCCCGGGTTCGTGCAAGTCCGCGTCAACGAAACCGGAACAACGCCTGCGCGTTCTCGCCGGTCGCGGCGATGACCTCGCCCACCTCGAGCCCCTTGATCGCCGCGACGGCGCGGGCAACCTGCGCGACGTGGCAGGGCTCTGCCTCCTCGGCCAGGACCCCCTCGAGGCCGATCGACGGCGCGTCGGTTTCGAGCAGCAGCCGGTCCAGCGGCACCCGGGCGACCGCCCGGGCCACCCGGCCGGCGTTGCGGCGCGTCGCCGCGCCGCCGAAGGCGACGAACAGGCCGAGGGCGAGGAAGCGCGCGGCGAGCTCCGGGCCGCGCGAGAAGGCGTGCACGACGCCGCGCAGGCGCGGCGCGTAGGGCGCGAGCAGCGCGAGCAGCTCCTCGTGCCAGCCGCGGCAGTGCAGCAGCACCGGCAGGTCGCGCGCCAGCGCCACCTCGAGCTGCAGGCGCAGCACCTCGGTCTGTCGCTCCAGGTCGGCGGCCTCGATCTTGCCGTCGAGCCCGATCTCGCCGATCGCCACCGCGCCGCGCTCGAGCTGCGCCGCGAGCGCCGCCCCGGTGAGCGGCTCGTGCGCCACCCAGGGGTGCAGCCCGAAG
>JBFYZW010000424.1:0-4255 GCA_041309305.1 Deltaproteobacteria bacterium | reverse complement strand
GGCCGGCGGCGTCGCGCCGTCGGCGAGCGGCGCCGCGTCCCCCTCGAGCGCAGCGGCGAGCACCTCGCTCATGTCTTCGGCGAAGACCAGCTGCAGCTCGTCGAGCACGACCTTGGGCACCTCGTCGAGATCGGCGCGGTTCTTGACCGGCAGGATGACGCGCTTGATCCCGGCGCGGTGGGCGGCGAGCACCTTGGCCTTGATCCCGCCGACCGGCAACACCCGGCCGCGCAGCGTGCACTCGCCGGTCATCGCCGTGTCGCTGCGCGTGCGCCGGCCGGTGAGCAGCGAGGTCAACGCGGTGAAGATGGTCACCCCGGCGGACGGCCCGTCCTTCGGCACGCCGCCGGCCGGGACGTGGATGTGCAGGTCCTGGCTCTCGAGGAAGCGCGGGTCGACGTGCAGCTCGCCGGCGCGGCTGCGGATGTAGCTGAGCGCGGCGCGCGCCGACTCCTTCATCACGTCGCCCAGCTGCCCGGTGATCTCGAGCGCGCCCTTGCCGGGCATCCGCGAGGTCTCGACGAACAGGATGTCGCCGCCCGCCGGCGTCCAGGCCAGGCCGGTGGCTACCCCGGGCACCGCGGTGCGCTCGGCCACCTCGTTGAAGAAGCGCGGCTTGCCCAGGTAGCCGGCCACCGCCGCGGCGTCGAGGCGCCGGGGCGGCGCCTTGCGATCCGGCTCGCGGGCGATCTCGAGCGCCACGGCGCGGATCACCTTGGTCAGCTCGCGCTTCAGCTGGCGGACGCCGGCCTCGCGCGTGTAGTCGGTGATCGCCGCGTTGATCCCGGCGTCGGCGAGCTCGACCATCGCGATGGCGACGCCGTGCTCGTCGCACAGCTGCGGCCAGAGGTGCCGCCGGGCGATGTGCAGCTTCTCCTCGACGGTGTAGCCCTGGATCTCGACCACGTCGAGCCGGTCGCGCAGCGGCGGGCTCACCGTCTCGAGCGTGTTGGCGGTGCAGACGAACATCACCTCGGAGAGGTCGAACGGGATCTCGAGGTAGTGGTCGTTGAACGTATGGTTCTGCTCTGGGTCGAGGACCTCGAGCAGCGCCGCCTCGGGCGAGCCCATCCAGCCGACCCCGAGCTTGTCGACCTCGTCGAGCAGCAGGATCGGGTTGCGCACCTTGGCCTTGCGCAGCGCGGCGATGATCCGGCCGGGCAGAGCGCCGACGTAGGTGCGGCGGTGGCCGCGGATCTCCGCCTCGTCGCGGATGCCGCCCAGCGCGATGCGGACCAGCGGCCGGCCGGTGGCGGCGGCGATCGACTGGCCGAGCGAGGTCTTGCCGACCCCGGGCGGGCCGACCAGGCAGAGCAGCGTGCCGCGGGCCTTCTGGGTCATCTGGCGCACCGCCAGGTGCTCGAGCAGGCGCTTCTTCGGTTCGCGAAGCCCGTAGTGGTCGGCCTCGAGCTTCGTCTCCACCGCGTCGAGGGTGTAGCTCGCCTCGGCGCGCGTGCTCCACGGCAGATCGGCGATCAGCTCGAGGTAGTTGCGGATCACGTGGTACTCGGCCTGGCCGGGGGCCATGCCGTCGAGGCGCTTGAGCTCGCGGTCGGCGACCTTGCGCGCCTCCTCGGGCAGCTTCGCCTCGTCGAGGCG
This sequence comes from Deltaproteobacteria bacterium, assembly GCA_041309305.1. Lineage (GTDB taxonomy): Bacteria > Myxococcota > XYA12-FULL-58-9 > XYA12-FULL-58-9 > XYA12-FULL-58-9 > JBFYZW01. The sequence continues at coordinate 2,656 of JBFYZW010000424.1, read as the reverse complement.
GCCGCGTAGCTGGTCGAGGTCCTCCTGACCGTCGTCCTCGCCCAGCTCCTTCTTGATGACGCGCAGCTGCTGGCGCAGGATCGCCTCGCGCTGGTGCTTGCCCATCTCCTTCTGCACCTCGGCGCCGACCCGCTCGCGGATCTCGGCCATCGTCTTGGCCTCGGCGAGCAGGCGCAGGACGATCCTCAGCCGCGCGCCGGCCTCGAAGGCGAACAGGACCTCGACCTCCTTCTCGGTCGGCAGGCCGAGCGCGCCGGCGACGACGTCGGCCACCAGCCCGGGGCGGTCCCGGCCGGTGGTCGATTGCAGCACCTGCGTCAGCTCCTCGTTGCCACCGAGCTCGAGGGCGCGGACCTGCTCGCTGACCAGCTCGACCAGCGCATGCGCCTCGGCGGGGTTCGTGACCTGGTCGGCGACCTCCTCGCCGCTGCCGAGCCAGAAGGGCTCGCGGCCGGGCATCTCGCGCAGGCGCAAGCGGCCGAGGCCGTGCAGCGTCAGGCGCAGCTGGCCGGGCCGGACCGGCGTCACCCGCACCACCCGCGCGAAGGTGGCGACGTCGTAGAGCTGGGCGAGCGTCGGGTCATCGACCCCGGCCTCGCGTTGCACACCGACGATCACCCGGTCGCCCGGGCGCAGCGTCTCGGCCAACGCGACCGAGCGTGGCCGGCCGACCGGCAAGGTCACGGTGGTGCCGGGAAACAGCACGCCGTTGCGGAGCGGCAGGAGCGGAAGGGGCTGGCCTGAGGAGATCATCGCGTCGCTCATCGTCCACCTCGTCGCCCCCGGGTCTCGTGCAGCGAAGGTAAGGGCCGGCCGCCCGGCGTCAACGGCTTGACGCCGGGAGTTTCGATCGCCAGCGTAACGATTTGCCCTAACCACGGGCGAGAGACCGCACGGGAGGAGCACCATGATCGCGCAGCGCAGCGAGCAGGCGGCGGAGATCGCCATCGACGTTCACGCCCGGATCCTGGTCGATCTGGATCGCACCGCGCGCCAGGCCGAGGCCCTGAACCCCACCGAGCCCGACCCGACCGATTTCGCGCGCGTGCTCGCCCAGGTCGGCGAGCTGCGCGCGACCCTCACCGAGCACTTCCGCGCCGAGGAGTCGGCGGACCTTTACGGCCGCTTGGCCGCGCTGCTGCCGGACGCTGGCGCCGACCTGGTCCGGTTGCGCCAAGAGCACGGCGCCGTGCTCGGCGAGCTCGATACCCTGCTCGCCGAGGTCAGCCGCTGCTCGCCGCTGAACGCCGAGCGGCTGAGCCGCAGCCTCGCGGGGCTGCTCGAGACGCTGTTCACCCACGAGGCGATCGAGGATCAGCTGATGACCCGCGCCTTCGGCAGCGACGCGAGCCGGCAACGGCGGCAGACCGCTCCGTGAGGGTTGCGCCCCGGCCGGCGTTGGCATCGGCGCCGGCCGGCGCTATACCGCGCCGATGGTTGACCCGCGCGGTCGAAACCCGGACTCGTCCAAGCTGCCGCACGAGTTGAGCGCGGCGGCGGCGGCGTGGATCGGGCGGTTCCGCGAGCAGAACCTGCAACCCTACCTGGAGAAGTGGCGCCAGCGCCTGCGCACCGATCCGCGCACCGGCCTCATCCTCAAGCCGCTCGACCAGACCGATCTGACCGGGATCTCGTTCGAGAAGCTGGCCTTCCACACCGGCGCCGGGCTGCGCTGGGCGCTGCGGCTCTACCCCCCCTTCGCGTTGAGCGTCTTCGCGCTGTCCTTCTTCCTCCCCTATCCGCTGGTCGCCGAGATCCTGCGCAGCGTGTCGGTCGCCGGGATGATCGGCTACGGCACGAACTGGATCGCGGTGCAGATGCTCTTCCGCCCGCGGGAGAACCGGCCGGTCTTCGGCCAGGGGTTGATCCCCTCGCAGCGCAACGAGATCATCCGCAAGGTCGCCGACGAGGTGATCGAGAAGCTGATCAACGAGACGATCATCCACCAGGAGCTCGAAGAGAGCCGCCTGATCTCCCGGTTGACCGCCGAGACCGCGGCCGAGATCCGCCGGCTGGTGCGCGATCCGGAGTTCGTGCGCGACACCAAGCAGGTGATCCTCACCTACGCCGGCCGCTTCGCCCGCAGCGAGCCGTTCCGCGACGAGGTCAACCGCGAGGTCGAGCGGCGGGTCGAGGGCATCGCCGGTCGCTCGTTCTCCACCTGGCTGATGTCGCGGCTCGGCGGCGTCTGGCGCGAGCCGTTGACCAAGATCGTCACCAACGAGCTCGATCAGCTCCCCGACACCCTCGACCGCCTGGTCGGCGAGGTGGACACCGCGCTCGACTACGTGCCGTCGTTCCTGGAGGAGAAGCAGAAGCCGATCGAGGCGGCGCTGACCCGCATCGTCATGGCGCTGATCCGCCAGATCGACGTGCGCCGCGTCGTGCTCAAGCAGCTGAGCACGGTGACGAGCGAGCAGCTCGAGGTCGGCTTCCGCGAGTTCGCCGACGACAAGCTGAGCTACATCACGCTGCTCGGCGGGCTGCTCGGCGCGATCGGCGGCTTCGTGATCATCTGGCCGTGGCAGTCGTTGCTCGCCATCGCCGGCCTGCTCCTGTTGCTCGGCGGCCTCGACCTCTTGCTCCACGCGTTGATCCACCGCTTCGCGCCCTGGTGGCGGCGGGGCCGGCCGGCGGCGAACGGGGCGGCGGGGCG
>JBFYZW010000423.1:0-6995 GCA_041309305.1 Deltaproteobacteria bacterium | reverse complement strand
GGGACCGGCGGCGGCTCCTCGACCGGCGGCGGCGCGACCGGCGGTGTGCTCAACCCCTTCGCCGCCGGCTCGGTCAGGCGTTGGTAGAAGACCAGCTTCTCGTGCTCGTCGACGCCGAGATCGGCGCGGGCGATCGGGTCCTGGGGCCCGGGGGTCTGCTCGAGCTGGGCGGCGCGCCGGCCGACCACCGTGCCCAGGGCGAACATCAGGCCGAGCGCGACGACCCCGCCCAAGGTCAGCCAGATGATCTGCACCCGGTCGAGGCGCACCTCGTCGCGGTCCTGGATCCGGTTCGTGTCCCTCATCGGCCCTTCCCTCTCGTGAGCGCGTCGGCGCGCTCAACCTTCGTTCGTCGTCCCCTCCTCCAGAATCATCCGCTCGGGCGCCGAGACGCCGAGGATGCCGAGCAGCGCCCGCAGCGTGGTCTTGATCGCGCGACAGAGCAGCAGGCGCGCCCGGGTCTTGGTCGGGTCGCCGGAGATGACCTTCTCGCTCTGTTTGTACTGCGTGTAGTAGCTGTGGAAGACGGCGATCGTCTCCTGGATGTAGTGCACCACCTGGTGCGGCTCGCGCGCGTCGGCGGCGATGGCGACCAGCTCGGGCGCGCGGACCAGCGCCTTGATCAACTGGAGCTCCTCGGGCAGCTCGAGCACGGCGAGCGCGGCGCGCTCGGGCTGCGGCAGCGGGATGCCCTGCTCCACCGCCTTGCGCTCGATCGCGCACATCCGCGCGTGGCCCATCTGCGCGTAGTAGACCGGGTTGTCCAGCGACTTCTTGGTCGCCAGATCGATGTCGAAGTCGAGCTGCGCGTCGGAGCGGCGCAGCGCGAAGAAGTAGCGCGTCGCGTCCCGGCCGGCCTCGTCGACGACGTCGGCGAGCCAGACCGCGGTGCCCAGGCGCTTGCCCATGCGCACTTTCTCGTCGCCGCGCGACAGGCTGACCATCTGCACCAGCACGACGTCGAGCGCCTCGGGCGGGTGGCCGAGGGCGGCGAGGCCGGCCTTGACGCGCGTGACGTAGCCGCCGTGGTCGGCGCCCCAGACGTTGATCAGCCGGGCGAAGCCGCGCGACATCTTTTCGTCGTGGTAGGCGATGTCGGAGGCGAAGTAGGTCGGCCGGCCGTCCTCGCGCATCACCACCCGGTCCTTGTCGTCGCCGAAGGCGGTGCTGCGGAACCACTTCTTCCCCTCGTCGACGAAGACGTGCCCCTTCTCCTCGAGGCGGGCGACGACGTGCTCGAGCCCGACCCGCGCGGTCAGCTCGCGCTCGCTGACCCAATGGTCGAAGGTGACGCCGAAGGCCTCGAGGTCCTGGCGGATGCGCGCCAGCAGGCGTTGGATGCCGCGCTCGCGGCAGATCGGCAGCCACTCGTCCTCGGGGCGGTCGAGGAGGGCCTGGCCGTGCTCGTCGACCAGCTCGCGCGCGATCGCCGTGACGTAGTCGCCGGGGTAGAAGTCCTCGGGCGGTGAGAAGGGCCGGCCGAGCAGCTCGCCGTAGCGCAGGTAGATCGACCGGCCGAGCACGTCGGTCTGGTGGCCGAGGTCGTTGACGTAGTACTCCCGCTCGACCTGGTAGCCGGCGGCGTCGAGCAGTCGGGCGATGACGTCGCCGGTGACCGCGCCGCGGCCGTGGGCGATGTGCAGCGGCCCGGTCGGGTTGGCGCTGACGAACTCGACCAGCACGCGCGTGCCGGCGCCGTGGGTCGAGCGGACGTAGTCGTCACCGCGGCGGAGGATCTCGGCCAGCGCGTCGTGCCAGGCGGGGGTGGCGACGAACAGGTTGACGAACCCGGGGCCGGCGACCTCGGTCTTGGCCAGCAGGCCCTCGGCGTCGCCGAGGCGGGCGCAGAGCTCCTGCGCGATGGCCCGCGGCGGCTTGCCGGCCTGCTTGGCCGCCGCCAGCGCGACGTTGCAGGCGTAGTCGCCGTGCGCCTCCTGCTTCGGCGGCGCGAGCTGGACCGCCGGCAACGCGCCGGCCACCGCCCAGTCGGCCCACAGGCTCTCGAGGGCGCGGCTGATCGCCTCGGTCAGGCGGGCACGGACCGGGTTGGCGTCGGACTGCATCGCTCGCTCCACTCCTCTCCCGCCATCCTAGGGACGGGAAGCCAGGTGGTCAAAATTTCGATCCAGGATTCGTGTCCCCGGGCGGCTCGCGCCCGGCCGGGCGGAGCGAAACGCGCGCGATTGCGAAAAGGTATGGTGGGCGCTACTGGGTTCGAACCAGTGTCTTCCACCGTGTGAAGATGGCACTCTGCCGCTGAGTTAAGCGCCCACCAGGCGGCGGTTCTATCCAATCCACCGTCCGAGTCAAGGGCAAAGGAGCGGGTCTACTCGGACAGGCCGGCGAGCTTGTCCCGCTCGCTGTTCCACTGCTCCCAGTCGTCCGCCGCCGGATCGGCGAGGGCGAAGCCCTCCGGCGCGGTCATCGCCCCGTCGGCGGCGATGCGCACCACCTGCATCGCGCCGGCGACCAGCTCCTCCCACTGCTTCTTGCTGATCTCCTGGGGCCCGGCGACCTCGACCCGCTTGCCCTTGGTGTGCCCCTCGACCGCGTAGATCGGCTTGTTCGAGACCAGCACCTGCCCCGAGTAGACCCTGACGCTGGTCTCGCCGTCCGCGCTCCGGGTGGCGGAGAAGCGCGTGCCGCGCACGCCGGCGACCGCGTTCTCGGTCTTGACCTCGAAGTTGGAGTCGGTGCCGAACAGCTTGGTCACCGACGCCCAGACGCGACCGACCAGGAGCTTGGCGGTGACGCGCTTCTTGGCCTCGCGCTTCTTGCCGACCACCAGGTTCTCGAGCGACAGCTCCGAGCCCGCCCCGAGGCGGAGCTTCGAGCCGTCGGCCAGGGTCGCCTCGAGCCGGGAGGCCGGGCCGGTCTTCAACCGGTCCCCCTGGGCCACCTTGGCCTTCTCGTGGAGCGGCGCAAAGTTGGCACCCTTGGCGGCTCGGCTGGCCTCCCCCTTCAGGTAGGTCACCGTCCCGACCGGAGCCGGCTCGGCCTCGGCCTGGCCGACGGCGAGGACGGCGACGGCGCCGGCGACGACCCCGAGCCCGAGGAGGCCCACGCGCAACGAAGGTCTTCGCATCGCTCCCCTCCTACTTCTTGGTCAGAGTCGCGGTGACAGAATTTGGAGTAACTTCTTCGATTTCGATCGCAAAGCCAGGGAATTTCTTCTCTTCTAGCTCTGTCGCCAGGTCCTGAGCCGAGCCCTCGATCTCGACCTCGAGCTCGGCGACCTTCTTGCTGAACGAGCGCTGGCGCACCGTGCTGACGCCCCGCACCTCGTTGCTGATGAAGTTGGAGAGCGCCTTGATGTTGCCGGTCTTCTGGGCGTTGTTGACCACCAGCTTCACCGCGGTGGCGCCGGTGGACTCCTGCTGCCACTGGGCGATCATCTTGTCGAACAGCTCGTCGGCTGCCTTCTTGCCCGCCTGCTTGAGGGCCTGCGCGCCGCCCGCCGCCGGGTTCACGTGCCCGATCGCGGTCGTCACGACCGCGGTCCCCATGATGCTGCCGGTGTCGGTCCGGATGGCCCGCAGCGAGACGCTGACCTGGATCGAGCGCATCTGGGTGCCCATCACCGGCCCCTGGTCGGCGGCGACCGCGTCGCCGCGCACGACGACCTCGGCCCCGACCTTGCCGGCCAGCTCCTTGACCACCCGATCGTCCGGCGCCGCGCTGCTGGTCAGCCCGGCCGAGAGCTTGCCCGCCAGCGTCTGCCGGTCGACGAAGCGCACCCCCTTTACCTGCCAGGCGTCGATGATCGCGTTCTCGGTCGCGTCCATCGAGGTCTTGAAGCTCTGGTCGCCCCACCAGTAGTTCGGCGAGGCCTGGCCGACCTGCTGCTCGGCGACCATCACCAGGACCCGGGGCATCCCCTTCGCGTTGAGCAACGAGACGATGCCGTCGACGTCGTTGCGCAGGTTGTCGGTGCCGACCGTGGCCTTGATCTTGACCTCGAAGACCGAGCCGTCGCGCTCGGCCTCGGTGACGACCTTGTAGCCCTTCACGTAGCCCTTGGCCTGGCTGTAGATCTTGTCGCTGAGCAGCTGGTAGTTCTTGGTCACCGTCTCGCTCGAGACGATGGTCCCGACCGCCTGCTCGACCGCCTTGCGCAGCGCGTCGTCGATCGCCTTGTCGCGCGCGGCGACCTTGTCGCCGCTGAAGATCACCGCCTGGCCGATCGCCTCGACCTCGACGGTGGTCGCGCTCGCCGCGTCCAGTCGGCTGGCCAGCGCCAGCGTCGCGACCAGCGCCGCGGCGCCGCACATCACGCTCACGTTCCCCTTGCTCATGGTAGTCTCCCGCCGCTCGGTTCGTCGTCCGGGCGCGTTCAATCGGTTACGATGATGACCTTGGCGTTGGCCAGCGCGCCGGTGAGCTTGGCGATCTTGGCCCCGTCCTCGGCCGAGATCACCAGATCAGAGGCGCCGGCGGCGGTGAGCTTCTGGGCGCGCACCACCAGCGGCTTGTCGGCGACTCGCGCGTCCTTCAGCGCCCCGTCCAGGTTCTTGGTGTACCCGGCCACGCCGTGGCGCTTGACCGCCTCTTCGGCCACCAGCGCGGCCGAGAAGATCTCCTGCCCCTTGTCGTCGACGATGCGCGGCGCCAGCGCCGGCACCAACCCCAGCCCCTTCGCGTTGATCACCACGCCGCTCGCGGCGTCGGCGCCGTTCGGCGGCGCGGCCTTGACCCCGGCCTTGACCAGCGCGCCGGTGATCACCCCGTCGAGCGGGACCTGGACGATGACGTCGACGCCGCCGTCCGAGTAGTACTTGGTGTCGATCACCTTGAAGTTCTTGACCACGCCCTCGACGCTGGCCTTCAGCTCCGGGGAGGCGTCCATCCGGTCGCCGGCCGACTCGCCGCTCTGGACCCTGAGGCCGCGTACCGCCTCGAGGATGTTGCGCAGCGCGTCCATCTTCGCCGCGCGCTCGGCGCCGAGCCGCGCCACCGCGACGTTCGCGGCCTTCAGGTCGGGGGCGCCGCTCCCGGTCGCGGTGATGGTCTTGTCGCTCCAGTTGATCTTGCCGTGGCCGACGGTCTGGGCGACCGGATCCGCCTGGGCGTCGGCCGTTCCGGCCGCGACCCACATCAGCGCACCTACGACGACTGCCGCTCTCGTGTTCATCTCGGCTCCTCCTTGCGCGTGCGTGCGACCGGTTTGACGATGCTCTGTCCCGGCCTATTCTTCCCCATGGCCGGCTGCCCCGGGCGAGCGCTGGCAGCCTACCCTGTCGGCTCCTCGCCGCCAAGGGTGAAGACCTCGACCCGGTTGCGGCCGGCGTGTTTCGCCCGGTAGAGCGCCTGGTCGGCGGCCCCGATCAGGGCCGCGACGGTCGGGAACGACGTCTCCGGTCCCTGCGTCGCGATGCCGACGCTGATCGTCAGCTCGATCGTCTCGTTCTTGAAACGGAATTGGGCGTGCTCGATCAACCGGCGGAGCGACTCGGCGAGCGCCTGGGCGCCGTTTGCGGGGGTGCGGCGCAGGACGAGCAGGAACTCCTCGCCGCCGTAGCGGGCCAGGATGTCCTCGCCGCGCACCCGGCTGCCGAGGATCCGACCGAGGGCGCGAAGCACCGCGTCACCGGCCAGGTGGCCGTGGGTGTCGTTGACCGCCTTGAAGTGGTCGATGTCGACCATCAGCAGGCTGAGCTCCTCGCGATGGCGGACCGCCAGGCTGAAGTCGGCCTCGAGGTGCTGGTCGATGTAGCGGCGGTTGTAGGTGTCGGTCAGCGGGTCGCGGGTGCCGGCTTCGTAGAGCTGGGCGTGGAAGGCCTTCTCGAACTGACCGTGGTACTCGAGCTTGAGGATGGTCTGGTTGCCGAGTTGCAGCCGGTCGCCGGCGGCCAGCTCGACGTCCTGGACGCGCTTGCCGTTCACGAAGGTACCGTTGGTCGAGCCCAGGTCACGGATGTGACTCCGCCCGGCCGCGTCGAGGTAGACCAGCGCGTGGTGCCGCGAGATCGAGGTGTCACGGACGCACAGCTCGGCGTCCTCGGCGCGGCCGATGCGCGCCTCGCGGCGGGTCAGGCGGAAGACCTGGCCCATCTGTCGGCCGGAGATGACGATCAGACAGGGGACGAGCTCCGCCTCCTGCGCGTCGAGCGGCACCACGGTGATCGGGTGGGTGTCGGAGAGGTCGTCCCACTCGCCGGGCGGCGGCGGGTCGGCGTTCTTCGGTGGCTCGCTCACCCGTTCACTCCCACTCGATCGTCGCCGGCGGCTTCGACGAGATATCGTACACCACCCGGTTGACGCCGCGCACCTCGTTGATCACGCGGTTGGCGATCACCGCCAGGATCTCGTGCGGCAGGCGCGACCAATCGGCGGTCATGCCGTCGACCGAGTCCACGGCGCGCACCGCGATGGTCTGCTCGTAGGTGCGCTCATCGCCCATCACCCCGACCGAGCGCACCGGCAGGAGCACCGCGAAGCTCTGCCAGCACCGCTCGTAGAGGCCGGCGCGGACGATCTCCTCCTCGACGATGGCGTCGGCGTGGCGGACGATCTCCAGCGCCTCGGCGCTGATCGGTCCGAGGACGCGCACCGCCAGCCCGGGGCCGGGGAAGGGCTGCCGCTGGCACAGGTGATGGGGCAACCCCAGCTCGGCGCCGAGCTCCCGGACCTCGTCCTTGAACAGCTCGCGCAGCGGCTCGACCAGCCGGAGGTTCATCCGCGCCGGCAGCCCGCCGACGTTGTGGTGACTCTTGATCGTCGCCGACGGGCCCTTCGCCGAGATCGACTCGATCACGTCGGGGTAGAGGGTCCCCTGGGCGAGGAAGCGGGCGTCGGCGTGACGGGCGGCCTGCGCCTCGAAGACGCGGATGAACTCGGCGCCGATGATCTTGCGCTTCTGCTCCGGGTCGGCGACGCCGGCGAGGGCGGTCAGGAACTGCTCTCGGGCGTCGACCACGGTGAGCGGCAGGCCGAGCGCCCGGGCGAAGAGCTCCTGCACGCCGTCGCGCTCGCCGCGGCGCAACAGGCCGTTGTCG
>JBFYZW010000422.1:0-5616 GCA_041309305.1 Deltaproteobacteria bacterium | reverse complement strand
CTCTACGGGCGCAGGCGCGGCCGCAGCTCAGGCGCGGCTCAGCGCTCGGCGGCAGCGACCAGGCCGGTGATCGTCTTGCCCGGCAGCGTGTAGGTCAGCTGCACCGGCCGACCGCTGGCGCGCGACTCCTCGAGCGCGCGCAGGATGCGCGCCTGGTCCGGGTGGGCGTCCTCCAGGTAGTAGATCGCCGCCAGCCGGGTGAAGGTGACGCGGGTCCGGCCGGCCTCGCGCCGCAGCTCGGCGACCGGGCTCGAGAGTGGCAGGTCTGGAGAGGCGACCGGCATCGGTCAGCCCGGTGCGCCGGCGTTGCCGCCGCCGCCGCTGGCGAGCTCGCGCAGGTAGTCGTAGAAGCCGCTCTCCTGCATCGACCGCTGCACCTCGCGGTACTGCTCGTTCCAGGCCTGCGCCTCGGCGAGCTCCTCCGCGCGCCAGTCGGCCGGCGGCTGGTCCCGCTGCCAGGGCATCAACGCGAAGCGGGGCAGAAAGGAGATCTCGCACGGCGCGCCGCCGACCGCGCGCATCGTCGCCGCCCAGGCGTCGATGGTCGCCGGACCGTCGCACAGCGACGGGTCGAGCACACGCCGCTCGATCCGCCCGTCAGTGGTACGCACGTTGACCACCGTGGCGACGTGGAACATCGCGATCGTGAAGCCGAGCGCGGCCTTCGCCGAGTCGATGCGCAGATCGCCGGCGGTCGGCGAGAGGACGATCTTCTCGCTCGCGACGCCGGCCTCCTCGAGCCGTCGGGCGATCACGTGGGCGCGGTAGTGGCACCCCTCGTCGACGAAGTCGTGCGGGATGTCGGGCGCCGCGGCCAGCTCGGCGAACAACGCAGCCGCCCTCGCCTCGGAGATGACCGGCGCCGGCGCCGCGCCGCGTCGCGACAGCTCCTCGAGCTGCAGCTTGACGAGCCCGCCGAGCGGCTTGTGGGTCGTGGCCAGCGGCCGGGTTTGGGCCGTGAGCCGCTCGGCCGCGGCCCGCATCCCCTCGAGCCCCTGGCCGGCGGCGGCGAGGACCAGCGCGCGCAGCGCCGCCGCCTCACCGGCGTCGGTGGGCGCGTAGGGGCTGGTCTCGAGCATCGCCAGCGCCGCGCCGCTGTCGGCCGGGACGTGCGCGCCGTAGATGCGCTGCAACAGCGCCAGCGCCTCGATCGACGTCACCGCACCGCCACCCATGTCGCACCCCAGGGGAACCAATCTATCCAACGACCGCAACTGCCCAACCATAGCACAGCGCGCACGCCCGGGCGAGGTGGCCAACAGCCCGGCCACGGGGGTTCGCAACCGTCCGCCGGCCGTGTACGATGGCGCCGCATTGCCGGCCGGTGTGAGCTGCCCCGCCCCGGTCAACCAGGAGGTCTCCGATGCCACGACTCCCCCTCTTCGCCTTCGCCGTCGCGCTGCTTGTCGGCGCCTCCGCTGGCGCGACGACCTACCAAGGTAACGCCAACAACGGCTTCGGCGGCGCCGTCGGGGAAGGCGCGCTCGAGATCACCGTCGTGGGCGACCTGATCCGGTTCACCCTCTGGCGCGGGTCGGGTGACCTGAACGACCGGCTGGTCATCTACCTCGACACCCTCCCCGGGGGCTACGCCGACACGACGACCTTGTCCGACCTCGCCGACCCCGGCCGCGGCGCCGTCTCCGGCGGCACCGACTCCGAGGTCGCCTTCCCCGCCGGCTTCGCCGCCGACCTGGCGATCGCCTTCGACGCGAGCAACGGCGGCTTCCTCTACCGCCTCGCCGCCGGCGGCGACAATTCGCTGCTCTACCTCGCCGACCTCGGTGGCGACGACGCGGCCAGCGCCGCGAGCTTCAGCTTCGCGGTCGATCCCACCGACCTCGGCATCGCCGCCTGGAGCGGCTTCCGCTTCGTCGCCACCTACCTGAACGCCAGCAACCGCTTCCGCTCCGACGAGGCGATCGGCGACGGGCTCCCGCCCGACAACCCGGGGTTGCCGAGCAGCGTGACCTTCACCGCGGCGCGCTCCTTCGCGGCGCTGCGGCTCAACGAGCTCCGCCCCGACCAGACGAGCGCCGATAACGATGAGTATGTCGAGCTCGTCGGCCCGCCCGGCCAGCCGCTCGGCGAGCTGACCCTCATCGCCATCGGTGACGGGACCGGCGGCAGCGGCGTGGTCGAGAGCGTCACCCCGCTCACCGGGGGGGAGATCCAGCCAAACGGCTACTTCGTCATCGCCGAGAGCACCTTCAGCCTCGGCACCGCCGACCTGACCGACGCCCTGAACCTGGAGAACACCGACAACGTCACCTACCTCCTGGTGAGCGGCTGGACCGGCGCCCTGAACGATGACCTCGACACCGACGACGATGGGAACCTCGACGCGACCCCGTGGACCGAGGTCGCCGACCAGGTCGCCTTCGTTAAGGAGGAGAACCCGCCGACGACGACCGAGTACTACTACGGCCCGGTCGCGCTCAGCCGCTTCGGCCCCCAGCCGCCGTGGCACGGCTTCCGCTGCCCCGACGCGCGGGGCGGCTGGGTGATCGGCTCGGACGACGCCGGGCTCGCCGACACGCCGGGCGCGGCGAACTCCTGCCCGAGCATCGCGGTCAGCGGCAACGGCGTACCGATCGCCGCCGGCAGCACGACGCCGAGCACCGCCGACGGCACCGACTTCGGCGAGAGCGGCGTCCGCGCTCAGACCTTTGCGCTGGCCAACGGCGGCTTCGCGCCGCTGACCTTGACCGGGACGCCGCTGGTCGAGGTCTCCGGCGCCGCGGCCGCCGACTTCGTGGTCACCACCGACCCGGTGAGCCCCGTGGGTAGCTTCGCGTCGACGAGCTTCGTCGTCACCTTCACGCCCAGCGCCTTTGGGCTGCGCCAGGCGACAGTGAGCATCGGCAGCGACGACGTCGCGACCCCGTTGTTCACCTTCGCGGTCCAGGGCAGCGACCTCGACGAGTGCACCGACGGCAGCGCGACGTGCAGCGCCGACGCCACCTGCGGCAACACCCCGGGCAGCTACACCTGCACCTGCAACAGCGGCTTCACCGGCGACGGCTTCACCTGCGCCGACGTCGACGAGTGCACCGACGGCACCGATGGCTGCGACAGCAACGCGACGTGCGCCAACACCGCCGGCAGCTACACCTGCACCTGTAACGCCGGCTACGCCGGCGACGGCTTCACCTGCGCCGACGTCGACGAGTGCACTGCTGGCAGCGACACCTGCGACACCAACGCCGCCTGCGCCAACACCGTGGGCGGCTACACCTGCACCTGCAACAACGGCTTCGCCGGCGACGGCTTCACCTGCGCCGACGTCGACGAGTGCACCGACGCCACCGACGGCTGCGACACCAACGCCACCTGCGCCAACACCGTGGGCGGCTACACCTGCACCTGCAACAGCGGCTTCTCCGGCGACGGCTTCACCTGCGCCGACGTCGACGAGTGCACCGCGGGCACCGATGGCTGCGACGCCAACGCCACCTGCGCCAACACCGCCGGCAGCTACACCTGCACCTGCAACGCCGGCTACGCTGGCGACGGGACGAGCTGCGCGACGGTCTGCGGCGACGGGCTCACGGTCGGCGACGAGGGGTGCGATGACGGCGGCACCGACGACGGCGACGGCTGCAGCGCCAGCTGTGCCGTGGAGCCCGGCTTCGTCTGCGCCGGGTCGCTCTCGGTCTGCCGCGCGGACGGGGACGGGGATGGGATCGCCGACGAGGAGGACAACTGCCCGGCGGTCGCCAACCTCGACCAGCTCGACGCCGACGGCGACGAGATCGGCGACGCCTGCGATGGCCCGTCGGGGATCGCCGGCGCCGTCGGCTCGGGCGGCTGCGACTGCGCCGCCAGCAGCCCGAGCGGCGGCTGGCTGAGCCTCGGCCTCGGCCTCGGCCTGGTTTGGCGTCGCCGGCGGCGGGTGGCGCGCCGCTAAACGGGGGCGCGCGCTTCGCGCACCCCCGTTTGCGGTTCTTCCTCGGGCGAGGCCGCTCTTTGGTGATCGGGAATCGTGACCGTCCGTTGCGCCGGCGTCACGGGGCGGCGACGCCGTCCTGCGCGTAGGCGTGGACGCAGGCGCCAAAGGCGGCCGTCGCCGGCGCGGTGCACGGCGCGTCGCCCCCGGGCGGTACAACCGAGGCCACCATGCCGCCGAGGCGGCTCACCGGGCCCCGACCACGGGCGCTGCGCGTCCAGTGATCACCGCGCCAAGGTCGGGGGCGGCGCCGGCGTGGCCGTCGGTGACGTTGGCGATCGCCACCCCGGCGCCGGCCGCCGGGCTGCCAGCGGCGAGGGCGGGCCAGAACGGCGCCGAGACCTCGGTCAGGTGGTCGGCGCCGAGCGGCACGGGGTCGGCGAACGGCTCGGCCGGGACGATGAGATCGCCCGCGTGACGGGCGGTCTCGGCGCCGAAGACCGGCGTCGTCGCCGGCAGACCGGCTTGCGCGGCGGCGAGCGAGCCGAACGAGCCGCCGCTGTGCGACCACCAGACCGCACCGTCCGGGTGCCAGCCGTTGTGGTCGAAGTCGACCGGATCGATGCCGCTGGACTCGAGCGCCATCAGACTCGCGCCGCCGTGGTAGACCAGCAGGTTGTTGCGGAAGCTGAAGTTGCGCAGCGCGCCGTTGTCGTACTGCACCCAGCCCCAGTCGGTGGTGCCGTCGGTGCGCACGATCGTGTTGTTGTAGATGACGAAGCCGCTGTTCTCGTTGTTGAGCTTGAACGGGCCGCGCACCGTGTTCAGCGCCACGTTGCGGAAGGCGTAGAGCGGCCCGCCCCACAGCGGGTCGAGCGACAGCAGCGTGCTGACGTTGGCGAGCTGGTTGTCGTAGAAGCCGAGGTTTCGCGTGCCGTAGTCCCCCTCGAAGCCGTCGTCGCCGCCCATCGTCACCCGGTTGCGATAGAAGTGCACCGCTGCGGAGAAGACGCCGTTGGTGACCGCGAAGCTGTCGCCGAAGCCGTGCAGCGTGTTGTTGAAGGCGCAGTTCCCTTCTCCGGGCAGGCGGATGCCGTCGTCGTTCCAGGTCAGGTTCGACTCGACGAAGGCGGCGTTCCACTGGTTGTTGCCGGTGAGCCGGCAGTCGTAGACCAGCACGTCGCGGAGCGCGCCCCAGCCGATGATGCCCATGTCGACGCCGCGGATCACCAGGTCGCGGAAGGTGATCGCCACCGGGTCGGCGCCGTCCCAGAAGGAGACCGCCACCGAGGAGGCGTCGGTGCCCGAGTCGACGCCCGCGCCCTCCATCGTCAGCTGCTCGATGACCACGTGCGCCGCCTGCAGCACCTGCAGCACACGGGTGGCCGAGCGCAGGACCACCGCGTCGCGCGACGCGCCGCGGATGATGATCGGCTGCTCGGCGGTGCCGGAGACGCGCAGCTGCAGGCCGCTGACCTCGTACGTCCCGGCGCCGAGCTCGAGCACGTCCCCGGGCACGAGCGCGTCGAGGGCCGCCTGCAGCGCGGCCGCTGAGCTCACCGTGGCGGTCGCGGCGCCGGCGGCCGGCGGCAGCGCCCGGGTCGAGGCGACCGTCTGCACGACCACCGGGTCGGCGGCCGGCGGGCTGACAGTGACCTCGACGTCGTAGGCGCTGCCCGGCGCGAGGTCGAAGATCGTTCCGGCGAAGGCGTCGGTCGGCGCGCGCG
>JBFYZW010000421.1:0-6058 GCA_041309305.1 Deltaproteobacteria bacterium | reverse complement strand
CTGGCTCGGCGCCCGCGCCAGCGCCCCGCCGCCGGTCGTCAAGACCTCGGTCGCGCTCCCGGTCGCGGTCGCGCCGGTCGAGACGCCGCCGACTCTCGCGGACGCGCCGCAACCCGAGCAGCAGGCCGTGGTGGCCAACGTCGTCGGCGGCGCGCGCGGCAACCAGGGACTGGCCAACGCGCTCGGCACCGGGTCGAAGGTCCGCGGCGAGCCGGGCCCGTTGCTGCGCGGCACCACCACACCCCGGCCGGCCTCCGGCAAGGCGGCGGTCGTGACCACCGGCACGGCGCTGCGCGCCGAACCGACGCCGAAGAGCAAGCTGACCGGCAAGCTTGCCCCCGGTGCGGCGGTGAGCGTCCACGACACGGTGCAGGGGAGCGACGGCCGCGCCTGGGCGGAGATCACCACCGCGCGCGGCGAGGCCGGGTGGGTGGCGCTCGCCGACCTCTCGCTCGGCACCAAGAAGCAGCCGTCACGGCGCGGCGGCGGCAAGAAGGCGCAGGCGGAGGGCCCGAGTGAGGCCGCGAACGCCAAGGCGATGCCCCAGGGCACGCTGGTCGGCGAGAAGACCGCGTCGCCGGCGGCCCAGGCGACCGACGAGCCAGCAACGCAGGCCAAGCCGATCAAGACCGGGAAGAGCGAGAAGACCGGCAAGAGCGGGAAGCTCGGCGGCAAGCCGAGCCCGTCCAGCTCGAGCCTCGAGCTCCAGGCCGACTGAGCGTCACAACCCCATCGCCGTGCGCAGGCACTCGTTCAACGCCGCGCGATCGACGCCGGCGATCCCGGGAGCGCTCAGGCCGACGCGCAGGGAGATGGTCTTGCCGTTGCCCCACGGCCACCAGGCGCCGTAGACCTGGCCAGCCGCCGCCGGCTCGGAGCAGAGGAGCAGCTGCCCGTGGCGCAGACCGCCGAGCGCGCCGAGCAGATCGCTCACGCCCGCCGGCGCGCCTCGCACCCCCGCCGCGTCGTAGGCGACCGACAGCGTCGGCTCGATCGCGGCCCGGACGGCCGGCGCCTGGTCGGAGGTGAAGGTGGCCAACGCCGCGCTCATCCCGGCGTCCCAGCTCCAGCTGAGTGTCCCCCGCGTCGCGGCGACGAGCCCGCGCGCCAGTCGGTCCAGATGATCGAGCGTCGGATGCGCCATCGTGCCTCCCCGGCGGACGCCGGCCGCCGATGGTCGGTGTAACCAGACAGGCGCGAGCGGTCAAGCGAGCACACTCGCCTCTTCATCGCCACGCGGTCGCCGTGATAGAAACGCGCGGCCGGACGACGCGACGATTGCAGCGCGAGCGTCCGCCGGAGCGGCAGATGCTCGACCACACGCCGACGCACCCCGCCTATCACCCCACGGCGCCGCGCGCGCGCGGCCGCTGGCCGGCGGGGCTGACGGTGCGGCCGGTGCGCAACGGGCTGGGCATCGTCGCCGTCCGCGAGTTCGCGGCCGGTGAGGCGATCTGCACGATCCACGGCGCGCGCGTCGGGCTGGACGAGATGGCGCGCTTCTGGAACGAGGAACCGCGCCGGGCCGAGAACTGCTTTCGCTTCGCCGCCGATCACTACCTCGACCCCGAGGGCGAGATCGGCGCGTACGCCAACCACTCCTGCCGGCCGAACGCGGGGGTCGTGCGCACCCCGGGCCGGCTGGCCCTGCAGGCGATCGCCCCGATCGGCGCCGGCGAAGAGGTCACCCACGACTACGCGACGCTGCTCGGCGCCGACGACGAGTGGCAGATGGAGTGCAACTGCGGCGAGGCCTGCTGCCGTGAGCGGGTGGCGAGCTTCACCACCCTGCCACCCGCGCTGCTGCGCCGCTACCGGGCGCTGGGCATCATCCCGCGCTTCATCCTCGCCACCGCACGCGACTGACCGGCACGCTCAGTCCGCCGGACGCCACGACCCGCTGAGCGGCCCGACCGCCCCCTCGACCGCCTCGAGCACGCGCCCGGCGGCGGTGGCCGCCTTCATCGCGGTGTGATCGGGGTAGAGCGGCCGATCCTCGTCCAGGTGCGCGACGGTCTCGCGCACCGCGGCGCGCGCCGCGGCGGTGCCGCGGCCGACCTGGTGGGTCCGGAAGTCGAGCGCCTGGGCCGCGGCCATCAGCTCGATGCCGAGCACGCCCTGGGCGTTGTCGAGGATCTGCTTGGCCTTCAGCGCGCCGTTCATGCCCATGCTGACGAAGTCCTCCTGGTCGGCGGCGGCCGGGATCGACTGAATGCTCGCCGGCGCGCTGAGGATCCGCTGCTCGACCACCAGGGTATCGGCCGTGTACTGGCTGAGCATCATCCCGGAGAACATCCCGGCCCCGCGGGTCAAGAAGGCCGGCAACCCGACCGACAGCGCCGGGTTGAGCAGCCGGTTGAGCCGCCGCTCGGAGAGCACCGAGACCATGGTCACGCCGGCGGCGACCATGTCGAGCGGCAGGGTCATCGGCGTGCCCTGGAAGTTGGCGCCGGTGTAGACGGTGTTGGTCTCGGCGACGAAGATCGGGTTGTCGGCCACGCCGTTCAGCTCGATCTCGAACTGCGCCCGCGTGTAGGCGAGCGCGTCGCGCAGCGCGCCGATCACCTGTGGCGTCGAGCGCATCGAGTAGGCGTCCTGCACCTTGGTCTTCAGCTTGCCGGTGCGCAGGTCGGAGCCCTCGGTCACCAGGCGCAGGTTCGCGGCCGAGGTGACCGAGCCGCCGAAGCCGCGCAGCTCGTGCAGCCGGGCCTCGTAGGGGCGCATGTTGGCGAGCAGCGCCTCGAGCGACATCGCCGCGGCGATCTCGGCCTGCTTGACCCAGCGCTCGATGTCGCCGAGCAACAGGCAGCCGATGCCGGTGATCAGGTTCGAGCCGTTGATCGAGGCCAGCCCGTCGCGCTCCTTGAGCCCGGGGGCGACCAGACCGGCCGCGCGCAGCGCCTCGGCGGTGGGTAGACGCTGGCCGCGGTAGAAGCACTCGCCCTCGCCCATCAGGCTGAGCGCGATCTGGCTCATCGGCGCCAGGTCGCCGCAGGCGCCGACGCTGCCCTTGGCACAGGCGACCGGCGTGACGCCGGCGTTGAGCAACGCGACGTAGAACCGGGTGATCTCCGGGCGGCAACCCGAGTGGCCACGGCTGTGCACCGCGATCCGGCTGAGCATCGCCGCCCGCACGTGCTCGATCGGCGCCGGCTCACCGATGCCGGCGGCGTGGTTGTAGATGAGGAAGCGCTGGAACTGCCCGACCTGCTCGTCGGTCAGACGCACCTCGGACAGCTCGCCGATGCCGGTGTTGACGCCGTACATCGTCTCGCCGGCGGCGATCTTGCCCTCGAGCATCCGGCGGCAGACCGCCAGCCGCTCGAGCGCGGCCGGCGAGAGCTCGACCTTCTCTTCCCCTCGGGCGACAGACGCCACGTCCTCGATCGTCAACCGGCGATCCCCAACGATGACTGCCATGGGCTTGTCCTGCCTTCCCACTCCCTCCCGGCGCCTTCTACCGCAGCGCCATCGCTGGTCCAAGGGGCGGGAAAAAATGGCCGGCGCGCACGCGGCGGAGTAGATTGCGGCCATGCGCGCGGCGCTCCTGCTCGCCCTCTTCGCTGCCGACCCGGCGCCGCCCGGCGTCGAGCCGGAGCCGTCGCCCGTGCCGAGCGGCATGGACCTGCTCTACAGCGACCGGGTGCCGATCCTGCCCAGCGGCGAGCCGCTGATCGCCCTGGGCCTGATGTCCGGCCAGAGGCAGGCGGCGCTCTCCGCCCGCGCGCCGTTGCAGGTCGACTACTACGAGGCCGGCGTGCTCAAACGCACCACGGTACGCGCCGGGGCGCGGCTCGAGGTCGGCATCGGCCGCACCCAGCCGGCGGCCCGGCGCTACTACGTCGATCTCGAAGGGGTCGGCCGCGACCAGCCCGAGCGCCTCGACTGGGCGTTGTCCGGCTGGCGCGCCCGCGGCTACCCCCAGGTCGAGGCCCTCGAGCACGGCACCGTGCTCGGCATCGGCGGCCACGTGCTCGACAACCGGGAGTACCGGGTCGTCCTCCCGGTCGCGTCGGCGGCGGAGGGGCGGCGTTTGGCCAGCGAGGTCTACGCCCGCTTCGGCACGCGGGCCTTCGTCAGCGCGCGTCTCGGCGAACGCCCCTGGGGCGAGCTCCGGCTGCGCGCCGGCGGGGCCCCGCTCGGCACCGCCACCAGCTTCATCCGGTGCACCGCGGGGGAGCAACCGGTCCTGGTCGAAGCGGTCGAGCAGGGCAAGGGCTACAGCTGGCACGGCTTCGCCGACCGGAGCTTCCGCGGCGAGATCTACGTCGTCGTCGACCCGGACGGCCGGCTGGCGGTGGTCAACGTCCTCGGCGCCGAGCAGGTGCTCGCCGGCGTCGTGCCGGCGGAGATGTTCGCCTCCTCGCCTGCGGAGGCGCTCAAGGCCCAGGCGGTGGCGGCGCGCAACCAGCTGTTCGCCAAGCTGGGCAAGCGCCACCACGACGATCCCTTCCACCTCTGCGCCGAGCAACACTGCCAGGTCTATGGTGGCGTCGATCGCGAAGACCCGCGCACCAACGCCGCGGTGCGCGAGACCGCCGGTGAGGTCGCGTTTCGCGAGGGGCGGCTGGTCGACACGGTCTACTCGTCGACCTGCGGCGGCCACGGTGAGGATAACGATGCGGTGTGGGGCAACGACCCAGACCCGGCGCTGCGCGCCCGGCCCGACTACGAGGCCGGCGCACCGCTCGAGCTCGTCCCGACCGCCGCGGGCGTACGTGCCTGGTTGACCGGCACCCCGACCGCCTACTGCGCCAAGGCCTCGAAGGTGCGGCCCGAGAAGCTGCGCTGGCGCACGCGGCTGCCCGCCGCCGAGCTCCAAACGCTGGTCGGCGCGGCCTACCCCAAGCTCGGCCCGGTGACCCGCCTCGAGGTCGAAGAGCGCGGCCGCGGTGGCCGGGTGATCAGCCTCGCGGTGCACGGCGAGGGCGGCACGGCGACGGTGGTCCACGAGCTGCCGATCCGCCAGCTGTTCGGCAACCTGAACTCCGGCGCCTTCGTCATCGACGAGGAGCGCGACGCCGCCGGTAAGCTCGTCGCGGTGACCTTCATCGGCGGCGGTTGGGGCCACGGCGTCGGCATGTGCCAGCTCGGCGCCATCGGCCGGGCGGAGGCCGGTCAGAGCTACCGCGAGATCCTCGCCCACTACTACAACGGCGCGATCACCGATCGCCTCTACCCCGCGCGCTGAACGGGGGTGCGCGATTAGCGCACACCCCGTTTTCGATTCTCCCTCGGGCGAAGCCGCCCGTGGCGATCGGGAATCATGACCGTTCGTTCAGACGCCGGGAGACAAACCCTCCGGTCCGTGCTAAGGGGCCGGCCATGCCCAGCGCCTCGACCCACCCCCTCGTCATCGGCATCGCCGGCGGAACCGGCTCGGGGAAGACCACGGTGGCGGCCAAGCTCGCCGCGGGCATGCCGCCCGGCTCGGTGGTCACGCTCGACCACGACGCCTACTACTGCGACCACCCGGAGATGCCCTTCGAAGCCCGGCAGGCGGTCAACTACGACCACCCGGACGCGCTCGACAACGAGCTCCTGATCACCCACCTCGACGAGCTGCGCGCCGGCCGGCCCGCCGCGGTGCCGATCTACGACTTCGTCGAGCACCGGCGGAAGAAGGAGACCCGCCCGATCGCGCCGGCGCCGGTGGTCATCGTCGAGGGGATCCTGGTCTTCGTCGACGAGCGGCTGCGCCGCCGCTTCGACGTCAAGATCTTCGTCGACACCGACGCCGACATCCGCGTCTTTCGGCGCATCCGCCGCGACATGGAGTCGCGCGGCCGCACCTTCAACCAGGTGCGCGATCAGTACTACCGCACCGTGCGGCCGATGCACCTGCAGTTCGTCGAGCCGAGCAAGCGCTGGGCCGACCTGATCATCCCCGAGGGCGGCGACAACCGCGTCGCGCTCGACGTCGTGATCAGCCGATTGTTGAACGTCGTATAGCTCGCCGCCAGCGCCGACTCGCGCCTCAACGTTTGATGCCGAGCATCTTGGCCAGGCGCCGGTGCATCCCGGCGCCTTGCGCAACCGTGCGCGTCACCAGCTCCCG
>JBFYZW010000420.1:0-3120 GCA_041309305.1 Deltaproteobacteria bacterium | reverse complement strand
CGTCAACGCCGTCTCCCACTTCACCGACTGGACCATCGGCCACGTCCACGCCGGCACCCTGGGCTGGAACGCCTTCATGGCCTTCGGCATCCTCTACTGGGCGGTGCCCCGACTGTGGCAGGCGCCGCTGTTCAGCCGGGCGCTGACCACCGCCCACTTCTGGCTGGCCACCATCGGCATCATCCTCTACCAGGTGTCGATGTGGGTGGCGGCGATCACCCAGTGGGCGATGTGGCGCGCCTTCGAGCCGGACGGCCGGCTCACCTACCCCGACTTCATCGAGACGACCCTGGCGATCGTGCCGATGTACTGGATCCGGCTGGTCGGCGGCAGCCTGTTCTTCATCGCCGCGCTGCTCGGCGTGTTCAACCTGTGGCGGACGATGCGCGCCGCGCCGCGTGACCTGGCCGACACCGCGGTGCAGGTGCCGGCGCGCGCGCCGACCGCCCCCGCCGCACTGACCGGCACCTACGATCAGGCGCTCCTTCGCCTGCAGCAGGCGCTCGCCGGCGGCGTGCACCGCTTCCTCGAGCGCCACCTGGTCCTGTTCACCGTGTTGGTCGTGCTGGCCATCTCGGTCGGCTCACTGGTCGAGGCGGTGCCGCTGTTCGTCAGCTCGAGCAACATCAAGACCATCGCCAGCGTCAAACCCTACACGCCGCTCGAGCTGCTCGGCCGCGACCTCTACCTGCGCGAGGGCTGCTACAACTGCCACTCGCAGCTCGTCCGCCCGTTCGCGCACGAGACCGAGCGCTACGGCGAGTACTCGAAGGCCGGCGAGTACGTCTACGATCACCCGTTTCAGTGGGGCTCGAAGCGCACCGGTCCGGACCTACACCGCGTCGGTGGCAAGTACCCGCACCTGTGGCACGTCCGTCACATGGAGGAGCCGACCTCGACGACCCCGGGCTCGGTGATGCCGCGCTACGGACACCTGCTCACCGACGAGCTGCGCGTCGACGACCTGGACGCCAAGCTGCAGGCGTTCGTCACCCTCGGCGTGCCCTACTCCGCCGGCGAGCTGGCCGCCGCCGGCGCGTCGGTCGCCGAGCAGCAGGCCGCCATCGCCGCCGAGATCGAAGCGCAGCGCGGCCCAACCGGCCTGGCGAGCAAGGAGATCGTCGCGTTGACCGCCTACCTGCAGCGCCTCGGGGTCGACATCCGCTGGCGGGCGCCCGGCGGTGACACCTTGCGCCTGGCGCTGCCGACGACCCCTGCGATCCCCGGCGAGCCGCCGCCGGCAGGAGGGAACTGACGATGCTCCAGGAGCTCGCCGTCGCCAGCGACGCCCAGACCTTCGTCATCGGCGCGCTGGTCTTCTTCGTCGCCGCGTTCGCCGTGGTCGTCTCGCGGGTCTTGTGCCGCGACGCCAGGAGCGATACCGCCGCCGCCCGCCTGCCGCTCGACGACGGCCGCGAACCCGGGACCGGGCCCGAGGGGGTCGATCATGGCTGAGTACCAGGACCAGATCCTGCACGAGGACATCGACGGCATCCACGAGTACGACAACCCGATGCCCGGCTGGTTGATGGCCATCCTCTGGGGCGCGCTGATCTTCTCGGTCCTCTACATCGGCTTCTACGCCCTGGCCTTCGGCCCCGCCTCGATGGAGGCCGAGTACCGCGCCGCAGCGATCGCGCAGCGCGCCGCGCTGCAGGCGCACTTCGACGCCAACCCGCTGGTGCCGCCGACCAGCCAGGAGCTGCTCGCCGGCGCTCGCCGGCCTGAGACCCTGGCGCTCGGCCAGGCGCGCTTCACCAGGACCTGCGCCTCGTGCCACGGCGAGGCGGCGCAGGGGCTCATCGGCCCGAACCTCACCGACGAGCACTGGCTGCACGGGGGGCAGGTGACGCAGATCTTCACCAGCATCGCCAAGGGCATCCCGGCCAAGGGGATGCCCCCGTGGGGCCGCGCCATCCCGCCCGAGGAGTTGGCGGCGCTGGTCTCCTACCTGCGCAGCTTGCAGGGCTCGAGCCCGGCGCAGGCCAAGCCGCCGGAGGGCGAGCGGTTCGCGCCCGAGCCGTTGCCGGAGGGTTGAGCCGATCGTGTACGAGGGCGGCATGAGATCGCGCGACCCGGAGACGCCGGCGACCGCGCGGCCGTTCGCGGTCGCGCCTGCGACAGAGCTGCTCGCCAGCCTGTCCGCCGACGGCAGCCGCCGGTGGATCGATCCGCAGCCGAGCCGCGGCCGGTTCTGGCGCATTCGCCTCGCCATCGGCTGGGCGCTCATCGCCCTGTTCGTCGGGCTGCCGCACGTCACCCTCGGTGGTCACCCGGGGATCTTCCTCGATCTGGCCACGCGCCAGTTCACCTTCTTCGGCGTGACACTGCGCCCGACCGACAACCTCCTGCTCGCCGCCCTCGGCGCGACGGTGATTATCACCGTCTTCGCGGTCACCGCGTTGTGGGGCCGGCTGTGGTGTGGCTACGCCTGCCCGCAGCCGGTCTACCTCGAGCTGGTCTTCCGGCCGCTCGAGCGATTGTGCGAGGGCAGCCCCCTCGAGCGCGCCCGGCGCGCGCGCGGCGGTTGGACCTGGGAGCGGCGGGTTCGCCTGGCGGCCAAGTGGAGCGCCTTCACCATCGTCGCCTTGCTGCTCGCGCTGACCTTCGTCTCCTATTTCACCAGCTGGCCGGTGCTGTGGCAGGCCCTGACCCAGGCCCCGCTCGAGCACCGCGGACTGCTCTTTGCCACCGCCTTCACCGGCGGCCTGGTGCTGTTCGACTTCGGCTGGTTCCGCGAGCAGATGTGCACCGTGGCCTGCCCGTACGGCCGGCTGCAGACCGTGCTCTACGATCGCGACACGGTGATCGTCGGCTACGACGCGCGACGCGGCGAACCGCGCGGCACGGTGCGCGCCCGGCGCGACGCCGCCCAGGGTTTGTGGGGCGACTGCGTCGATTGCCTCAAGTGCGTCCGCACCTGTCCGACCGGCATCGACATCCGCCGCGGATTGCAGATGGAGTGCATCGGCTGCGCCCAATGCATCGAGGCCTGCGACGAGGTGATGGACAAGCTGGGCAAGCCGCGCGGACTCGTGCGCTACACCTCGCTCGCCGAGCAGAGCGGCGCGCGGCGGCGTTTGGCCCGCCCGCGGCTGCTCCTCTACCTCGGCCTGCTCG
>JBFYZW010000419.1:0-2667 GCA_041309305.1 Deltaproteobacteria bacterium | reverse complement strand
CCGGGCAAGCTGCTCGCCAAGGCCAACGCGCTGTACCAGAAGGGCAAGCTGAAGCAGGCGATCATCGAGTACAAGAAGGTCCTCGAGCTCGACGACGCGAACGACAAGGCGCACGCAGGCCTCGGCACCGCCTACTTCGACTCCGACCAGAACTCGCTGGCCATCCAGCACCTCAAGCGCGCGCTCGAGCTGAACCCGCGCTTCGGCCAGGCGCTGGTCATCCTCGGCAACGTCCACCAGGCGATGGGCGACAACGCCAAGGCCAAGCAGGCCTACGAGGGCTACCTGCAGCTCGAGCCGAACGGCAAGTTCGCCGCCGACGTGCGCCTCATCCTCCAGTCGATGTGAGGCTCAGCCCGGCCCCCCCCGGGTCGCCGGGACCTCGCGGTCCGCCCGCTCAGAGCGGCTCGATGAGCAGATCGTCGAAGAGCACCGGCGAGGCCCAGTTGTTGAACGCGAAGCGATCGTGCCCCGGCCCGGCGAGCGGCGAGGGGTCGAAGTAGGTGAGGTGCAGCACGTCGTCGACGTGGAAGGTCAGCTCGTGTCCGCGCCGCTCGACCCGGAGCCGGTAGACCCGGTCCGGCTCGATGGTCGCCGGCCGCTCGATGATCTCGCGCTGGTCGCGGTGCGCCGCGCGCGCCGCGTCCGGATCGCGCGCCACCTCGGCGCGCAGCGCCGCGCTCCGCTCGGGCGTGCGCACCGGGTTGTAGCGCTCGCCGTGCTCGGCCAGGCGCGCGATGATGCTGCGCGAGTTGTTCCACCCGGCGAGGATGACGATGTAGCCCGACTCGTGGCTCCGCCCATCGCCGAACAGCTCGACCTTGACGTCGCCGGCGGCGCTCTTCGCCTCGGCGGTGAAGCTCACCCGCACGTCGGCCGGCAGCGCCGCGTTGAGCCACAGCGGCACGTTGCGCGCCCCGTCGTTGAACAACCGGCCGTCGATCGCCCGCCAGCCGCCGCCGGTCGCCTGCCACTCGCGGCCGAGCGGCGCGCTGAACTCCTGGCGGTAGGGTAGCGGCACCACCGGCGCGGCGGTGCAGGCGGCGAGCGTCAGCGCTGCGAGCAGGATCGCGCGGGCCATCAGGAGCTCTGCAGCACGGCCTTGTTCATGTCGACCTTGGCCACCGAGAGCATCTCGCCGGTCTCGACGCGCACCAGCTTGGCGAACAACGTCGCGCCGCTGGCGTGCACCTGCAGCTTGGCGACGATCAAGAGCTCCGCGCCGAGCAGCTTGCCGACCTGCGCGCTCTGCTCGGCGTCGAAGAAGTCGGTGGTCGCGAGCTTCAGCTCCTGGCCGATCTTCGACAGATCACGCTCGAGCACCTTGAACGACGGGTTGCGCGTCGCGGCGAAGACCATCTGCTCGCTGACGTACTCGGCCACCGCGTTGTAGGCCGCGTCGGTCGACTCGGCCGGCAGCACCGCGACCGGGGTCGCCGGCTTCAGGCGGATGGCGCTGTAGTCGGCCAGCTGACGCAGCACCTCGGCGACCGCCGGCGCGAGCACCTTGTCGCGCGGCACGCTCGGCGTGGTGGCGGTGGCGACGATGGTGTCGTCGAAGTCCTTCGGCGTGTCGGTGAGGTAAGAGAGCTCGCGCTTGACGATGCGGATCATCGCCTGGTCGAGGTTCTCCACCTGGTAGTTGGAGCCGACGTGGTGCGAGGCCTCGCCGACGCCGCCGGCCGAGTCGCCCCCCTCCCCCTGGGTGACGAAGACGTACTCCGACATGGTGAACTGCGCGATCTGGCGGAAGATCACCTCGCCGTCGAGCGGCAGGCCGCCGGCGCCAACCATCGCCCACTTGACGCCGCGGCGCAGCCCGTCGCGCATCGCATCACGGTAGGTGTAGGTCTGGTCGCGGTAGTCGGTGTGCGGGATGGCGTCCGAGATGGCGAAGCCGACCCGCACCGCGTCGAAGCGCCAGTCGAGCTTGCGCATCGCCTCGTTGAAGGCCTGCTGCAGGTCCTCGGGCGTGTCGCCGCCGCCGTCGGCGTCGAGCTTGTCGATCGCCCGCTGCATCTGCGCCACATCGGCGGTGAACGGCGTGACCCGGGTGACGTAGTCGTCGTCGCGGTCACGGTAGGCGACCAGGCCGAGGCGCAGGTCCGGCTTGACCGGCAGCTGGGTGAGCTGGAAGTGGATGGCCTGCAGCGTCTGCTTCAGGCGATCGATCTGGCCGCCCATGCTGCCGGTGGTGTCGAGCACGATCGCCACGTCCACCGGCACCGGCTTGGTAACGACGCGGGCCTGCGGGAAGCGCAGCTGCACCTCGCGCTTGCCGGCCCGGCTCCACTGGCCGTTGCGCTTCTCCTTGCCGCAGGTGGCGGTGAGGGTGAAGTCCTTGTCGCTCGGCTTCGCGTCGGCGGAGGGGAAGAACATCGTCCGCCCGTCGGCGAAGGTGGTGGTCTTCGACAGCACCTTGCCGTCGAGGCTCTTCACCTCGACGCTGCAGTTCGGCATGCTCTTGCCGTCCTTGTCCACAACCTGGATCACCAGCCGCTCGTTGACGTCGAGCGGGTGCGGCGCGAGCCGCGCGTTCTCGCCCATGAAGGTCAAGAAGCGGTTGTACTGCTTGTTGTCGTCGTAGCGGCCGGCCTTCATCGCCGGCGCCGCGACCGCCACCGGCGCGACATAGCCGCTCGGCCCGCCGCCGCGCGCGCGCAGGTC
>JBFYZW010000418.1:0-11815 GCA_041309305.1 Deltaproteobacteria bacterium | reverse complement strand
GGTCAAGCGGATGGTCCACTACAACGGCTATCTCAAGCTCAAGGTGCCGAACCCGACCGAGACGCTGCAGCAGGTCGCCGAGATCGCCGACGCGGCCGGCGGCTACGTCGAGGCGCTGAGCACCGGCAGCATCACCGTCCGGGTGCCGGTGGCCGAGTTCCGCAAGGTCTACGCGCGGCTGGCGAGCATCGGCGACGTGCTCTCCCGCTCGCTCACCGCTCAGGACGTCACCGACCAGTTCACCGCGATGGACCTGCGGGTCAAGACGCTGCGTGCCAGCCGCGACCGGTTGATCGCGCTGTTGGCCAAGGCGACCCGCCCGCGGGAGAAGCTCGAGCTGTTGGCCGAGATCAGCCGCTTGACCGAGGAGATCGACCGGCTCGAGATGTACCTGACCACGCTGGCGTCGCTCGCTGAGCTGTCCCGCCTGACGGTCGAAGCGGTGCCCCACCAGGTCGAGCTCAACGCCCAGGCGGAGGAGCCGATCGCTGTCTTCCGCTGGATCCACCAGCTCTCGCCCTTCCGGCGCGACATCGCCTTCGCCGGTGACCGTCTGGCCTTCACGCCGCCAGCGGGCATGGTCGAGCTGTCAGAGAAGAAGCCCTGGGCGTGCGAGAGCGCCGACGGGGCGGTGGTCTGGGCCAGCGCGCAGGAGAACCGGCCGGTCGGGGACACCGCGTTCTGGGTCGAGGCGATCAAGGCGCGGCTCGGGCGCGAGTACGGCACCGCCGAGGTCGTCGACGCCGGCCCGTTCAAGGTTCTGCGCCTGGTCGACCAATCGGAGAAGGCCTACCGTTATCTGATCGGTGTGCGCGCGGTCGGGGACGAGCTCCAGCTGGTCGAGGTCTACTACCCGGCCGAGGAGCAGGAGAAGCGTTACGGCGCGGCCGTGCAGCAGATGATCGCCGGAGGTGCCCAATGACCGCGCTGCTCTGTGCGTTGCTCCTCGGCGCGCCGGCCGCCGCTCCCCGGACCGCGGTCTCGGCGACGATGGTGGTCAAGGTCACCGACCGGACGAAGACAGCGGACCAGCTGATCGACGAGGTCGAGAAGCTCGGCGGCTACTTCGCCTCGCGCACTGACGCCGAGGTGGTGTTGAAGGTGCCGGTCGCGGAGGCCAAACGGTTGATGGCGCTGGTCGAGCAGGCCGGCAAGGTGATCGACCGTCAGTTCGCGGCGCAGGACGTGGGCGAGCGGCTCGAGGAGCTGCGCACCCGGCTCAAGTCGCGCCAGCAGGTCTTCGAGCGCTACTTCGCGGTGCTCGCCGGCGCCAACGCCCAGGCGGTGGTCGAGGTCGAGCAGGCGATGACCCAGCTGGTCCAGGAGATCGAGAGCCTCAAGGGCGCGCTCCGCCTGCTCGAGCATCAGCTCCAGCTGGCGCAGGTGGTCGTGCGCTTCGAGTTTCGTGAGCGCCGCCCTCCCGAGCGCTCCGGGAGCTCGTCGTTCGCCTGGTTGAACACGATGAACCTGGTCGATCTGCTGCGGGAGTTCGGTCATGAAGAGTAGATCTCTCGTCCTGTTCGTGCTCGTCGGCGCGGCCGCGTGCGTCGACGCCGCGGTCCCGGCCGGTTTCGCCGAGTTCGACGACGACCGTCTCCAGGTGCGCGCGGTCAGCGCCAACGGCGTGATGTTCCGCGTCCGCAGCGAAGAGAACGAGCCCGAGGCCGAGCTGAGCTTCTGGCGCGAGGCATTGAAGAAGCGCATGCTCGACGCCGGCTACGCCCTGGTCAACGAGGGGGAGCTGACCATGGGTGGCAAGCCCGCCTACCTGCTCGAGCTCGCCGCGCCGGTCGGAATCGAGGACTACACCTACCTGCTCGGCATCACCGTGCGCGGAGGTGACATCCTGATCGCCGAGGCGGCTGGCGAGGTGACGCGCCTCGCCGCCCATCGGCCGGCGATCCTGACCGCGTTTGCCTCGGTGCGCTGATCGATGGTCGGCGCGCGGGGTCGGTTTCGCTTGCCAAACGTGGGCCGATTCGCTACAGCGGGCCCGAGCCGCCAGCTCGATGGAGGGCCCGATGCGCACCGGCATGTTGCTCTCGTTCGCTTTCGTAGGCGCGTTGATCGGCGGCTTCTTCCTGATCGGTGAGCTCGGCGCCGGCGCGCCGCCCGACGAGCTGCTCATCGAGGAGGTCGACGCCAACCTGGTGCGGATCTACGCCAACGGGCATTGGGAGGAGCTGCCGCTCATGCCGCTGGCCGACCACCTGTGCCAGGGGAGTCATCGCTTCTTCGAGAAGTACTGCCCAGACACCGTGTTGGCGCCCGAGCGCCAGCTCTGAGTCATCTCCGCTCCTCGAGTCAGACGCAGCGGCCGAGGCCGAAGCCGAGCAGCAGGCCGACGGCGAAGGCGAGCAGCAG
Organism: Deltaproteobacteria bacterium; assembly: GCA_041309305.1. Lineage (GTDB taxonomy): Bacteria > Myxococcota > XYA12-FULL-58-9 > XYA12-FULL-58-9 > XYA12-FULL-58-9 > JBFYZW01. The sequence goes on along the minus strand of JBFYZW010000418.1, from coordinate 9,451 downwards.
TGGGCCCCGCTCCTGCTCGAGGATGTGCACCAGGTAGCGTGACCAGGCCCGCGGGCGCGGCTGGGGAGCCTGCGGCGGCGGTTGAACGACGTGGATCGCCGGCGGCGACTCCGCCGGCGGCAACGTGGCGGCGGTCGCCATCAGGTCGCGGATCTCCCCGGTGGTCAGCGCGAAGGTCGAGTCCACCGGCTCGAGGGTGACGTCGGTGGTCTGCTGCGAGAACGGACCGTCGTGTTGTCGGCGGTCCTCGTCGAAGTTGACCAGGATGGTGAACTTGCCCACCTGGATCAGGTCACCGTCGCGCAGGAAGGCGGCCTCGACCCGCGCCTCGTTCAGGTAGGTCCCGTTCGCCGAGCCCAGGTCGCGCAGGCGGAAGCTCAGGTGCGAGACGCGCTCGATCATCGCGTGCGCCCACGACACGCTCGGGTTGTCGAGCACGATGTCGGACTTCGGGTGGCGGCCGATCTGCACCGTGTCGCGCTCGAAGCGCTGGCGCTTGAGCTGCCGCCCTTTGAGCAGCACCTGCAGCTGAAGGATCGGCCGCACGCGTCGTCCTCCCCGGTCGAGCATATCGCACATCCGGCGCGACGGAAGGAACCGGTCGACGGCTTTGACACCCACGCCAAGGTCTGTATGATCCCCGCCCCATGCTCGACCGCGCCTATAGAAGTTACGAATTCCGCGCCCCGGAGCTGAAGCATCGCTACGGCCCCCAGGTGCACCTGCTCGCTGACCCGGTGCTGCTCACCCTGCTGGCACGTCTGTGTCGGCCGGAGACCCTGCACCCCGAGGTCACCTACCTGATCCGCGACATCTACGAGACCCTGGTGCGGGTGGCGATCGCCAACGAGTTCCCGCGCCGCGAGGTCGAGGTGCGAACCAGGATGTTCGCGGCGACGCCGGCGGGCGTCTGGGCCGGCAGCGTCCTCGATCCAAACACGCGCGTCGTCACGGTCAACATCGCCCGCGCCGGGATGCAGCCGTCGCAGGTGGCGTTCGAGACCTTGACCCGCCTGGTCAACCCGGACGTCGTGCGCCAGGATCACATCTACATGAGCCGGGTCACCGACGCCTCGGACACCGTGGTCGGAGTCGACGTCTCCGGAGACAAGATCGGCGGCGACGTCACCGATGCGATCGTCCTGCTGCCCGACCCGATGGGCGCCACCGGCAGCAGCATCGTCCGGGCCGCCACCATCTACCAGAACCTCAAGGGCGGGCCGCCGAAGAAGATCGTCGCCCTGCACCTGGTGGTCACCCCGGAGTACCTCAAGCGCGTGCTCGGCGCGTTCCCGCAGATCGTCGTCTACGCGGTGCGCCTCGACCGCGGGCTCTCCCCTGCGGAGGTTTTCCACACCGAGCTCGGCGAGCAGTGGGCCGCTGAGCGTGGTCTGAACGAGCGTCAGTACATCGTCCCTGGCGCCGGCGGGTTGGGGGAGATCCTCAACAACAGCTATGTCTGAGCTGCATCAAGCGCCGACCTTCGCCTGGGCCGAGGAGGTCGCCGTCCTGTACTCGGCCGAGCGTTTGCACCAGCGCATCGCCGAGCTCGGCGCCGAGATCACGCGGGACTACCAGGGACGCGACCTGTGCGTCATCGGTATCCTCAAGGGCTGTTTCCTCTTCTTCGCCGATCTGGTTCGCCAGATCGATCTGCCGCTCAGCACCGAGTTCGTCGGCATCTCGAGCTACGGCGACGCCACCGAGTCCAGCGGCGTGGTGCAGATCACCGCCGACCTGACCCGCCCGATCGCCGAGCTCGACGTCCTGATCGTCGAGGACATCATCGACACCGGCCTGACGATGCGTTACCTGCTCGACAACCTGCAGACCCGGCGCCCGCGCAGCGTCCGCGTCTGTACGCTGCTGCACAAGCCGAGCAACACCCGGGCCGAGGTGCCGATCGATTACGTCGGCTTCACCATTCCCAACGAGTTCGTCATCGGCTATGGCCTCGATCTGGCCGGGCGATACCGCAATCTGCCGTTTATTGGGGTGTACCATGGACGAGCCCAAGAGCCGTAGCGTCGGGCGGACGCTGCTGACGCTCTTCTTCATCCTGTTCGTGCTCGGGCTGACCGGCGTGGTGCTCTACCTGCTCAGCGAGCTGAATCATCGTCGATACCACGTCACCGTCACCGCCGGCTCGCTGGTCGTCGAGCGCGGCCGGATGTTCCCGTTCGGCAGCCGGCCGTTCGAGCCGGAGAGCGAAGATCTGCGCCAGGCCTACGCCCCCATCCCCGTGCCCCAGGGGGTGAGCGTCGGTCGGTTCGAGGCGTTCGAGGATCGCGCCGACGTCGACCGGGCGTTGTTCGGGCTGATGGCCAACTGGGCGCGCGAGCGGCTCGAGGCCGAGGATCCAGAGGTCTTCGCCGTCGCGAGCACCTACGTCGATCGCTGCCAGCTGTTGCCCGGCCTCTCCGAGGATCAGCGGCGCGAGCTGCGGGCGTTGCGCGCCGACCTCGCCTTTCGGCGCGGCCGTCGGCTCCTCGAGGGGATCGGCGGGACGCTCCGCCAGGCGATCACCGAGTTCCAGCTGGCCAAGGAGTTCGGCGCGGCGCGGCAGATCGACATCGAGGCCTGGATCGCCGAGGTCCACGCGCAGCTGCAGGCTCACGAGGCGGCGTTGGCGACGCCGCGGCGGCGGGGGACGACGGCAGACGGGCCGCCTGGCTCACGCAGCGGTGAAGCGCCGGTGCCGGCGCCCGAATCCGGGCCGGACGAGATGCACGGTGAACAGGCACCCAAGTGGCGGTTGTGAGGGATGGCGATGTCGATGAGCATGCGTGAGCAGCCCCGCGCCGAGCTCGAGCTCCAAGCCCGCTACGTGATGCTGACCGGCCTGGCCGAGGACCGGCGGATCCTGGATCTGGCAGCCGAGGCGCGCGGCTTGCTCCTGCTCGCCGAGGCCGGCGCGGCCGAGCTGACCGGGGCGGCCGATGATCCGGAGCGCCTGCGTCGTGAGCTGGCCGACGCCGGCGTCGAGGGGGTCGACGTCGTGCCGCGCCCTGGGCTGCCGCTGCCCTTCGCGGACGCCGCCTTCGATCTGGTCCTCTTCCCCGATCTGGCCGCGGCGTTGCTCGACGACGAGACCTGGCTCACCGAGCTGCGGCGGATCCTCGCCGCCGACGGTTATCTGGTCCTGGCCCTCGCCAACCCGAATGGTCGGCGGCTCAGTGATCTGGTCGGGGCGACCTTCGCCGCGCCGTTGACCTACGAGGAGGCCTTCGCCCGCCTCTCGCCGACCTTCGGCAGCCTGACCGTGTTCGCGCAGTCGCCGTTGGTCGCCAACCTCTTCTATGATCTCGAGTCGAGTGAAGAGGACCCGGGGCTGGTGTTCGACCGCTCGTTGCTCGACGAGGACACCGACGAGGCCGGCTGGTATCTCTTGGTCTTCGGCCCGACGCAGATCCACCGCGACGATCTGGCGATCGTTCAGGTGCCGTACGCGCCGGTGCTGCAAGCGGTGCGCGGCCAGCCGGTGGAGCAGGCGCTGGCCGTGGCCTCAGTCGAGGCGGATCAACGGGCGGAGGCAGAGCTACGGGCAGAGAAGGAGGAGCTGGCCGCCCGGGTGCTCAGCCTTCAGGATGAGCTCGTCCGCCGGCAGCGCGAGGTGCGCGCCTTGGAGGAGCGCCTGGCCCAGCCGGCGGCCGACGCACCCCCGCCGAGCGCCGAAGACGCGCTACGCCAACGGATTGCGGAGCTCGAGGCGCTCGGCGCCGCGCAGGCCGCGGAGATGGAGCTGCTGCGCGAGCGCCTCACGGGGCTCAAGACCGAGCGGCAGGAGCTCGAGGAGCGACTCAATCGCGCGCGCGAGCAGCTGGCGACGGTGACCGGTGAGCACGGCGCGGCTACCGCCGAGCTCGAGCTCTGGCGGCCGCGCATCGTCGCGCTCAAAGAGGAGCGGGCTGTGCTCGAGGCTCGCGCACAGGAGCTGCGTCAGCGGCTGGCAGCGATCGAGCAGGCCGGCGCCGCCGATGGCGCCGCGCTCCAGGGGTTGCGCGATCAGCTCTCTGCGGTGCAGGCTGAGCGGGACGCGGTGCAGGCCGAGCGGGACGCGGTGCAGGCCGAGCGGGACACGGCGCAGGCCGAGCGGGACGCGGCGCAGGCCGAGCGGGATGCGGCGCAGGCCGAGCGGGATGCGGCCGCGGCGGAGACCGACCTGTTGCGTCAACAGTGGACGGCGCTCACCGCGGCCCACGAGCAGGCGGCGACCGCCTTGGCCGAGGCGGGGCGCGACGGCGCGGAGCTCAAGAGCCTGCGCGCCGAGGTGCTGGTGCTGCGCGAGCGCCTCGCGTCATTGAAGGCCGATCGTGAGCGGGAGCAAGCCAAGCTCAGCGCGTTGCGCGCCGAGAGTCTGGCGCGCGGCGACCAGAGCGCAGCCGACGCGCAGCAGCGCGAGCGGATGCGCGAGCGGATCAAGGCGCTCAAGCTCGATCGCCGGGTCGTCGAGGAGCGGCTCGCCCAGCTCCGCGCCCGGCACCTGGCGCTGGTGCGCGAGCACGAGGCGTTGCAGGCCGCGCAGCAGCTGCTCGCGCAGCGCGGCGCAGCGCTGCGCGATGAGCGGGACGCGCTGCAGGCGAGTCTGAGCCAACTGCGCCAGCAGCACCTCACCGGTGAGGCGGAGCGGCAGGAGGCGGGCCGCCGGCTCCAACTCGCCGACAGCCGCGTCAGCGCGTTGAAGGAAGAGCGCGATCAGTTGGCGGCGACGTTGCACGGCGCGCGGCAGCGTGCGCTCGCCAGCGAGCAACGCGCGGAGCAGGTCGAGACCGCGCTCGCCGCGCTGCAGGCGGAGCGGGACCAGCAGGTCGCCCGCCTGGCCGGCCTCGGTGACGAGCACGATCGGGTCGTCCGGCGGCTCGAGGAGCGGCTGGCGGCGGCCGAACAGGCAGCCGAGAGCGCCGCTCGTGCCGATGGGCGCGTCGCCGAGCTCGAGGCGGAGCTGGGCCGGCAGGCGCACGACCGGGCGTCGTTCGAGTCCCAGATCAAAGATCTGCTCGAGGAGACCGCCGAGCTACGAGACGCGGCCGAGGGCCAGAAGTCGGCCGCCGCCCAGCTCGCGGCGCTGACCACCGAGCGCGACGGGCTCCAGGAGAGCGTACGTCAGGAGAAGGTGCGCAGCGAGAAGCTGCGTGAGGACCTCGCTCGGCTGCACAGCAAGCTCGGCAGCGTCGAGGCCGAGAACCGCGGGTTGGCCGCCGAGGTCCAGCGTTTGACCGACGCGCTGCACGACGCCCAGAACGGGGCGGCGGCGCCGGTGTCCGTCCATGACGCCGAGACGGTGGTGATGGCCTCGCCGCTCTTGCCCCCAAAGGTGGAGGCTGCGCCGGCCAAGCCGACGCCCCGGCGCGATTCGGTCGGCCGCCCGCTCGAGGATCTGGATGAGATCGAAGACCTGCTCGCCGGTGCGGTGCCGCCGCCGCCGACGCGCCGGTGACCTGGGAGTGCCCGCGTGCGTGAGCTAACGGTCGATTGGGCGGCGCTGCACTCGGCATTCCAGATGCCGATGCCGGAGGTCCGCTGTTACCTGTCGCTGGTCGATGGCAAGGTGCTGAAGGTGCCGCCCGGTGACCCCGGCCTGGCGGTGGTGCACAGCGCGCCGGAGGCGTTCGTCCTGATCGAGACGATCCCGTCGCGCATCCAGTACCAGTGGGTCGACGAGTTCGCCAAGACGATCGAGGACGAGACCCTGCGCGTCCGGGTCGAGGCGGCGATCAACGGCAAGGGCGCCTTCCGCCGCTTCAAGGACATCCTGCTCACCATCCCCGACGAGCGCCGGCGTTGGTTCGAGTTTCGCGACCAGAAGATGCGGCAGCGGGTGGTCGAGTGGGTGCGCGAGAAGGGGGTGCTGGCGCTCAACGATCCGCCCTGGATGGAGGCGCTCCCCGCGGCCGTCTCTGGTACTCCGGCGCCCCGGCCGATCAATCAACCCCGCGACGTCGAGGCGCTGCGCGATTTCTTGATCACCTGGTTCGACGGCCGGGACGCCAGCGCGCTCGAGCCGCTAGCGCTCGACCAGCTGGCCAGCGAGCTCGGGCAGCAGTTCCTGATCAAACCGCAGGACAGCTGAACTGCCGGGAGCCGGCGCCCCTGCACCTAGCGCAGGCGCTTGAGCTTGGCGTTGATCTTGTCGGCGAACTCGCCCTTCGGATCGACCTTCAGGTAGCGCTCGCAGCTCTCCTTCGCCTCTGGGTCGTTGGGTTTGATCGCCAGACAGAGGTAGGCGTGACACGGGGCGTAGTAGGGGAACTGCTCGATGCCGAAGCGGTAGCAGTCCATCGCCTTGCTCGCCTGCTTGGCCAGGTCGTAGGCCTGGCCCATCTCACACCAGGCCTCTGCGACCCGGGGCGGGCCGAGCCCGGCCGGGGCCTTCTCGAGGAACTCGGTCAGGGTGAGCGCGGCGTCGTTGAACTTTCTCTGCATCCGCTGGGCTTTGCTGACCGAGATGCGCGATTGGGCAAAGAGGTCTGCGCCGGCCTCGAGCGGGATCGTCTGGTAGCACTTGACCGCCTCGTCGAACGCCTTCTCCTCGCGCTGCCGCTCGCAGTCGAGGAAGACGGCCTCGAAGTCCTTGCCGCCGGCGAGCTCAGAGGCCCGCTTGCACGAGGCCGCGGCGCTCTTGGTGTCGCCGACCTTCGTCTGCGCCTGGCAGAGTTTCTTGTACAGGCGCGGGTTGTTCGGGTCGAGCTTGGCCGCCTCGCGTAGGTAGGTGATCGCGTCGTTCCAGCGGTTGGTGTTGATCGCCAGCCGGGCCCGGGCAATGTGGAAGATGACGTTCTGGGCATCGAGCTCGAACGCCTTCTTGTAGTCGGCCTCGGCGTCGTTGGTCTTGCCCTGCCAGGCGAGGATCTGCGCCCGGGCGAAGTGGGCCAAGGCCAGCACCGGGCGAGACAGCTCGTCCTTGGGCAAGGCGTGGACCTTCTTGACCCGCTCGAGGATTTCCTTCTGCCGCTCCTCGATGCCGATGTTGCGATCCAGGTCGGTCAGCGCCTGGCCGAGCAGGGCGACCGGGTGGTCCTTGGAGTTCTTCAACGCTTCGTCGAAGAACTTGTCGGCGCGCGTCCAGTCCTCTTCGTTGTAGTAGTGCCAGCCGAGCAGCACGTAGCCGCGTGCGTGGTAGGTGAGCATCTCGTTGAGCCGTTGCAGCTGGCGCCCGGTCTCCTTGTCCTGCGGCGCGGCGGCCTCGCGCAGCCGGAACATCTCGACCTCGATCAGTGTCGCCGAGCCGCCCTCGTCCTGGACCTTCTTCACCTCGGCGATGCCGCGATCGAGCTCCCGGGCGTTGAAGGCCAGGAGCGCGGCAGCGGCGACCCGGTACTCGGTGTGCTGTTCACCAGTGGCGATCGCACGCTGGAGGTAGGCCTTGGCGCGCTCGATCGCCCCGTCTTCGTGGTGGTCGTTGCCCAGCACCGCCTCGGCGTAGGCCATCGCCGAGAGCGTCTGGTTGTGGTCATCGTCGATCTTGAAGATCTCCTGGCCGATCTTCAACGCGTCGTGGTAACGGGCCAGCTTGTCTTCGTCGAGCGCCGACTTCATCTGGCCGTAGAGGCGGGCGATCTCCCGCGTGTTCTTCGAGCTGACGTACTGCCAGACGACGATGACCGAGGCGATGGCGAACAGCGCCAGCGCGACGATGATGGTCGTCTTGATCGAGCCGGTGCTCTTGGGCACGAAGCCCAGGATCGTCAAGCGCCCCGGACCGGCGGTCTCGATGTGGGAGCCGTCGGATTGGAAGCCGAGCGTATCCTCGGCGAAGAAGTCGCTGACGTGCTCGAGCTTCGCCGTCGGCGCCTGCGGCTGGGGCTGCGCCCCGGGCATCGGCGGCGCCATGCCGGGCGTTATCATCTGCGGCGGCGAGAGGTTGGGCGCCGTTGTTCCGGTGGTCCAAGGCGTCGGTTGCCCTGGCGGTTGGCCAGGCATCGCCGGCGGGCGTTGCGCGGCGCCGGGGAGCGGTTGGCCTTGCGGGCCGCGGGCGGGCATCTGCCCGGGCATCCCGGGCTGCATCGGCATCCCAGGCTGCATTGGCATCCCGGGCTGCATCGGCGGCCGTTGGGCCGGTGGCTGCTGCTGGGGCGCTGGGGCGGCCTGGGGTGCGGCGACGCCGAGCTGCTGGAGCAGCGTCCGGGCGCGCGGGAGGTTGGGCGCCGCGGCGAGCGCCTGCTGCAAGAAAGGCACGGCCTCCTGGCCGCGGCCCTGCTGAACCAGGACCTGACCCATCATCTCGGAGGCCAGCGGATTGCCCGGGAAGTCCTTCAGCGCGCCGACGATCTCCTGCTCGGCCTTGGGCAGCTTGCCCTGGTCGAGGAACACCCGGGCCAGGAGCACCCGTCCGCGCGGATCCGCCGGCGCCTGCTTGATCCCCTTCTTGCAGACGACCATCGCCTCCATGTAGCGCTTGCCTTCGAGGTAGGCTTCGCACAGAGGGATGCAGGCATCCAAGGTTGGGTTCTTGGCAAACTCAAGCTCGAGCGCACGAATGTCAGCCATTGTCGGCAGACTTCTCCTGCCCACACAGCACCAATGCTGGACCTCAAGATGTAGCAGCCAATCGAGGGGATTGTCAAAATAGGCTCACCCCTGGTTGAGCCCCCCCTCGCTTGAGGCCTTCTCCGGGAGCGTGCTATCGTGCAGTGTGCTGCGCTTCTGGTCCATGCTCCTTCTGGGGCTCGTGTTCTCTGCCTGCGCGACCACGCTCTTGCGCGGCAAGCCCGAGAATGCGCAGCAGGCCTACGACGTGGCGATGCAGGACCTCGACGACGGCCTGTATCCCGAGGCGATCCTCGGCTTCACCGAGGTGAAGACCCGTTACCCCTACTCGTCCTACGCCGTGCTCGCCGACCTGCGCATCGCGGACACACACTTCGCGCGCGGCAACTTCATCGAGGCCATCGACGCGTACCGTGGCTTCCTCAAGCTCCACCCGAGCCACAGCGAGGCGGCCTACGCGATGTTCCGCATCGCCGAGGCGCACTTCGAGCAGATCCCGGAGGACTGGTGGTTCTTGCCTCCGAGCGCCGAGAAGGATCAGGGCAACACCCGTCTGGCGATCTCCGCCTATCGGGACCTGTTGGCGCGCTACCCGAACCTCGAGCGCACTGACCAGGGCCAGGCGCGGCTCGCGGCCTGCCGTGAGGTGCTGGCCGCGAAGCAGGCCGAGGAGCCGGAGGTGGGCAGCTGTCGCACGCTCGTCGCCCAGCAACAGCTGGTGCGTGACGCCGTCGCCCGCCTCGACGAATGCCGGCGCAAGCTCGCCGACCACGAGCTGTACGTCGCGCGCTTCTACTTCGATCGTGAACGCTTCGCCGCGGCGATCGCCCGCGCCGATGGGCTGCTCCGCGACTACGCCGGGTTGGGGCTCGACCCGGCGGCGCTGCTCCTCGCGGCGCGCGCGCGCCTGCAGCTCGGCGGCAAGGAGACCGAGGCTGCCGCCGCGGCGTTGCGGCGGCTGACC
>JBFYZW010000417.1:0-3708 GCA_041309305.1 Deltaproteobacteria bacterium | reverse complement strand
CGGCGGGCGCCGGAGTCGGAGTCGGCGCCGGTCCCTCCGCCGGCGACGGGGCCCGCGCCTCGCCCACCGGCGGCTGATAGTCGGCGAAGAAGTCGCGCCAGGCGTCGCTGACCGACGCCGGATCGGCGCGGAAACGATTGTACAGCTCGTCGACGAAACCAACATTCGCCCCCAGGCTCATGCTCATCCCCATCTCTGCCTCGCCGCCCCCGGCGTGCGCTGGCAAAGTAGCCTTCCCGGCCGGGCAGTCAACGCGCAATCGCAACCACGTCACTTGCGCCGGGCGGGGACGGTTGCGGCGGGGTTGGCGGGTCCCTATCCTTCTGTGTTAGGAGTCGGCGGCGCAGAGATCGACACGCCATGCAGCAGCCAGCCGCCCGCGCAGCCGCGGCGGCGGGGGGATCGGGCCCGAGATGTCATCCTGGACGCGCTTCGCACTCATCGCCGCGCTGCTCGCCCCTGCGCTGCTGCCGGCGGTTGCGCGCGCCGACCTGCCAGCCGACCGCCGCGCGCAGCTGGTGCTCAAGGCCTTGTCCTACAACCGCAGCATCAAGGCGCGCGCCACCGGCGAGGTGCCGTTCGCGGTCTTGAGCAACGGCTCGAGCTGCCACGACGCCGTCGCGGCGCTGCAGAGCAGCGCGCGCAAGAGCACCGTCGCCGGCTTGCCGGTCAAGGTGGTCGAGCTGGTCTACGCCGGCAGCGCCGCGACTGAGAAGGCGCTGGCCGACAGCCGAGCGCTGGCGGTCTTCGTCTGCCCGGAGCTCGGCGCGCAGGTGCCGCAGATCGTCGCGCTGACCCGCAAGCTCGACCTGATGTCCTTCTCCGGGGTCGAGGAGCACATCCGGCAGGGCATCGCGCTCGGCGTCGTCGAGCGCGGCTCGCGCGCGGCGATCCTCACCAACATGAAGGCGATCGCGGAGGAGGGGGTCGACCTCGACTCCGCGCTGATGCGCTTCGCTGGAACCATGCGCTAACGAGGTCTGTGCGCCGATGGGTTTCTTCTCTCTACGCCTCAAGCTCACCCTCCTCATCGCCGGGCTGTTCGCGGCGATGGCCCTGGTGCTGGTCACCCTGCTGCCCGGCCGCATCCTCGCCTTCGCCGAGGAGGGGGTCGAGCGCCGCGCCCGCGACATCGCGATGATGCTCGCCAACTCGGCGGCGGTCGGCGTCGAGTTCGAGGACGACAAGGGCCTGGGCGACGTGCTGCGCGTCGCCGGCGCCGCCCCGGGGGTGCTCTACGCCACCGCCAACGGCGAGGGTGGCCGGCGCTTGGCCAGCTTCCAGTGGCACGAGTCGTTCGCGGTCGAGCTGCCCCAGCCCGAGGGGAACCAGCCGGTGCTCCGGCGCCACGGCGGCACCCTGCACGTCGTCGCGCCGGTGACGACCGGCAGCGGTGCCCGGGGCAGCGTCGTGCTCGGCATCGATCTCCAGGAGCTCGAGCAGCAGCGCGCGCGCATCAACTGGATGGTCGGCCTGGCGGCGGCGGTCATCATCCTGCTCGGCTCGTTGGTCGCCGCCGCCGTCGGCCGCGCGCTGGTCCGGCCGATCGACCGGCTGACCGCGATCACCAGCCGCATCGTCGAGGAGGGGGACCTGACCCAGGCGGTGCCGGTGACCGCCAACGACGAGGTCGGCCTGTTGGCCCGCCGCTTCGGCCAGATGGTCGAAAAGCTCCGCCACCTGCCGCTGACCCTCGGCGAGCTGGTCGCCGGCGTGCACCAGGTCACCGACCAGGTGTCGCGCACCACCGCGGTGGTCGCCTCCGGCGCCGAGTCGGTGAGCGCCCGGGTGCTCGACACGGCCGCCTCGATGGCCGAGATCGCCGCCTCGACCCACGAGATCGGCGAGAAGGTCACCCAGCTGGACAAGAACGCCCGCAGCACCGCCGACTCGAACGACGCGATGGTCGAGGTCACCGGCCGGGTGACCAACCAGGTCCAGGCGCTGGCCGACGCGGTTGTCCGCGCCGACGCGGCGATCGGCGACATGACCCGCGCGGTGCAGGAGATCGCGCGCAGCATCGGTGGACTGAACTCCTCGGTCGAGGACACCTCGTCGGCGATGGTGCAGATGGACGCCGCGATCGACGAGGTCGATCGCAACGTGCAGCAGACCGCCAGCCTCTCCCAGCGGGTGGCGAGCGACGCGCAGGACGGCACCCGCACGCTGGCCAAGACCATCGCCGGCATCGAGCGGATCCGCGAGGCGACCCACACCGTCTCCGCGTTGATGGAGACCCTCGGCGGCCACATCGCCGACATCGACAAGATCCTCGACGTGATCAGCGGCGTCGCCAACCAGACCAACCTGCTCGCCCTCAACGCGGCGATCATCGCCTCGCAGGCCGGCGAGCAGGGCCGGGCCTTCGGCGTGGTCGCCGACGAGATCAAGGCGCTCGCCGAGCGCACCAGCTCCTCGACCAAGGAGATCGCCGAGCTGATCAACGCGGTGCGCGACGAGTCGGCCAAGGCGCAGCGGGCGATGAGCCAGAGCCGCGAGGCGGTCGACGAGGGCGTCGCCCTCGGGCGCAGCACCTCCTCGGCGCTGGCCAAGATCCTCGAGTCGACCGGCGCCGCGAGCGCGATGGCCAAGGCGATCGCCGTCGCCACCGGCGAGCAGTCGCAGGCGACCAAGCGGGTGACGATCTCGTCGCAGCGCATCGCCGCGGCGATCCAGGAGATCAACCGCGCCTCGTCGGCGCAGGCCCAGCGCTGCGACGACGTGCTGCAGCTGACCAGCGACATGCGCGAGCGGACCGACACGGTCTTGCGCTCGGCCCGCGAGCAGGCGGAGAGCACCAGCCGCATCACCCGCTCGGTGACCTCGATCAAGGAGATGGTCGGGCGCCTGAGCGCCGCGCAGAGCGAGCAGACCCGCGCCGCCGAGGCCACCGCCGAGGCGGTCAACGTGATCGAGGGGATCGCCACCGAGCAGAGCACCTCGGTGCGCGATCTCGATCAGGCGATGGCGGTGCTGCGCCAGCGCGCCGAGGCGCTGCACCAGGCGATGCGCCAGTTCCGGGTCTGAACGCCGACGCCGCGGCTCACGGCACCGCGGCGCCCACCTCGGCCAGGCCCCCGGAGGCGCGGACCGCTGCCTGGTGGCGGGCGCCGCGGGTGAACGCCCGCCAGCGCGCCTCGTCGGGGACCTGCCACTCGAGGTCCTTGCCCTCCGAGCTGCGCATCAGCACCGCGAGCGTCTGGCGCCGCGCCCCCTCGCGCTCCTTCGGCCCGAGGCTCACCGCCGGCCAGGTGGGCTGGAGGTCCGCGCCCTTGGTCTCGAGCGTCCGCCCGGCCACCCAGCGCTCGATCTCGTAGCGCAGCTTGCGCCGGCGGACCTCCTCCTCACGGTAGGTCGGCCGGTCCTCGAAGACGTCCTCGAAGTAGCCGTTGCCCAGGTCCTTGCTGCCGACCTTGACCCGCTCGCTGCCGGTCTGCACCTTGCGCCGCTCGTAGACCTCGTCGCGGCTGGAGAGCAGGCGGCCGCCGGCCGGCATCTCCCCCTCCCAGCACTCCTCGGTCACCTTGCGCAGCTCCTCGACCGCGATCTGCCGCTGCCAACGGTGGCCGGTGACCTCCACGGTCACCGCGTGGGTGCGCAGCACGAAGAGGTAGAGCGCGGCGATCGCCGCGAGCAGCACGACGCCGGCGATCGCCAGCACGCGCTTGGTCGAGCGGGCCGGTGCGCGCGCCAACGCCGGCGCTGACG
>JBFYZW010000416.1:0-2698 GCA_041309305.1 Deltaproteobacteria bacterium | reverse complement strand
AGAGGCTCACCCGCCCGCGTGAGCAGACGGACGGAGGTCATCATGGCGGTCGCGAGAGGTGTCCAGGAGGCGATGACCCGCGCCTCGTGGATCCGCAGGATGTTCGAGCGCGGCGCCGAGCTGGTGCGCCAGCACGGCGCCCAGAACGTCTTCGACTTCACGCTCGGCAACCCCTACCTCGAGCCGCCGGCGGCCTTCTTCGACTGCCTCGGTGAGCTCGCGCGCCGCCGCGGCGAGGGGCTGCACCGCTACATGCCCAACGCCGGCTTCCCGCAGGTGCGCGCCGCGATCGCCGAGCGGCTGGCGGGGCAGGAGATCTTCCCCGGGCTGCGCGGCGAGGGCGTGGTGATGACCGTCGGCGCGGCCGGCGGGATGAACATCGCGCTCAAGACGCTGCTCGACCCCGGCGACGAGGTGATCGTCCTGGCGCCGTTCTTCGCCGAGTACGGCTTCTACGTCGCCAACCACGGCGGTGTGCTCAAGACCGTCGAGACGAGCGCCGACTTCGACGTCGACGTCGGCGCGGTGGCGGCGGCCATCGGGCCGCGCACCAAGGCGCTGATCGTCAACTCGCCGAACAACCCTACCGGGCGACTCTACCCGCGCGCGACGCTCGAGGCGCTCGGTGGCGCGCTCGCCGAGGCGGAGCGCCGGATCGGTCACCCGATCTACCTGATCGCCGACGACCCCTACCGCGAGCTGATCTACGTCGACGACCCGCCGCCGCCGGCCGCGGTCTTCCACGCCAACTCGCTGCTCGTCTACTCCTGGTCGAAGTCGCTGTCGGTCGCGGGCGACCGGATCGGCTACGTCGCGGTCAACCCGCGCGCCGACGGCGCCGAGGCGATCGCCGGCGGCTTGACCTTCACCAACCGCACGCTCGGCTACGTCAACGCGCCGGCGGTGATGCAGCTGGCGGTCACCCGGCTGCTCGACGCGAGCATCGACGTCAACTGGTACCGGACCCGGCGCGACCGCCTGGTCGCGGCGCTCCGCGACCTCGGTTTCGAGCTGCGCGCGCCGGAGGGGACCTTCTACCTCTTCCCCCGCTCGCCCGACGCCGACGACGTCGCCTTCGTCAACCGCGCCCTCGAGGAGCGCGTGCTGCTCGTCCCCGGGACCGGCTTCGGCCGGCCGGGGTATGTCCGCCTCTCGTACAGCGTCGACGACCGAACGATCGACGGCGGCATTGCGGCGCTGGCGCGGGTGATGGGGCGGCGCTGAGCACGGCGCCGCCGGTCAGATCAGGAAGGTGAAGGCGACCAGCAGCGTGTCGTTGTCGAGCTCGGCCCCGGCCTCCTCGGCCTTGAAGATGTAGTTGAGCTGCGCCTTCGCCCAGCGCCCCCAGACGAAGTAGTTGAAGCCGACCGTGGTCCACTCCTCGCGCCCGCCGGGGTTGTCGCGGTCGGCGTCGAGGTAGGTGTAGCGGCCGAGCAGCTCGAGCGCGTGACCCGCCGGCAGCAGCATGCTGTAGCTCGCCTGGGCCGAGAGGTAACGCTGGTTGCTCAACCGCCCCCCCTCGCGGCTCACGTCGAGCTGCGCGGCGGTGAGCTTGGCGAAGAAGCCGCCGCCTTTGACCACCAGGCCGGCGGCGAGCCAGGTCTTGTCCTGGAAGCGGACGCGCGGGTCGTCGTCGCGCGAACGCGCGGCGGCGAAGTTGAGGCCGAACGCGAACGGCGAGTGGTCGAGGTCGTCATGGTAGGGGAGGATCATGCCCAAAGGCTGGATCCGCACCAGCAGGCCGGCGCGCAGCGCCGGGTTGTCATTCTCCCCCTCGCTGCGCGCGTCGATGCCGTTGCCGTTGACCAGGTGGGCCTCGTAGTGGAGCAGGTGGCCGAGCACCATGCCGCGCAGCGCCAGGCCCCGGTCCCACTTGTCCCAATCGAACGTCGCGCCGGAGTTGCCGCCGGTGATGAACTGCCAGAAGCGCGGCTGGCCGTCGTGCAGGCTCATCGGTTTGATCTGACCAACGAAGAGCGTCGCGCCCGGGTCGGCGAAGCGGTAGCCGACCCAGGCCTCGAGCAGTTGCGGCGCGATGCCGCGGTAGGCGAAGTCGACGTGCACGCCGAAGACCAGCCGGCGGCTCAGCTCCCCCTCGAGCTCCAACCGCGCGCGCGCGATGGCGAAGGAGTGCAACGGGTTGGCCTCGTCGCGCGCCGGCTCGACCCACTGGTAGCGGCCGACCAGCATACCGTGCAGCGACAGCCGGTCGGCGAGTGAGGTCCAGCCGGCGGTCACCGGGCGGGGCGGCATCGGGCGCGCCGTCACCGACGCGGCGTCGGCGGGCACGCCGCCCGGCGGCGCGGCGGTCGAGACGAGGAGCAGCAGCTGAAGCGGGAGGTGCGTCATCTGTGCAAACTGACGCAGGAGCGGGGTTGGGGTCAACGCCGACCTGAAGCCGCGGCGGTGGGCGCGCCACCCGTGGGGTGGTAGGCTCTCGGCCGAGGTGATCGTGGCGCGCTGGGATCTGCTGCACATCATCACCAAGCTCGAGCTGGGTGGTGCTCAGCTGGCGACCTTGCACCAGGTGGCGCACAGCCAGCGGTGCGGCGGCCGGCGGGTGCTGATCACCGGCCCGGGGGGTTTGCTGATGCCCGAGGCGCGGGCGCTCGGCGACGTCGAGCACGTCGAGATCGCGGCGCTCGCGCGGCCGATCGCGCCGACCCGCGACCTGCGCGCCGCCGCCGCGCTGGCCCGC
>JBFYZW010000415.1:0-24108 GCA_041309305.1 Deltaproteobacteria bacterium | reverse complement strand
CGGCGAGCGGCGCCGCCGGCGCGGCGCCGAACAGGCGGGGGACGAAGGCGCCGGGGGCGCGCAACAGCTCGGTGGCGCCGCCGGCGACGAACTCGGTCAGCCGGTTGCGAACCTCGGGAGTGCCGCGCAGGTGGATGAGCTTGGCGGTGACGGTCCACTGCTCGTCGGTGCGCGCCACCTTCACCGCGACCAGCTGGTCGGCGTCGAGCGCGCCGGCCAGCTCGGCCATGCAGGCCAGCTCGTCGCAGCCGAGCAGCTCCTTCTGTTTCTCGAGGCCGAGCACCGCCTGCAGGTCGTCGCGGCCGACCACCTGGAAGGCGCCGGCCTGCTGGATGGCGGTGAGCAGCGCGTCGTCGAACACCTCGGCCGGCGGCGCGGCGGCGCCGGGATCGAAGAACTGGGTCGGCAACACCACCACGCGCGTCGCGGGCGGCGCGGCGCTCAAGCTCACGATCAGCAGCAGGGGTGTGGCGGTCATCGTCACCTCCACGGAGGTGTCTAGCGCAAAGGCGGCCGCGGACCAACCGGACGGCGGGGCAGCACGAAGGTGTAGCTGCCGTCGGGCTCGAGGTCGAGCTCGACCGCCGGGTTCTGCTCGAGCTGCCGGCGCAGCGCCTGGTACTCGGCGGTGCAGTAGCCGCCGCTGGCGCCGAGCGCGTCGCCGAGCACCCCGACCGGCTCGGGCATCCGCCCCTCGGCGACGTCGCGCCAGGTGCGCCAGAGCAGCGGCCGCCAAGCGCGCAGGTAGCTCGGATCGAGGAAGACGAGGTAGCGGTTGTGGTGGTTGAAGAAGAACAGCTCCGGGGTGTCGTCCCAGTCGCAGGTGAACAGGAGCGATCCGGGCGGCGTCCGTTCGCGAAGCCGGGCGGCGGCGGCGACGGCGCGCGGCGGCGGCAGCGACGAGAAGTTGCGCGCGTTCTCGCGGTGGGTGCGCGCGACGCCGGCGATGAGCAGCAGGCCGACGACCAGGCCGGCGACGAGCCGCCCGCGGCGCGTCAGCGTGAGGCGCGCCTCGCTGTAGAGGGCCGCGAGCGCCCAGACCGCGAACGGGACGAAGTACTCGACGAAGCGCTTCGACAGGCAGGCCATCACCAGCGTGCCGCCGGCCACGGCGCAGAGCGTCAGCAGGCGCGGGGTGAGCAGCGCCCGGCCGCGCGGCGCAACGACGAAGGCGCCGAGCGCGGCGACGGCGAGCAGCGCGTGCTCGAGCAAGAAGGTGCTGGTCGGCGCCGGCAGCAACTCGTCGGCCGTCCCGACCGCCGTGCGGGCCCAGGCGGCGGTGAGCACGTCGACGTTCTGGACCCACAGGGCGATCGCGTTGTTGGGGAAGTTCGGGTGGATCAGCGAGCCGGCGACGATGCCGGCGAGCGCGGCCAGCGGCAGGTGGGGCGCGTAGCGGCGCTCGCCGAGCGCCTGCGCCGCCCAGCCGATCAGCGCGTAGCCGAGCGCCAGAAACGGTGCGGCGTAACAGAGCGCGAAGGCCGCGCCGAGCAGCACCAGCGCGCGCCACGAGCCGCGCAGCACCGCGAACACCGTCCACAAGGACAGCGTCACGGCGAGGAGGTGCGGGCGCGGCACGTTGATCCGATAGCCGAAGTAGCCGCCAGCGCCGGCGACGACCAGCAGCCAGACCCAGGCGAGCCGCACCCCCGACAGCCGCATCACCAGGTAGAGCGAGGTCAAGGTCACCGCGCCGAAGGTCACCGCCGCGAGCTTGGCACCGGCGACCAACCCGCCGCCGGTGAACGGGACGAGCAGCAGGTGGAAGCCGAAGTCCTTGTCGAAGAAGGCCTCGCGCCAGAGCGACGTCTCGGCCCAGGGGAAGGCGCGCAAGAGGCCCTCGCTGCGCATCAGCCAGGCGACCTTGATGTGGTAGTAGGCGTCCGGCTCGGACAGGTTCGGGGAGAGGAACTGGACGTGGCAGAGGTAGAGCCACGCCAGCGCGAAGACCGCGCTCCCTTCGAGCGCTCGCCGCACGACGGGTGCGCGCGCGAGCTCACCGGCGCGACGCCAGAGCCGCTGCCGGCGATTCACGACCACCCCGTTGACGGGTTCCTCGTCGGGTTGCACGTCGGGTTGCGCGGGGAGCGCGAGCGATCGGTCAGTTCGGGATGTACGCAGCGAAGTGGCCGAAGCAGGTCTGGCCGTGGTTGAAGTCGCTGTTCGTGCCGTCGGGGCAGACGGTGTTGCCGAACAGCGCGTCCTCCAACCCCCGGTTGTTGGAGGAGCTGCCGAGCAGCGACGCGTCGGTGAAGTCGGCCCCGGTGAAGTCGCCGCCGTCGAGTTGGCATCCGGCGAGCGTGGCGCCGGTGAAGTCGGCGCCGGTCGCATCGACGCCGATGAAGCTGACGTCGCTCAAGGTCGCGCCGACGAAGCTCGCGCCCGCGAGCGCGCTGTCTTCGAAGTCGCAGCGATCGAGCCAGGCGGCGTCCCAGACCGTGCTCGACAGGTCGAGGCCCAGCCAGATCCCCCGGTAGGCGGCGAGGTAGCTGAGATCCTGGCCGGGCGCAGGCGCCCCGACGTAGATCGTGCCGGCCGGCGCGAACCCGACGTCGAGCACCGTCGAGCCGTTGACGTACGCCCCGGTCCAGTCGCTGCCGGTCGCGCTCTGCGCCAAGACGACCGCGCTTTGCAACGCCGCCCGCCGGAGATCGGCGCCGTCGAGCGACGCCGGGATGTTCAGGGTCATCGTCGCGTTGTGCAGCGTCGCGGCGAACAGGTTGGCGTTGGTCAGCACGGACTCGACGAAGTTCGTCTGGCGCAGGTCGGCGCCGACCAGCCGCGCGCCGCTCAGATCGACGCTTCCCAGGAAGGCGCCGCGCGCCGCGGCGTCGGTCAGGTCGGCACCGCTCAGGTCGCAGACCGCGAGCCGCGCGAACTCGAGGCGGGCGCCGCTCAGGTTGGCGTTGCTCAGGTTCATCGCCGCGACGTCGACGTTCGACAGATCGGCGCAGCTCAGGTCGCGGCCGGCGAGGTTCGAGTCGCTCGAAACGAACAGCATGCCCGCGGCGACCGGGTCGAGCGCGCCGAAGGCGCTGTCGATGGTGTAGATGGCGCCGGCGAGCTGCGTGCCGGTCAGGTCGGCGCCGGTGAAGTCGCAATAGCGCAGCGAGGCGCCGCGCAGGTCGGCGCCGGCGAGCTCGCTCCCCCAGACGCCCACGATCGACAGGCGGGCGCGCTGCAGCACCGCTCCCGAGAAGACCGCCTGCTCGAGCATGACGTAGCCGAGCGACGCCAGGCTGAGGTTGGCGTCGGTGAAGTCGGCGTAGCGCAGGTCGGCGCCGTTGAGGTCGGCGCCGCGCAGATCTGCCCCGACCAGCGTCGCCGCGAGCAGGTCGCTCAGCCGCGTGCCGACCGCGATGGCGTCGGTCAGGTCGGCGAAGGCGAGCGCCGCGCCCTCGAGCTGCGCGCCGGTCAGGTTGGCACCGACCAGCCGCGCCGCGCGCAGGTCGGCGTGGCTGAGGTCGGCGTAGCGCAGGTCGGCACCGCTCAGGTCAATGCCGGCGAGCGGCCGGCCGCTCAGGTTGATGTTCTGCAGCTCGCCGCCAACGCACTGCTGGTTGGGCTCGAGGAGGCACTCGGTGCCGTCGGCGCCCGGCGTCCCCGGCGTCCCCGGCTCCCCTGGCGTTCCTGGCTGCCCCGGTGTGCCCGGCGTCCCCGGCTGCCCCGGCGTGCCCGGCGTCCCTTGCTGCCCCGGCGTGCCCGGCGTCCCCGGTTCGCCCGGGGCTCCGGCAACGCCGTCGCAGACGTAAGAGCGCTCGGTGACCTCGGCCTCGTCGAGCTGTCCGTCGCCGTCACTGTCCCGGCCCAGCACGATCGCGAGGCCGCCCTCGGCGCAGTTCGCGCCGGCCGGCTCGTTGACCACCTCGACGAGCAGCGCCGCCCCACCGCCGCTGCCGGCGACGTCGGTGCCGTCGCAGGCTGTGAGCACGAGTCCAACCAGGGCCGTCGTCAGGTAGCCGAGCGCTCGCGTCATCGTCGTCCTCCGCTGCAGGGGTGGCGTACGTCGCCGCACCTTCTTATCGCCGGCGCGACGGTCCGTCTACACGCGCGCGCACGCGCCCCGGGTCAGCGGCGTGCGAGGTGCGCGAGGTGGGCGGGGATCTCCCAGCCCTCGGGGTGGTCGTGCACCTTCCAGCGCTTGTGCAGCCACAGCCACTCCTCCGGGCGCTCGCGGATCCAGCGCTCGAGCAGGAGGTTGAGCCGCTCGGTGTTGTGGCGGATGTTCTCGTCCAGCGTCGGGTGGGGGGTCTCGAGCGCGAAGACCGGCTCGACGTGCAGCACGTGGTGGCCGGGGCGGGCCGGGTCGCGACGGACGACCACCGGCAGGATCGGGGCGCCGGTCTGCAGGGCGAAGCGCGCCGGCGCCGGCGAGGTGGAGGCGAGCAGGCCGAAGAACGCGCAGACGATGCCCCGGTGGGCGGGCATGTGCTGGTCGACCAGAAGCGCGACGATCTCGTTGCGCGCCAGCGTCGCGAGGATCTGGTCGCGGCTCTTGCGCGGCGGGATGGTCTTGTAGCCGGTGCGGGCGCGCGACTCGGCGACGAAGCGGTTGACCGCCGCACCGCCGACGACCCGCACGACGGCGTTGACCGGCTCGCCGCGCAGGCCCTGGCTGGCGGCGAGCAGCTCGTAGTTGCCCAGGTGCCCCATGGCCAGGATCACGCCGCGGCCGAGCGCGCGCGCCGCGTTGTAGTGTTCCATGCCGCGGCGTTCGACCAGCGCCTCGGCGAGGGGACGGGTCATGTGGCGCATGCGCAGCGATTCGACCGCCATCATCGTCTGGTGGGCGAAGCAGCGCCGGATGATCCGCCGCTGCTCGGCGCGCGACAGGTCGGGCAGCGCGTGGGCGATGTTCCGGCGCGCGACGCCGCGGCGGATGGGCACCAGGTCGTGCCAGATGAAACCGAGCAGGCGGCCGAGCGCGAGCGCCGCGCCGAGCGGCAGGCGGCTAAAAAACCAGCTTATCGCCCTGATAAAAAAATACACCGGTGGCTGTGTAGCACGTGCGGCGCGCGACACCAACCGCGGGGCGAAAGCGCTTGCATCGCTGGCGGCGGAGGAGTAGGCGGCGAGGCAACGGGGGGCGCGACCGGCACCGTCGTGGCGCCCGTCGGCGCTTCCGCGAACGAGGGATACAGAGCGATGAAGGTCAAGACTCTGACCGTGGGAATGGTCGGCTCCGGTGGCGACGGCGTGGTCGCCTCGGGCGACATGGTGCTCGGCGCCGTCGCGCAGGAGGGGCTCTACGCGTTGTCCTTGAAGAGCTTCGGGCCGCAGATCCGCGGCGGCGAGAGCTCGGTGCGCGTGCGCATCGCGACGACGCCGGTCGAGAACACCGGCTCCGGGCTCGACTACCTGATCGTCCTCAACTGGCGCGATTACCACCGTTTCAAGGGCGAGCTGAACGTGGCCCCCGGCGGCGTGATCATCTGCGAGGCCGACCCCAAGGTGGCGATTGAGCCGGTGCCCGACAAGCTGCGCGCCGGCGCGGTGGTGCCGATCGAGATCCAGAAGCTGGCCGAGCAGGTCGGCGCCAAGCGGGCGAAGAACGTCCTGACACTGGGCATCTTCAGCGGCCTGGCCAAGCTGTCGAAGGAGCGGTTCCTCAAGTCGATCGCCAAGCGCTTCGCCAAGAAGGGCGAGGAGATCATCGAGATGAACCGCAAGGCCTTCCTCGCCGGCTACGAGACGGCCGAGTCGATCAGGAAGGCCGAGTGGCCCGAGCTCGACTACACGCCGACCACGCCGAAGATGCTGGTCGACGGCAACTACGCGATGGCCGCCGCGGCGATCGCCGCCGGCGTCGACGTCTTCGCCGGCTATCCGATCACCCCGTCGACCGAGGTGATGCAGTGGCTCACCGAGCATCTGCCGAAGGTCGGCGGGCGGGTGATCCAGGCCGAGGACGAGATCGCGGCGATGGGCGTCGTCTGCGGCGCCTCGTTCGCCGGGGCCAAGGCGATGACCACGACCAGCGGCCCGGGCCTGAGCCTGAAGACCGAGCTGATCGGCATGGCCAGCATCGCCGAGTTGCCGTGCGTGATCATCGATGTGCAGCGCGGTGGCCCGTCCACCGGCATCCCGACCAAGGGCGAGCAGTCCGACCTGAACGCGGCGATCTACAGCGCCCACGGTGACGCGCCGCGGCCGGTGATCTCGCCCTACAACGTCACCTCGGCGATCGAGAGCGTCTTCACCGCCTTCGAGCTGGCCGAGACCTACCAGACGCCGGTGATCATCCTCTCCGACGGGTTCATCGGCCAGGGCAAGCAGGTCTGCGACCTGCCCGACCTGTCGGACAAGAAGCGCTACCCGATCAGCTATCGCCGGGTGCCGACCGACGAGGAGCTGAAGCAGGGCTACGTGCGCTTCAAGCTGACCGAGAGCGGCATCAGCCCGATGTCCACCGTCGGGATGGAGGGGGGCAACTACCTCGCCTCGGGCATCACCCACGATGAGGTCGGCAAGCCGAACTCCGACGCGGGCGTTCACCACGTGATGAACCGCAAGCGGATCGAGAAGCTGCAGCCGATCCGCAAGCGCAGCGACCTGGTGCTCACCTTCGGCGACGCCGACGCGAAGGAGGCGGTGCTCACCTGGGGCTACTCGACCGGCGCGGTGCGCGAGGCGGTCGACAAGCTGCGCGGTGAGGGCAAGAAGCTGAAGCTGATCGTGCCGATCCTCCTGGCGCCGATGCCGACCGAGGCGCTCGCCAAGGCGCTCGCCGGGGTCGAGCGGCTCGCGGTGGTCGAGCTGAACTACCAGGGCCAGATGCACCGCTACCTGCGCACCGAGCTCGACCTGCCCAAAAAGGTCTTCCCGATCAACCGCAGCGGCGGCGCCGTCTGGCAGCCGGACGAGGTGGTCGTGCGCTTGAAGGAGACGATGTACGCCTGAGCCGGCGTCGAGGAACACCATGACTGAGATCAAGTTCGACAAGAAGGCCTACCAGAGCGAGCTGAAGCCCATCTGGTGCCCGGGCTGCGGCGACTTCGGCGTGCTCAACGCCATCTACCAGGCGCTGGCGGCGGTGCAGATCCCGCCGCACAAGCTCGCCTTCCTCTCCGGCATCGGCTGCTCGAGCCGAATCCCCGGCTACACCACCGCCTACGGTTTCAACTCGGTGCACGGCCGCTCGCTGCCGATGGCCACCGGCGTCAAGGTGGCGAAGCCCGAGATCACCGTGCTCGCCGCCGGCGGCGACGGTGATGGCTTCTCGATCGGCGGTGGCCACGTCGGGCACGTCGTTCGCCGCAACATCGACATCACCTACGTCGTGATGGACAACCACATCTACGGGTTGACCAAGGGGCAGGCGAGCCCGACGACCCAGCCGGGGACCAAGTCGGTGACCACGCCCTACGGTATCTCCGAGCGGCCGGTGAACCCCCTGCTGCACGTGCTCGCCTTCGGCGCCGGCTTCGTGGCGATGGGCGGCACCCACGACCTGAAGCAGCTGGCCAGCCTCATCGAGGCGGGCATCCGCCACAAGGGCTTCGCCTTCATCGACGTCTTCTCGCCGTGCGTCACCTACGGCCGCGAGGAGGACATGGCCAAGGAGTTGCGTTCTCGGGCCCGCTCGCTCGACGAGGCCGGCCACGACCGGCACAACAAGCTCGAGGCCTACCGGATCGCCGAGCTGTACGGCAAGGAGTTCTGGACCGGCATCGTCTACGAGGAGGAGCCGCGCGAGACCCAGACCGAGCTGCTCGAGCGGTTGTCGAAGACCGCGCAGGCCGCCGGCGCCTATCCGCGCGACGAGGTGTTCAAGCGCAACTTCCTGGTCGCCTGACCATGGCTGGCGCCGGCAACCCGAGAGAGCTGCTCGCCCAACTCGGCGAGCAGCTCAAGCAGCTCGCCGACCAGGCGAAGCAGGCCAACGCCCAGGCGTCGATCGAGCTGGCCGGTCAGGCGCGGGCCACGCTCGCCGACCTGCGCGAGGCAGTGCTCGAGCAGCGTGAGGAGCACGAGGCGCTGCGCCAGCGGGTGGCGACGCTCGAGGAGGCGGCGCGGGTGCGTCCGACGCTCGTCCGCCACAAGGGCGTCTACTGGCTCCGCGGTGACAGCGAGCCCTGGTGCCCGACCTGTTGGGAGAAGGACCAGGTGGCGCTGCACCTGAACCGCACCGACCTGCTCGCCGGCCGGTTGTGCGCCTGCCCGCGCTGCAACTACAACGTCAACCTCGACAACACCTCGCCGCCGAAAGACTGGCTCGAGTAGCGCCGCGCCGCGCGCGCCTCACGGCAGGCAGCGGCGGAAGTCGAGCGTGCAGTCGAAGTTGCACCCGAGAGTGCCGCCGCGGCTGAAGTCCCACTCGGCGCAGGTCTGTCCTCTGAGGTCGGCGCCGTCGCAGAACTCGACCTCCTCACCGACGTTGTTGCCGCAGCTGCCGCAGTCCGGGTCCGGGGGACCGAGCGAGCGGCAACCCCACAGGCCGAGGATGACGTTGAACCGCTCGACGCAGGTGGCGTCGGCGCCGCAGCCGGCGCAGTCGGGATCGGCGTGACCGCCGAGTAGCTCGCACAGGTCGCACCGCCCGTCCTCGTACCAGCCCTGGGCGGCGCAGACGTCGCGTTGCGAGCAGCCGGAGGCGTCGAACTGACAGTCGTTGGTGCACCGGATCGTGCCGCTGCCGAAGCCGTAGTCCGCGCAGTCGTCGCTGAAACCCTGCTCGCAGGGCTCGAGGCCGGTGATCAGCCCGTCGCCGCAGCGCGAGCCGCCGCCGGTGACGAAGCGGCAGTTGCCGAAGTCGAAGGTGCAGTCGGCGCGGCAGCCGAGAGCGCCGGAGTCGTAGCCGTAGTCGGCGCAGCTCTTGCCGTTCAGGTCCGGTCCGTCGCAGTACTCGCCGTAGAAGCCGGGGCCGACGTTGCGCACTCCGTTGCCGCAGGTCGGGCAGTTCGGGTCACGGCCGAGGCCGGCCGCGGCGCAGGTCCAGTCACCGACCATCAGGTCGTGGTAGTCGGCGCAGGTACCGTCGTCGCCGCACTTCTCGGCGCAGTCGGGATCGGGCACGCCGTCGCTCAGCGCGCAGGCGTCGCAGGTGTCATCGTCGAACCAGCCACCGATCGTGCACGGCCCCGGGCCGCAGCCGGACCAGTCGACCGTGCACTGCGCGGTGCAGCCCACCTGGCCGGTGCCGGCGTCGTAGAGGGCGCAGTCCGGCCCGACGCGGAAGGCAGTCCGATCGCAGGCCTCGATGCCGTTCAGTTGGTTGTTGCCGCACGGCGGCCAGAGCGTCGGGACGCCGTCGCCGTCGGGCAGGACCAGGTCGCCGCCGGGGACGAAGGCGTCGCCGGGGCTGCGCCAGTCGCCCGGGAGGGGTGGCGAGGCCGGCGGGGAGCCGTCGCAGCCGGTCGCCAGCGCCGGGAGGAGGGCCAGGACCGCGAGCGGGGATCCGGGGCGCCGCGCCATCGTCGTCACTCGGTGGTCACGTCGATCGGGAAGACGATGGTGACCGGCTCACCGGTGAACTGGGGGAAGCGCATCCCCTTGAGCCGGTTGAGCAGGCAGCGGCCGAAGGTCGAGCGCTCGTGCTTGCCCCCCTTGATGTGCGACTCGGAGCCGCGGCCGTAGATGTCGATGGTCATCTGGACCAAGATCCGCCCGCCGACGTCGTCGCCGCGCTTGAGCGCCTCGCCGAGGCAGCGGCTGAGCTCCTGACTCTGGCCGGCGATGACCGAGGCGACCTTGTGGTCGGGCAGCTCGGGTGGCAGGCGCACCGCGTTGATCGCGCCGGCGCCGGGCAGCGCCAGCCGCGGCTCGCGCTTCTTCGGCGGTGGCTCCTTGGCCGGCTTCGCTTCGGCCGCCTTCTTCTCGACCCGCGCCGAGCGGGGGGCGCGCTTGCGCTTCACCTTGGTGCCGTCGTCCGCGGTGACCTCCTCGAACTCCTCCGCGACCGCCTCCTCGGCGACCGGCTCCGCATCGCTCACCGCCGGGCGCTGCCGCAGGTGGATGACGCCGAAGCGATCGAGCGCGATGATGCCGGTCGCGATGGCCAGGGCAACGATGATGCCGATGACGAACGCGCGTGCCATGGACCCTCCCGCGTTGCTCGCCGCACCCCTTGGTTATATCCGCGCCGCGGCGCCAAGCCTACCGCGTTCGTGCTCGGCGAGGGCCGCGCAGGTGAGCAGGCGCCGGCCGGCGGCCAGGCCGGCGAGCAACGACTGGAAGGTGGCCAGCCGCCGCGCCAGGGGGACGCGCAGCTCGGGCTGGGTGGGTCGCAGGACGGCGGGCAGGCCGTCGCGCTCGGCGTCGATGAGGTCCATGCCGTGGAAGTTGAGGATGATCACCGGTGTGGTGCTGAGCCAGCGGACCAGCTGGAAGCGGACCGCGAACGGGACGGTGCCGAGCACCGCGCCGGTGACCGGCAGGCCGAGCGGGCCGGCGACCGCGATCGGCAGCTCGACCAGCGCGCGGTCGCCCGGGGAGTAGGGGTCCCGACCGGGGCGGTAGGGCTGGCGCGGCGCGCTGCACAGGCGCGGCGAGCCGAGGATCGCGGTCGAGAAGCGCGCCGTCGCGCGGTAGAGGGCCAGCACCGCGGCCTTGCCCAGGTAGTAGGGCAGGCTCGGCATCACCGAGGAGTCGTAGTCGAGGCCGCACTGCTCGAGCGCGTCGAGCAGCGCGGCGCTCAGGTGATAACCCGGGGCGCGGAAACCGCGCGGTCGGACGCCGACCGCCTGGTGCAGCGCGGCCACGGAGCTCTCCACTTCGTCGCGGATGATCGCCGGCGGCAGGCGCGACAGGCGGTAGTCGTGCGTCGCCGAGTGGCTGGCGATCTCGAAGCCGGCGCCGGCGAGGGCGCGCAGGCGCGCAGCGCTCGCGGTCTCCAGGTCGCGGCTGACGACGAACAGCGTCGCCGGGGCGCCAACGCCGCGGCACAACTCGACGAAGCGCTCGAGCGGCGCGCCGTACATCACCAGCGGGTCGAAGTCGGGCGGCAGCGGTTGGCCGTGGATGCCGGCGTAGTCCTCCGGGCCGTCGAGGTCGAGGGTCAACAGCAGCGCGCCGCTCATCGGCGCACCCGGATCACCCAGACCAGTCGGCCGAGGTCGCCGAGCACCTGCGGCACGCGCCGGAGCAGGCCCACCGATGGCGGGCGGATCTCGCGCAGCTGGAGCGGGATCTCGCGCACGTCGAGGCCGGCGCGCGCGGCGCGGATCACCAGCTCGGAGGCGAACAGGTTGTGCTCGACGACGCAGCGCTCGACCACCGGCAGCAACGCGGTGCGGCGGAAGGCCTTCAGCCCGTGCGTGTCAGTGCCGGCGAAGCCCAAGGTCGCGCGGAGCAGCAGGTTGATCACCGTCGTGCCCTGACGGCGCAGCCAGGGGCGCGCGTCGCGGCTGGCGGGGTGGCGCTTCGAGCCGACCACCAGATCGGCACCCTCGTCGAGCAGCGCCAGCGCGCGGGCGTAGAAGTCGAGATCGCCGAGATCGATCTCGTCGCAGACGACGTAGGCGCCACGCGCGGTCTCGATCCCGCGCCGCAGCGCCAGGCCGTAGTTGGGCTCGGGCAGGCGGAGGAGGCGCACCTGGTCGAGCTCGCCGGCGAGCGCCTCGGCGAGCTTCGGCGTGCGATCGCGGCTGCCGTTCTCGGCCAGGATGATCTCGAACGGCTGCTCGCGGCGGCAGAGGCGTTGGTGCAACACGCGCACCGCGGTGTCGAGGATCGCCTCTTCGTTGAAGATCGGGATGACCACCGAGACGAGGGGGGCGCCGCTCATGTCATCTCCCGCACCCGCGCCGCGGCGTTGAGCCCGCTCTTGAGCGCCCCCTCCATCGAGTCGTAGGTCCAATCGCCATAGCGGCCGACCGAGAGGATGCCCTGGGTCGCGAGCCAGTCGAGCGCGGTGGCGCGGGCATGACCATAGGCGCCGTCCATCAGCACGTAGGCGCAGTCGATCAGCTGGCGCTCGAGGACCACCGGCTCCTCGGCGGCGCCGCACAGCCCGACCGCGCGCAGGCCGGCGAGCAGCTCGGCGTCGCCGACCGGGCACGGTGCGCCGCGCGGGTGCGAGACCTCGACGTAGAGCGAGCGATGGCCGGCGGGCGCCATGCTGGCCACCGCGGCCGAGGTCGAGCCGGCGCGGTAGAACGGCACGGCCGGCTCCGGGTAGTAGGTCCAGTGCGGCGCGTCGGGGCGGTCGGCGCCGCGCAGGCCCACGTTCCAGTAGGTGACGCTGATCGCGCGCAGCTCAGCGGCGGCGGTCGCGACCGCGCTCGGCGGCTCGACCAGCATCGCCAACAGGTCGGCGAGCGGCGCGGTGGAGACCAGGGCGCGATAGGCGAGCGTGCTGCCGTCGGCGAGCGTGAGCCGGCGAGCGCGCCAGTCGAGCCGGACGACCGCCGCGCCGAGCCGGAGCTCGCCGGTCAGCGTCGCCTGCAGGCGCCGGCCGAGTCCGCCGATGCCGCCCTGGCGCGGGTAGAGGAACGTGGCGTTGTAGCCGAGCTGGCTCTGCGGCCCCGGGGCGAGCGCGCCGCGGACCACTTCCTCTGGCGCGGGCAGCGGCACGAAGCGGCGGCACCAGGTGTGGTCGAGCTCCGCGGGCGGGACGGTCCACAGCTTGGTGTTGTAGGGGATCATGAAGTGCTGGGCGATGCCCTCGCCGAGGTGGGTGAGGATGTAGTCGGCGAAGGTGCGCGGCTGGGCGGCGCGTCCGCACAGCCGCGCCTCGCGGGCGCGGAAGTAGCCGAGCAGGCAGTCGGCGATCACCGCGCTCGGCAGGCCGTAGGTGTGGGCCTGGAACGGGTAGGGGGTGCGCCGGCCGTAGAGGTGGATCTCGGCCCGCCGGTCGAGCTCGACCAGCGCGTCGGGCCAGAGCTCCTCGACCCAGCGACGCATGTCGGGGGCGGCGAGGTGAAGCCAGTGGCCGGTGCAGTCGAAGTGGAACCCGTTGACCACCCGGGTCCGGCAAAGCCCGCCGACCTCGGCTTCGCGCTCGAGCAACAGCGCCTCACCGCCGAGCCGGGACGCCGCGGCCAGGCCGGTCAGGCCGGCGCCGAGGACAATGAACGGTGGGGGGGACACGGATGAGCGTCTCGAGCGCGGCGCGGCGGGCGCTCGCGTTACTGATCGGTCAGGCTGCGCCGCGCCGTGGCGGCGCGCTTCTTGCCCGCGTCCTTGCGCGCCCGGCCGGTCACCCGGCGCTTGGCCCGCTGGCGTTTGACCTGCAGCACCAGCCGGTCGCGCGCCAGGTCGATCGACTTGTACATGTCGTCGCTGATCTCCGAGATGTTGATCGTCTTGCCCTTGGGCAAGAAGGCGGTGACGCGGCACTGCTTGTTCAGCCCGTCGTCGCTGTGGCCGAGCTCGGCCAGCTCGACCTCGAGCGTGGTCGCCGGTCGATCGAAGATCCTCTTGATCGCGTCACCCAGCTTCTCCTCGGCGTGCTCTTTCAACGCGGGGGACAGGTTCATGTGCCGGGCCTTGACGATCAACTTCATGAACGCCTCCTTGGGCTTGGTGGGGCGCCCTGACGGGCGGCTCCAGTCTAAACCAGGGTTCGCCGGCGGCGAAGGCCTGTTTGCAGCTCCTGGTCTGCGAAACGATGACGGTGCAGCACGAGACCTCCACGGCTCGTCATCCGGGACATAGCCGATCGGCGGGACAAACGCACCTGAGCGGCGGAGCTCAATTGGCGCGCGCCTCCGGCGGGAGCTCTCCGCTGGTCGCCAGGACCCCGGCCAGCGCGTCGTTGACCATCGCCAGGCGCAGGCGCAGGTCGGCGGCGGCGAGGATCTCCTGCTGCGTGTTCGGGTCGGGGATGACCGTGGCCGCGAGGATGTCGGCGAGCTGCACCGGATCGGGCGTCGAGCGCACGACCTCGGCCAGCTGGGCGTCGGTCGTCTGGCTGCGGGCCAAGAGGCTCCAGACCGATCGTTCGAGCCGGCTCAGCTCGTCGCGCGCCGCCGACGTCGCGCGCTCGTCGGGGGCGGGGAGCAGGCGGACGCGGAAGCGGCGGTAGCCCTCCGGGCAGGGCAACTCCTCGGCCAGCTCGCCGCGGGCGAAGCCGTGGACCAGGATGTTGTAGCGCCCGCCGACCAGCTTCTCGCAGTGGATGATGCGCCCGACCCCGGCGATGGTGCTGAGCGACGGCCGCTCGTTCTCCTCGTCGCCCGGGACGATCATCGCGATGGCGAGCAGCTGCTCGCCGGCCATCGTGTCCTGGACCATGCGCCGGTAGCGGGGCTCGAAGATGTGCAGCGGGATGACGATGCCGGGGAAGAAGACGGTCGTGGGCAGGGGGAACACCGGAACGCTCGCCAGCTCGGCCGCGGTGGTTGGCGTCAGCCCAGACACTCCTTGGACCTATCAAGCCGCTGCCGCACCAGGCAAGAGCCGGAATTTTGGGTGTAGGCAAATGTGCGTGCTAGGCTCGGGGCATGAACAAGCCAGAGGAGCTGCAGCAGAGCATCGGCCGACTCGAGGCGCGCCTGGATGGCATCGACGCAAAGATCGATCTGCTGCTCAGCGTACGCCACAAGTCGCTCGAGTGGTTGGCGACCATGGCGCAGCAGGTCGACTCGCTCGACGCCTTCCGCGAGGAGGTGCGCGCCAGCCTCGAGCCGTTGTTCGACAAGCTCCGCCACCTCGACGAGATCTTGCGCATCCTGCGCCACGCGACGTCGGACGTCGCCCGCCGGGTCGAGGAGATCGAGGGACACCGGCGCGCCGGTTGAGCCGCGTCACTTGCGCCGCAGCGCCTCGGCGGTCTTGTCGGCGGCGCGCAGCGAGAAGACCTCCTGCCCGGCGCGCAGGTTCTGCATCTCACCCCACGCCTCGGTCTCGGCGAACAGCTCCTTGGGCACGACCGCGAGGATGATCGCGTAGACCTCGTTGTCGGCGGCGTTGATGAACCAGGGCTGCTGCGCCGGGGCCCACTTCGGCGCCAGCTCCTCACGCAGGGTCTTCATCACCTCGAGCGCCGCGTCGGCGAGCTCCTTGATCTCCTCGGCGGTCGCGACCGGCGCGCTGTCCTCGACCTCGTCCAGCTCGCCCGGCTTGAGCTTCTTGCGCGTCTTCTTCTTCAACGCCCGGGCGAGCTGCGCCAGGGTGCGCGCGGCGTGCTCGACCGTCGTCTGGTTCGCGCCGGCCTCGCTCAGGCGCTGCACCCGCTGCTTCGCGGCGCGTCGGTCCGCATCGGTCACCGCGTCGTGCACCTGGCGGTTGAGGACGTCGGCCCGCACCTTGCCCTTCATCTGACTCTGGCGGCTGAAGTCGCTCTCCTCGGGCTTGCCGGTCCGGGGGCGGAGCTGTTCCATCAGCTCGTAGAACGCTGGCGAGGCGACGATCTCGGGCGGCGGGTTGAGGCTGACCAGCAGCTGGTGCAGCTGCGAGCGCAGCGCCTCGACCTGCTGTGCCTGGCCGAACGGGTTGTCGGGCAGGGCCGCGAGCGCCGCCTTCTCCGCCAGCGTCAACGCCTCGCCGGCCAGGCGGTAGAGCTGGTCGACCGCCGCGGCGCTCCACTGTCCGGCGCTGGCGCGGTCGAGCTGTTGCACCTGGGCGACGAACGCGGCGCGCGCGTCGGCCGGCGCGCCACCGGCGCCGGCGCCGTCGGCCTGGCGCTGGAACAGCTCGACCAGGCGCTGGGTGCGGCTCTTGGCGCCACCGCTCTCGTCGGCGGCGATGCCGCGGATCCGGTCGTCGGCCATCGATCAGCTCTCGCGCGTCTCTCCGCCCGTCGCCGGCGCGCTCTTCTCCTCGGCCCGCTTCTCGACCTTGGCCGGCTTCGGCTCGTCGCCGCGCATCGCCTCGCGGAAGTTGCGCAGGCCCTCGCCCAGCCCCCGGCCGAGGCCGGCGATGCGCGAGCCGCCGAAGAGGATCAACGCGACCAGGATGATGAGCAGCAGCTCCGTTGTTCCGAGTCCCATCGCTTCTCTCCTGTCAGGCGCCGCCGGGGGCGGCGTGACCTCGAGCGCCAGCCCTATATGCGCTCGCGGCCGTCGCGCCGCAAGGGCAGCGGGCGGCCCGTCGGCCCGGCGCGGCTCAGCCCTTGACAACCTTCGTCGCGTTTGCATCCCGCCCCGACCGTGTGCGGTTGCCAAGCGCCAGGCGGTGCGGTATCGACCCGCCGGTGAGCGCCACGCTAGTCGCCAAACAGGTCGAGCTCAGTCGCCAGGCGATCGATCGTCTGCGCGAGATGGTCCTCTCTGGTGGCTTCGCCCACGCGGCGCGGGTCGATCGGCAGAGCGGCGAGATCATCGATCCCGAGGCGCGCGCCCTGTTCGCGGCGCTGCCGGCGGTGACGCCGGCGACGACGCCGGAGGAGCTGGTCGAGCACGGCCTGATCACGCGATCGCCGAAGGAGCTGCAGCGCGCCATCGACCAGCCCCGCTACCGCGAGGGTCGCGAGCTGTTCGTGCGCACCACGGTCAGCTTCAAGGAGGTCGGTCGCCGGGGCGTCGGCTTCTTCTCCCCCGACGGTGAGCTGGCCTTCACGCACCGCGCGTCGCTCCGGGCGCAACGGGGCGAGCAGCTGGTCGTCGACGTCGAGGGGGCCTCCGAGCCGCTCCTCTTCGCCCGCGGCGACGTGTTCGCCTGGAACCAGCCGTGCGGCCTCTCGCCCGCCGGCGGTACGGTCAGTGGGGTTCAGATCGACTACAACGCGCCGTTGTTCAAGGCGCACGTCTGCGCCGGCTACCTCGACGTGGCCGACGACCTCGCCACCCTCGACTTCGGCGGCGAGCCGACCGCGGTCCGCCGCCAGCAGGAGAAGCTGATCCATCGGCTCGCCTCGCGCGTGCAGATGACCTACGTCGGCCGCGGCGAGGGCTACGCCGGCCACCGCGGGCAGAGCCTGCTCGCCGGCGGGCAGGGGGTCTGCTTCGTCCAGCGCGCCGTCGCCGGCGCCTATCTGCAGGCTTTCGCCCGCGTCCTCGCCTTCGAGGTGCAGCTCGCGGTCGGTCGGACGCTGCGCCTCAATGTCCCGCACGGCTTCGCCGTCGTGACGCTGCGGCCGTCGTTGCGTCGCTACGTCTGCGATCCGGCCTGGGCCGAGCCCCTGACCGATCTGCGCGTCGCCTTCTTCGACGCCGCCTGGGGACACGACCGGCGCCTCGAGGGCTTCGAGGGGGTCGCCGAGTCGACGGTGCGGCCGGGCGAGATCGATCTGCCGCTGGAGGAGCGATGATCGTCGTCCGCTACGCGGTCTGCTCGGCGCGCGAGCGCAAGCCGGTGACCCGCCTGGTGTGCGAGTCGCGCGGCGAGGCGGAGCGGGAGCTCGAGCGGTTGCGTCGGCAGGACAACGATCCAGAGAGTGAGTACTGGCTGGCCGAGCTCGGGCCCGAGTGTGAGGCCTGGCGGCACCTCGGCCGCGACACGGGGCCGAGCGCCAAGGGGTAGGAGAAGGCACCGACCATGAGCAGAGCACGCACCGTCCACTTCGTCTCGCTGGGCTGCCCGAAGAACCGGGTCGACTCCGAGGTCATGCTCGGCCACCTGGTGCAGGACGGCTTCCAGATCGTCGACGATCCCGGCGACGCCGAGGTCATCGTCGTCAACACCTGCGGCTTCATCGACTCGGCCAAGGAGGAGTCGGTCGACACGATCCTCGAGCTGGCGCGCTTCAAGAGCGACGGCAAGTGCAAGACGCTGGTCGTCGCCGGTTGTCTCAGCCAACGCTACGCGCCGGAGCTGGCGCGCGAGATCCCGGAGATCGATCACTTCCTCGGCACCGGCAACTTCGAGCAGATCGGCACGCTGCTCGCCGGCGGCAGCGTGACCAAGCGCGGCCGTCTGCCGATCCTCGGTGATCTGGCGCCCGACGGGGTCGGGCACCAGCGCGAGCGCGGCCACCTGCGGCCGCGGGCGGTCGGCCGTTCGGCGCTCATCCCCTATCGCCACGACCCGCAGCCCGGCGTCGCGCGCACGGTGTCGATCCCCGATCCCGACTTCACCATCACCGCCAACTCACCGCGGGTGCGCACCTGGCCGCTCTACTCCGCCTACGTCAAGATCGCCGAGGGCTGCTCGAACACCTGCGCCTTCTGCATCATCCCGAAGATCCGCGGCGCGCAGCGCTCGCGACCGATCGCCGACGTGGTCACCGAGGTCGAGCGGTTGGCCCAGGACGGCACGGTCGAGATCAACCTGATTGCCCAGGATCTGTGCGCCTACGGCCGTGACCTGCGGCCGCGGCAGACCCTGGCCGAGCTGCTGCGCGCGCTCAACCAGATCGGCGAGCGGACCGAGCACCCGTTCTGGATCCGCTGCCTGTACGCCTACCCCAAGGGGCTGACCCACGAGCTGATGGAGGTGATGGCCTCGTCACTGCACGTCCTGCCCTACCTCGATATCCCGCTGCAGCACATCGCCGACCCGATCCTACGCCGCATGCGCCGCGGCAAGGGCGGCGCGGCGACGCGGCAGCTGATCCACCGGCTGCGCCAGACCATCCCGAACCTGACGTTGCGCACCACCTTCATCACCGGGCTGCCGGGCGAGACCGCGGCCGAGTTCGACGAGCTGTGCGCCTTCGTCGAGGAGGCCCGCTTCGAGCGGATGGGCGTCTTCACCTTCTCGCCCGAGGAGGACACGCCGGCGGCGACGATGTCCGGCCAGGTCGATCCCGAGGTCGCGCTCGAGCGGCGCAACCGGTTGATGGAGCTGCAGCGGGGAGTCTCCCGCGTCCAGCAGCGGGCGCTGGTCGGGCGCACCCTCGAGGTGCTGGTCGAGGGGGTGTCGAGCGAGACCGATCTCTTGCTCCAGGGCCGCCACCGCGGCCAGGCGCCCGACATCGACGGCGTGACCTACATCAACGCCGGCACCGCCTCCCCGGGCGACGTCGTCCGGGTGCGCGTGACTCAGGCGAGCGACTACGACCTGGTCGGCGGCATCGTCTCGGCTCGTTCCGCGCGCCGGCGGGCGGCGAGCGACGCGCTGACCGACAGCCCAACCTGAGCGCTCCCATGGACATCGCCGCCCGGCTGCCGCTATTCTCCGGCCGTGCAGTTCAACTCGGCGCAGCGTGAGATCGCCCTCAAGCTGGTCTATTACGGCCCGCCGTTGAGCGGTAAGACCAGCAACCTGCAGGCGATCCACCGCTTGACCGCGCCCGAGGTCCGCGGCCGGCTGATGGAGCTCGACACCGCCGACGACCGGACGCTGTTCTTCGACCTTTTGCCCTTGACGACGCGGCTGCGCTCCGGCTACGCGATCAAGCTCAAGTTGTTCACCGTCCCCGGCCAGGTGGTGCACGCGGCGACCCGTCGGCTGGTCCTCGCCGGCGCCGACGGCGTGGTCTTCGTCGCTGACAGCCAGCTGAGCATGAAGAAGGTCAACAACGAGTACTGGCGCGGCATGCGTCAGTACCTGACCGACAACAACCTCGACCCGGAGACCCTGCCGATCGTCATTCAATTCAACAAGCGCGACCTGCCCGACATCCGCTCCGACGCCGAGCTCGAGCAGCTGCGGGAGCGGGGCGCCGAGCCGATCTACGCCGCAGTGGCGATCCGCGGCGAGGGCGTGGTCGAGACGTTGCTCGGGCTGCTCGACCGCGTGCTGCAAGACCTCGATCGGCGCGGCGACTTCTTCCGCCGTTACCAGTGTACCCGCGCGGAGATCCTCACCGCGTTGTTCGGCGACCTGCAGCAAGCCGGGACGGCGCCCGACGGCCTGGGAGGTAGTCGATGACCACGTCCGTGCTCGACGAGAGCCCCGCGTTGGCCGAGCTGCTCGACATCGACGGCTTCCGCGAGGTCTGTCGCACGTTCAGCGAGCTGTACGCCATCGGCATCAAGGTCTTCGACGCCGACGGGCACAAGATCGCCGACACCCGGGCGTCGACCGGCGAGCATTGCGGCTACCTGTTCACCGTCCACCCGACTCAGGTGTTGTGCACCAACCTGGTCAACGCGATCCGCACCAGCCCCCTCGCCGCCGACTCCTCGGTGCAGACCCTCGATTGCTTCAGCGGCCTGCGCTACAAGATCGTCCCGCTGGTCTACGAGGGGCTGCTGGTCGGGCGGTTGATCTTCGGCCCGTACGCGCCCACGTCGTTGACGAGTCCCCCCGAGCAGCTGAAGACCTATGAGCCGCAGCTCAGCCTGCAGACATTGGCGCAGTACCAGCGCCAGATCCCGCGCGCCGACGACGCGACGATCCACAAGGTGATCGACCACATCGGCAAGGTGCTCGGGGTGATCATCCACGCCAGCTACCGCGCCCAGGTGACCGCCAAGCTGCACATCGCCTCGATCGGCGCCGCGTTCGAGGACCTGGAGCGCTCGAACCAGGCGCTGAAGACCGCCAACGACAAGCTCAAGGACCTCGATCGGCTCAAGTCGAACTTCATCGCCACCGTGTCGCACGAGCTGCGCACGCCGTTGACCTCGGTGATCGGCTATTCGGAGATGTTGCTCGAGGGGATGGCCGGCGAGCTGACCGCCGAGCAGCGCGACTACGTCGGCACGATCCTGGAGAAGGGCGAGAGCCTGCTCAACCTGATCGGCCAGGTGCTCGACCTGTCGCGCATCGAGTCGGGCAACGTCCTGATGCAGAAGGCGCTGAGTGATCCGCGCGAGGTGATCCGCCTGGCGCTCACCGACGTCGCGCCGCAGGCGACCAAACGGAACCTGCGGCTGGTCACCGAGGTGGCGTCGGAGGTCGAGCCGATCTGGATCGACCCGGACAAGATCCGGCGCGTGGTCACCAACCTGCTCGGCAACGCGGTCAAGTTCACCCCGCCCCAGGGCACGGTGAAGATCATGGTCGATCTCTACGCCGTCCAGCCGAACGAGCGGGGGCGCTATGACATCTTCGAGCCGGAGCGCAACCGGATGCTGCGCATCCAGGTCAGCGACACCGGCATCGGCATCCCCGAGGACAAGCTGGAGCGCGTCTTCGAGGCCTTCTATCAGGTCGACAACAGCTCGACGCGGGAGTTCGGCGGCACGGGGCTCGGCCTGTCGATCGTGCGCAACTTCGTGCACGCGCACCGCGGGCGCATCGAGCTGAAGAGCAAGGTCGGGGTCGGCACCACCTTCACCGTCTTCTTGCCCTACGTCACCGAGGAGCTCGGCGCCGGGGTTCAGGCCGAGCTCGCCTCGCACGCGCGCTCGGCCTGAGGCGGCGGGCTCGAGCTGAGCTCGGCGACGTCGAGCTCGGCGAGGCTGTCGACCTCGCGGCGCGCGGCGCGCAGGATGTCGAGCTCGCGGTCGATGCGCGACGCGAGGGCCGAGGTGGCGCCGCGCTGCGGCTCGCTCATCGTCGGCAGGCCGTGGCGCAGGACGCGCAGCGCGGTGCTCGCGTCCTCTCCGCCGGCCTCGCGGACAATCTCCCAGGCGCGACTCATCACCTCCTGGCCGAGGGTGCCGTCGGCTCCGGCGCTGGCCAGGCGGGCGGCGTAGCGGTCGAGGGCGAGGATCTCCTCCCGCTCGGCCGGGAAGAGCAGCCGGCGGATCTGGTGCCGCTCCTTGTCCCGGCGCAGGCGGAGCAGATCGTCGAGCGCCGGGTCGCTGGCCAGGCGCAGGAGCTGCCACAGCGCCAGCGCCGTGAAGCCGAGCCCGAAGAAGAGCGACACGTGGCCGGCGAGCAGCGCGACGCCGAGCAGGCCGGGCACCAGCACGCGCGGTCGGGTGAGCGCGAAGCCCAGGGTTCGGTTGGTCATCGTCGCCTCCTCAGTTCGCCGGCGCGGTGGTGACGGCGCGCGCCTCCTCCGCCGGGCCGAGGGACTTGCCGGTCGCGCTGTTCAGCTCGTCGGCCGGCGACTCGACGATCAGGCCGAGGCGCGCCTTCAGGTCGGCGAGCGCCTCGCGGTCGGCCTCTTCCTCGGCGGTGCGGCGCAGCTCGCGCAGCGAGACCTCGCCGGGCAGCGTCGGGGTCTCCTCCTCGATGCCGACCTCGTTCTCGAGGCGGAGGATCGACTCCCGCACGTTGTCGAGCGCCGAGACGGCGCCGAGCAGATCGCTGGTGTCGTTCAGCCGTTGCAGCGCCTGCTGCGCGTCGCGCCGGGCGAGGGCGTGCGCCTTGCGCGCCAGCATCTCGGCGCGCTCCTCCTTCAGGCGCCGGATCGCCTGCTGCAGCTGCAGCAGCCCCTCCTTGGCCTTCTCCGCCTGTCGGCTCAGGCCGGCGAGCTCCTGGCCGAGCCGCTCGGTCTCCTGCTCCAGCTGGCGCTTCTTGCGCAGCAGCGCCAGCGCTCGGGCGTCGTCCTGCGCCTGGGCGGCGCGGGTCAAGGCGCCGTCGACCAGGCCGAGGTCCTTGGTCCGCTCACGCAGCTCGGCGTCGATCCGGTTGCGCAGGTAGACCAGGCGCGCCAGCGCCTCCTTCAGCCGATCGTGGTGGCCGACGTGGTCGTTGATCGCGTTGTGGTAGACCGCCTCCGCGTTGCGTGCCTCGGCGTCGCTGAGCTTCACGCCCCAGATGCCCCGCCACAGATCCGCCAACCGGGCGAAGAAACCTTTGTTGCTCATCTGCCGCTCCTCTCGCGAAAGGGTTCACGCCGACCGAGCCCTCCGCTCGGCCTCACAGCTCCACCGGGGTCACGCGCACCGCGCGCTCCTCAGGGCCGTCGATGAAGATCGCGGCCAGAAGGTACGCGACGACCACCAGGCCCAGGCTCAACGTCGCCAGCGCCAGCGTCCCGAGGCGCACCAGGCTCGGATCCAGACCGAAGCGCCGCGCCACACCGCCGCAGACGCCGAGCACCTTCCGATCGGTGCCGGTGCGCCGGAGCGGCGGGGTGTAGCTGCCCTTGCCGTTCCGCCGCCAGACCGTCGGCTCGATCGGCACGCGCTGCTCGTGCGGAATGATCCACCAGAGCGCCAGGTAGACGAGCAACCCGGTGCCGAAGAACAACACCGCCACCAGCCAGGCCAGGCGGAGCAGGTTCGGGCTCACGCCCAGGTGGCGCCCCAACCCGGCGCAGACACCGCCGATCAGGCCGTCCGCCGCCCGCGTGATCCGCCCGCCCGAGTATCGATCCGCTGCCATCTGCGTCCCTCCATCGGTAGGTTGTGTACGCATGATCGAGTCTACGCTGCATTACGCATTTGTCAACACTCAATTTCAAAAACTACACACTCATAGATACGCGTATATAATGATAAGCGTCCGGCGCCTGGTCGAAAAAACCAGATTATTCAATCTGTTACCGCAGGGCCGGCGGCCTTCAGCGCGACGCGAAGGCCAGGCGGAGGAACCCGAAAAGTCGATCGAAAACGCTGTCCGCGGGGCGTTGGAGCACGCCGTCGATCATGACCAGGCGGACCCGGCCGAGGGCGCCGAGGTCGGTGAGCGGGTCGCCATCGACGGCGATGAGGTCGGCGCGGAAGCCCGGGCGGACGAGGCCGAGGGCGTCGTGCAGGTTGAGCGCCCGCGCGCCGCCGCGGGTCGCGAGCGCGAGGAGGGCCTGTGGTGGGACGCCGGCCTCAGCGAGCCGCTCGAGCTCAGCGAGCGGTGAGCCGTGCGGGTTCAGGCACGGGCCGCTGTCGGTGCCGAAACCGAGGTGGACGCCGGCCGCGGCGAGCCGCGCGACGTTCGCCCGCGCGGCCGCGACGCCGGCGGTGACGCGCGCGCGCTCGAGGCCGCGGGCGAAGAAGGGCGGCAGCGTCGGCCCACCGCGTGCCTCCTCGGCCAGGTAACGCTCGAGATCGGCGCGGACCGCCGGCGAGAGGGCGACGCCGGCACCGGGGGCGAAGAGCCGCCCGCGCAGCGCCGCGCCGCCGAGCTGCGCGGCGAAGACCTCGAGGGTTGGCACCACCACGGTGCCGGTGGCGCGCAGCCGGTCGACCAGCGCCTCGTCGAGCGGCTCGAGCGCGACGTGGGCGAGCAGGTCGACGCCGGCGTCGAGTGCGGCGGCGGTCGCGGCGTTGGTGATCACGTGCGCTGCGACCCGGAGCTCCTGCTGGTGCGCCTCGTCGACCAGCGCCGCGAGCACGTCGCGGTCCA
This sequence comes from Deltaproteobacteria bacterium, assembly GCA_041309305.1. Taxonomy (GTDB): domain Bacteria; phylum Myxococcota; class XYA12-FULL-58-9; order XYA12-FULL-58-9; family XYA12-FULL-58-9; genus JBFYZW01. Next base: position 219 of record JBFYZW010000415.1, on the reverse strand, counting down.
AGAGCGGCAGCGGCGCGCCGGCGTAGCTCTGCTCCTGTAGTGCGACCTTGATCAGATCGACGCCCTCGGCCGCGAGCCGGCGGACCGCGGCGCGCGCGGCGACCGGTGAGGCGACCTCGACGACCAGGCCGAGCTCGACGCTCGCCGTGCCGAACAGGTCGACCGGGTAACCGCCGGGGGCGGTCAGCAGCGGGCCGGCGACCAGGAGCCGCGGCCCGC